>NZ_LT607750.1:6506044-6854588 GCF_900090235.1 Micromonospora echinaurantiaca | reverse complement strand
CGTTGGTCAGGTCGGTGCGGAGGCTGGGCCAGGAGGTGATCCGGCGGCCGCGCACCACGTCCGCCTCGATCAGCGTCCACGGCCCGTGGCAGATCACCGCCACCGGCTTGCCGGCCTCGAAGAACGCCTGCACGAACCGCACCGCGTCCGGATCGGTCCGCAGGAAGTCCGGGTTCGCCACACCACCGGGCAGCACCAGCCCGTCGTACCCGCCGGCGTCCGCGTCGGCCGCGGCCACGTCGACGTCGTACGTCTTCGACTGGTCCAGGTGGTTGAAGGACTGGATCGAGCCGGGCTTCAGCGAGACCAGCTCGACCGTCGCGCCGGCCCGCTCGACCGCCTCGCGGGGCTGGACGTACTCGACCTCCTCCACGCCGTCGGCGGCCAGGAAGGCGATCCGCTTGCCCTGAAGTGTCGTCGCTGCCATCTGGGTGCTTCTCCTTTCCGGGGTACCCGAAATCCCTTCCCGCACCGAGGTGCCCGAAACCGTCGGACCACCGTCGGCCGGTGAGTTCGCGGTCACCCACGCCGCTGACGGCCGTCGATCGGCCGAGCCGCGCCGGTGCGGCGCGCGGCCCGGGGGCCCCGCAGGTTTGACCCGCCGGACCGGGGGGACCCCGAAGGGCATGGCAGGAGCAGCAGCGGAACAGCGCCGGCTCGCCACCGTCGTGGAGAGCTGGTCGGGTCGTCCCGTCCTGGTGATCGGCGACGCCATGCTCGACGAATGGCGGTTCGCCGAGTCCGACCGGCTCTGCCGGGAGGCACCCGCCCCGGTCCTCACCCTGCGCCGGCGGATCTCCGCGGCCGGCGGGGCCGCGAACACCGCGGTGAACATCGCCGCGCTGGGCGGCCGGGCCGTGCTGGTCGCCCCGATCGGCGCCGACGTCGCCGGCGACGAACTGCACGACTGTCTCGACCGGGCCGGCGTCTGGGACCGTACGGTCAACCAGCCGGGCCGGCCCACGCCGGTGAAGCGGCGGATGCTGGCCGGCAACCAGATCCTGCTGCGGGAGGACTCCGGCGACCCGGACGACCCGCTCACCGACGACGGGGTGGCCCGGCTGCTCACCGCGCTGGACTGCGCCACCGAGGAGCTGCGCGCGGCCGCCGGTGGCGTAGCGCCGACCCTGGTGGTCTGCGACTACGCGCTGGGCGCGCTGCCCGCGCCGGTACGCGCCTGGCTGGTCGCCAACCGCGACCGGTACGCCACCGTGGCGCTGGACGCGCACGACCTCGCCGACTGGCGGGGCCTCGCGCCGACCGTGGTGACGCCGAGTTTCGCCGAGGCCACCCGGCTGCTCGCCCGGGCCGCCGGCACCCGGTCCCGCGGCACCGCGCTGCACCTGGACCATCCGGACGGGGACCCGGCGGAGGGCCCCTCCGAGCTGACCGTCGGGGCCGCGCCCGGCGGGGCCGGCCTGCCCGACAGCCCGGTACCGGACCGCCCGGACGAGGCGGTCGGCCTGGCCGCCGGGCTGGGGCCGACCGGGGAGCCGACACCCGGCGAGGGCCGGGTGGCGATGACCGGGGACGGGCTCAGCGTGACCGGCACCGGGGTGACCGTGAACGCCACGGCCGGCGAGGGGGTCGACCGGGCGGTGCTGGCCGAGTCGCGCCTGGCCGAGTTGCGCGCGCACACCGGCGCGGACGTGGTGGCGGTGACCCTGGACACCGAGGGGGCGGTGGTCGGCGGGGCCGACGGCGAACCCCGGCGCAGCCACAGCACCCCGGTGCCGGCCAGCCACGCGGTCGGCGCGGGGGACGCGTACCTGGCCGCGATGACGCTGGCCCTGGCCGCCGACGCGCCGCTGTCGACCGCCGCCCAACTGGCCCAGCTCGCCGCCACCATCACCGTCTCGGACACCGGCACCTGCGTGTGCGGCCGGGAGGACCTGCTCAACGCGCTGGACGTGCCGGCCGACACCGGGCACCCGGCACTGGTCGGCGCCGACGAGCTGACCACCATCGCCGCCGAGCACCGCGCCGCCGGCCGCTCGATCGTGTTCACCAACGGCTGCTTCGACGTGTTGCACCGCGGCCACGTGCGCTACCTGGAGCAGGCCCGGGCCCTCGGCGACCTGCTGGTGGTGGCGGTCAACTCCGACGGCAGCGTACGCCGGCTCAAGGGCGCGGACCGGCCGGTGAACCCGGTGGAGGACCGGATCGCGCTGCTCGCCGCGCTGTCCTGCGTGGACCACGTGGTGGTCTTCGAGGAGGACTCCCCGGCCTCGCTGATCGAGTCGGTCCGCCCCGACGTCTACGTCAAGGGCGGCGATTACCCGCCGGAGCTGGTGCCGGAGGCCCCGCTGGTGCGGCGGCTCGGCGGCCAGGTCCGCACCCTCGGCTACGTGCCGGACCGGTCCACCTCGGCGATCATCGACCGGATCCGGGCGCACAGCCAGGACCGCGAAACCGACCCGTCGCTGACGAGCAAGCGGTCGTGAACCGGCCGCTCGACCCGGGCTCGGCCGACGGGTTCCGCGCCGACCGCGTGCTCGACGTGCTGATCCCGACCCGCAACCGGCCGGCCGAGCTGGCGGTCACCCTCTCCGGGCTGGCCGCCCAGGAGGGCGTGCCGGGGTTCGGGGTGGTGGTCAGCGACCAGTCCGACGACGATCCCGCGTTCACCCACCCGGCGGCGGCCACCATGGTCCGGGCGCTGCGGCACCGGGGCCACCCGGTGCTGCTGACCCGCCGGCTGCCCCGGCGCGGCCTGGCCGAGCACCGGGCCTACCTGCTGTCCGCCTCGACCGCCCGGTACGTGCTCTGCCTCGACGACGACGTCTGGCTGGAGCCGGGCACCCTGCACCGGCTGGTCACCGCGATCGGCGAGCTGGGCTGCGGTTTCGTCGGCAACGCGGTGCACGGCCTCTCCTACCTCGACGATGTCCGGCCGGAGACGCACCGGCACTACGAGGAGTGGATCGGCCCGCCCACCCCGGAGCGGATCCGTCCCGGCACCCCGGAGTGGGACCGGGCGCAGATCCACCCGGCGGCGAACCTGCTGCACGTCACCGGCAAGCTGGACCTGCCGCCGGGGGCGTGGCGGGCGTACAAGGTCTCCTGGATCGGCGGTTGCGTGCTCTACGACCGGGCGAAGCTGATCGACTCGGGCGGCTTCGACTTCTGGCGGCGGGTGCAGGAGAAGCACCAGGGCGAGGACGTCGCGGCGCAGCTCGCCGTGCTGGCCCGGCACGGCGGCGCGGGCGTCCTGCCCAGCGGGGCGTACCACCTGGAGTCACCCACCACGGTCACCGAGCGGGACGTGGAGGCGTGGGAGGTCGTCCTCGCCGAGACCGACGCCCAGCCGGCCTGACCACAGGGCACCGGCGGGTCAGGGCGCGCCGGGTTCCGGGCGCAGCAGCTCGCGGGCGGCCTCCAGCACCTCGACGGTCGGCACGTCGGTGACGAACGAGTCGCGGTGCGGGCACTCGCCGTCGCCGGGCCGGTGCGGGTAGATGCCGGGCGTGCAGTCCACCCCGCAGACCGGGCAGTGCACCGTCCAGGAACTGATCGGCCGGTGCCGGCCGCGCAGCGGGTTCGCCACGTTGATCAGGTTGCCGACCCAGAAGATGCCGACCGTGGCGGTGGCCACCGCGGCGGCCAGGTGCACCGGCCCGGTGTCGTTCGACACGACCAGCTCGCAGCCGGCGTAGCAGCCGGTCAGCCCGCCCAGGCTGAGCGTGCCCACCTGCGGCCGCAGCGGCACCCCGGCCGCCGCCACCACCCGGTCCACCACGTCCTGCTCGGCGGCGGTCCCGGTGACCAGCACCTCGTACCCGTCACCGACCAGTTCCCGGGCAACCTCGGCGAACCGTTCGGCCGGCCAGCGCCGGCGGGTGTCGGTGGCACCCGGGTGCAGCGCCACCCGGGGTCGCTCCGGTGGGCCGAGCACCTCGGCCGCCTCGGCCCGGTCGGCGTCGGTGACGGCCAGGGTGGGCACGATGGTGGTGGCCGGGGCGCCGACCAGCGCCGCCACCTCCAGGTAGCGGATCACCTCGTGCTGGTAGTAGACGTACCGGATCCAGCGGTCCAGCGGCGCCGCCCCCTCGGTCCGCAGCCCGGCGGTGACCCGGGCGCCGAGCCGGCTGACCAGCGGGTTGGAGTTGGCGCCGCCGCCGTGCACCTGCAACGCGAGGTCGAAGCGCTCCTTGCGGGCCGCGGCGAGAAAGTCGTCCAGCCCGGACTCCGGCTCGCCCGGCTCGGGACCGCGGATCCCGGGGGCCGGGGGCACCACCAGCACCCGGTCCACCGGGCCGGGGCGGTCGCGCCAGAGCTTCGCGTGCCACGGCGCGCCGAGCAGCACGATCTCCGCCTCCGGGTACGCGGACCGCAGCGCGTCCAGCGCCGGCAGCACGAAGAGGAAGTCACCGAGCGCGTTGGCCCGCAGCACGGCGATCCGCTCGACGTCGGGCACGGGCTCGGCGGTCGGGCCGAGCAGGGCCGGGGTGACCACGCGGCCCCCGTTACGGCCGGTCGAGCCCGCCGGCGGCGGTGTCCGGGCGGTGCAGCTCCCGGTCCGCGGCCGGGTCGATCGGCGTACCGCCGCTGTCGGCGCGGAAGCCGGTGCGGCCGACGGTGATGGTGCGCGGCGCCGGCCGGGCGGCCCGGGGCAGCCGCACCCGCAGCAGGCCGTGGTCCATCACCGCGTCGATGGCGTCGGGGTCCACCCGGGAGGGCAGGTCGACGCGGTACTCGAAGCCCCGGGTCTCGAAGCCGCCGGGGATGCCGTGGTCGGCGTTCACCTCGGCCTCGGTGCGGGCGCGGACGCAGAGTTCCCGGTCGTCCAGCTCCACGGCCACCTCCTCCGGCGCCACTCCGGGCAGCCGCACGACGACCTCCCAGCCGTCGTCGGTCTCGGCCAGCTCGACCTCCGGCGGGCCGGACCGACCGCCGACCAGTCGCCGCAGCTCGGTGCGGAGCGACTGCAGCTCGCCCATCGGGTCCCAGCCCTGCTGCCGTCCCCGCCAGCCGCGGCCGAACCCGCCGCCCTGTTCACTCATGCTCGCTCACGCTCGCTCATGCCAACGCCTCCCCTCGGTCGGCCACGGCCTGCCGCCCGGCCGCGCCGTGCCTGCTGATCCGTCCGTCGTGCCCGCTCATCGCGCCTCGCCGACCCGGGTGGACGCCGGGGACCGCAGCGAGCTGGGCGCGTTCAGGTCGGCGTCCCGGTCGACGCCGACGCCGAGCCGGTCGACCAGTTCGCCACCGAGCCAGGCGCTGATGCCGAGGATCGCCACGGCGACCACCTCGATCGCGATCAGCGCGCCACCGGCGGCCCGGGAGTCGGCGTTGAGCCGGACCACCCAGATCGCGGCGAAGAGCAGGATCACCGCGACGTTGGCGGCGGCGTGGGTGAGCGCCACCCGCTTGGCCCGGGTACCGGTCGGGATCGCCAGCAGGTCGAACGCGCCGGCCGCCGCGGCGAGCAGGCCACCGATCAACCCGACGGCGATGTTCCAGTACGCCACCTCGCCGAGGAAGTCCGGGCCGCCGACGGTGTCGACCACGTCGAAGAGGACCGCGGTGACCAGCAGGGCGACCGGGAACATGACCAGCATCGGGTGCACGGGGTGGCCCAGCACCTTGAGTCGGCTCTCCATCTCCGGGCCTCCACTGTCCGCCGGCGAGTGTGCTGAGGCGGTACCCCCGACACCTCGGGGCAAACCTCGCGCCGAGCCGCTGCCTAGGCTGTAACCGACGGCGCGTCCGGGACCGGGCCGCCACGGGGGTCGACGACGGGGAGGACGACGTGCTGGTGGAGATCACTTCGGCGGAGGAACTGCGCGAGCTGCTCGGCACACCGACCGCGCGGGCGGAGGGCAAGGAGCGGACCAGCCTGCACGAACGCGACCGGCAGTGGTTGGCGGCCTCGCCGTACTGCCTCGTGGCCACGGCCGGCGCGGACGGCAGCTGCGACGTCTCGCCGAAGGGCGACCCGCCCGGGTTCGCCCTGGTGCTGGACGACCGGACCATCGCCATCCCGGAGCGGCCGGGCAACCGGCGGGCGGACGGCTACCGCAACATCCTGGAGAACCCGCACGTCGGGCTGATCTTCCTGATCCCCGGCCGGACCGACACGCTGCGGATCAACGGCCGGGCCCGGCTGGTGCGTGACGCGCCCTGGTTCGACGACATGGTGGTCAAGGGGCACCGGCCGGTGCTCGCCGTGGTGGTGGAGATCGAGCAGATCTTCTACCACTGCGCGAAGGCGTTCCTCCGGTCCGAGCTGTGGCGGCCGGAGACCTGGCAGCCGGACGCGCTGCCGTCCCGGGCCCGGCTGGTCAAGGAGGTGGAGTACCCGGCTGCGGACCTCGCCGACCTGGAACGCCACTACGGCCCGGACTACGTCAAGAGCATCTACGCCTGACCTTCGACGCGCCGGCCGCGCCGTCCCGGATGCGGCCGGCGCCGCCGCTCCCCGTCGCTGCGCCTCCTGCAGGTGCCGCGTGCGTGATTGCTAAAGACATCTTTATAAAGATAGCTTTAGCGTATGTCGTTGTCCCGGGTGAAGCTGACCGACCCGACCGCCCTGCGCGGGTACGCCCACCCGCTGCGGATGACCCTCGTCGGCCTGCTTCGTCAGCACGGCCCGATGACCGCCACCCAGGCCGCCGCCCGGCTCGGCGAGAGCGTGCCGAGCTGCTCGTTCCACCTGCGCCAGCTGGCCAAGTACGGGCTCGCCGAGCGGGTGCCCGGCGCCGACGCCCGGGAGCGCCCGTGGCGGGCCACCGCACAGGTCACCTCGTGGGACGACGCCTCCGACGACCCGGTGCTGCGCGCCGCCACCGACGAACTGACGGCCACGCAGCTGGCCCAGTACACCCGGCGCGCCGAGGAGTTCCTCGCCCGGCGGGCCGACGAGCCGACGGCCTGGCGGGCGGTCACCGGGTTCAGCGACATGACGCTGCACCTCACCCCCGACGAGCTGGGCGAGCTGACCCGCCGGATCGACGCCCTGCTCGCCGAGTACGAGGACCGGCTCACCGATCCGGGCCGGCGGCCCGCCGGCAGCCGCAAGGTCAGCCTGATCCAGCTCGCGCTGCTGCCCGACCCGGCCCCCGCCGAACCGGAGCCGACCTCCGCCGAGCCGGCACCGGCGTCTGCCTCCGCCGAGCCGAGGCCGAAGCCGCCCACCGAGTCGACCCGGAAGCGGGTCGCCGCCGCGGCGAAACCGAAGCCGGGCGCGGCCGTCGAGCCGGAGCCGACCGCCACCTCCACCGACCGGAGCGACGACGGCGGCCCGCGATGAGCGGCACCGGCGCCCCGGTCGCGGCTCCGCCCGCCGGCCCGGCCCGCCGTGGCAGGCTGCCCTACCTGCCCCGGCTGCTGCGCGAGCGGGCGTTCCGCCGCTACTGGTCGGCGCAGACCGTGTCGTACTTCGGGGACGAGATCTCCACCCTGGCGCTGCCGCTGCTGGCCGTGCTCGGCACCGGCGCCGGGCCCGCCGAGATGGGCTACCTCACCGCCGCCCTGCTCGCCCCGAACCTGCTCTTCTCGCTGCTCGCCGGCGCCTGGGTCGACGGGTACCCGCACAAGCGGCGGGTCATGATCCTCACCGACCTCGGCCGGGCGCTGCTGCTCGCCACCGTGCCGGTGGCGTACCTGCTCGACCTGCTCGCCCTGCCGCAGCTCTATCTCGTCGCCTTCGGGATCGGCACGCTCGCCGTGCTCTTCGAGGTGGCCCGCGGGCCGCTCTTCGTGTCGCTGGTGCAGCGACGCGACTACGTCGACGCGAACACGCTGATCAACGGCAGCCGGGCGATGTCCCTGGTCGCCGGGCCGAGCATCGGCGGTGTGCTGGTGCAGGTGCTCACCGCGCCGATCGCCCTGCTCGCCGACGCGCTGTCGTACCTCGTGTCCGCGTACTTCCTGGCGCGGATCCGGCCGACGGAGCCGGCGCCGGCGCGCGGCGGCGGCCTGGGGATCGGCGCCGGGCTGAGCTTCCTCGCCCGGGTGCCGATGATGCGCGCGATCCTGCTCGGCACCACCACTGTCAACCTGTTCAACTTCATGTTCGCCGCGCTGTTCGTGCTCTACGCCACCCGGCAGCTGGGCCTGTCGCCGGGCATGCTCGGCCTGGTGCTCGGCGCGGGCGCGGTCGGCGGGCTGTGCGGGGCGGCGGTCACCGGTCGGCTGACCCGGCGCTTCGGCATCGGGCCGATGCTGGTGACCGGCTTCGTGCTCTTCCCCGCGCCGCTGCTGCTCGTGCCGCTCGCGGGTGGCCCCACGCCGCTGGTGCTCGGCATGCTCTTCGCCGCGGAGTTCCTCTGTGCCGTCGGGGTGATGCTGCTCGACATCGTCGCCGGCTCGGTGCAGACCGCGCTCACCCCGGACGCGATGCTGGCCCGGGTGACCGGGGCCCGGCGGACCGTCAACTACGGCATCCGGCCGATCGGCGCGCTGCTCGGCGGCGCGCTCGGCACCGCCCTCGGGGTACGCGAGGCGCTCTGGATCGCCACGGCCGGCGCGCTGACCGGGGTGCTCTGGGTGCTCTTCTCCCCCGTCCGCCGGCTACGCGACCTGCCCGAGCAGGCGACCTGACCCGAGCCGACGGCGCAGCGGCTCGGGAAGGGCCGCGGCCGGCCACGACGCAGGCCGCTCAGCACGAGCGATGGCGCTGGCCTCGAGCGGCAGCGGCTACCCGAGCAGGCGCATCGCATCGCCACCGTTCCCTCGGCGGTGCTGGTGACCGCACCGGTTGCCGGGGCCTTCTACCTTGATGGCGCCGCGGTCGGGGGCACTCGGTCGGCCCATCCCGCGGACCCCTCGCCAGAGCGACGCAGGAGGCCGTGTGAGAAGCAGGAAGTACGTCCCGGTGGCGGTGCCGGTCGCGATGGCCCTGGTGGCCCTCGCCGGTTGCGGCAGCGACGGTGACGCTGGGAAGGACTACGCGAACAAACTGACCAAGGCCGGGTTCGACTCGGTGCGGGTCTCCGCCGAGACGAAGACCTCCATGCGGAAGAACCGGAAGCGCAAGAGCACCGTCGCCTACGTCTTCACGTGGACCGTGAACACCGACGCGGACCCGACGAGCTGCGAGGTCACCCTCCGGCACCCCGCGTACAACTCGGACTCCCTCCGGGGCGACCACTGGAACATCGAGGAGGTCAACGACACCGACGTCGAGGGTTGGGGAGGCAACAGCCCGGGCCCCGACAAGGTGCGACAGTTGCTGCGGGAGCACAACTACGACTGCTGACCCGCCGCCGCACGGGCGGCCGGTCCCGGTCGGGCCGCCGTCCGCGCTCGACTGCCGGGCGCGACCCGGTGCGGGCCGACCCCACGTTCAGTCGAGCCAGCGGGCCTCGTCGCCGACGCGAACGGGACCGGGTGACTCGACGGCGGCGTACACGCCGAGGGTGTTGCCGAGTTCGCGGGCGACCCAGCGCAGCACCGCGCGGTCGTGCGGGACGCTCGGGGTCTCCTTGGTGATCATCACGCACCGGTCGCAGCCCTCGGTGAACCGCAGCCGCAGCGCGCCGATCGCCAGCCGGCGGCCGAGCCAGTCGTGCTCGGGGAAACCGGTCCCGGGCACGTCGTCCAGCACCAGGTTGGGCCGGAACCTGGTGGCGTCGATCGCGCTGTCGGGCAGCGCCCGGTCGAGGCTGCGTAGCGAGGTGGTGGTCAGGACGTGCAGCGCGGCGTCCGGCTGGTCCGGTCGGTGCCCGGCCAGGGTGACCTTGGCGTTGACCGCGGCGCTGAGCCGGGTGTCGGCGTCGGGCGCGTCGGAGCGGAACCGCTTGCCGTCCGGCAGGATCAGCTCGGCCACGTCCGCGCCCACCGCGACGGCCCGCACCCGCATGAGCCCCGGGACCGCACCGGCCCAGGTGACCTCGTCCCGCTCGTCGTGCACGGCGACGATCCGGTCGCCTTCGATGCCGTACGCGCCGACGGCGGCGGAGGCGAGGGGCTCGCCGCCCACCGACTTCACCGGATACCGCCACAGTTGATCGACCCGCATCCGGCCCCCATCGAGCGTCCTGGACGTGCCGTCCACGATCGTAGCCACGGCGGCGGTCGTCGGTTCGTTCCGCTGACGTGGATCTCCCCGTTCGTCTGTGGCATTCGGGTGCGACATCAGGCATCGCCGCCCGAGTGGTCGCCGGCGTTGCTGGCGATGTAGGCCGCGATGAGGTGAGCGGCGGCAGCCGTGAGGAGTGCGACGGTCAGGCCGGTGTGCATGAGGGGGGCCGCTGCCAGCGCGCCGACGCCTGAGGCGGTGATCTTGAGGCTGGCTCCGGTCGTGAAGACCTGGGTGCGCAGGTGGGTGGATGCCTCTTGGTGGCGGATCTGGATCAGCCCGGCGAGCTGGGGTCCGTCACCCGCGCCGATGACAACGGCTGCAAGGATCGCGGTGACCGGGTGCCCGGCCGCAGCGATCGCGATGCCGAGTCCGACCAGCACAGTGGCCCAGGTCAGGACTCGTCCCGGACGCTGTAGCGCTCCACGTCGATCGAGGAGAGCGTTCGATGCCAGAGCCGCTGCGGCCAGGACGGCCAGCAGGATCGCCCCGGCGGCGGGACTGCCGAATTGCTCCTGCCCGATCGCGGGGACGAGGACAGCGAACAGGCCGAAGCCGAAGCAGGCCACGCATGATGACCCGGTCGCGGCCCGCAGCCTGGGCTGGTGTGTGATCGCGGTGATGCCTCGGCGCAGGTCAGCCAGCGGATGAGGCGGACGGGTCTCCTCGTTGGGGTCCGCTTGCCGAAGGACGCGTGCGAAGGGCGCGCACGCGGTGCCCGCCCCGAGTAGGAGAAGGGTCAGGACCAGCGGTGCGTTCGACCCCGCGATCGCATACGCGGCACCGGCGAGGGCCGGGCTGACCAACCCGGCGAGGCTGTAGGAGCTCGCGTCGAAGACGGCCAACCGCTGCGCCCGAGCAGCATCGGGGTCGGTGAGCGACGCCGACCAGCCGCCCGCGACGGTCGGTCCGAAGAGACCGGCCATGACTGCGAACACCATGGCCAGTCCCCCTTGCCGGTGATACAGCGCGCCCCCAACCGCCGCGAGCCCGACCGTGAACGATGCCAGGGACAGGGCCAGGGGGCCGTTGGACCGAGCTCGGTCCAACCAGACCCCGAGCAGAGGACCGCCCACCGCTGCGGCGACGGCGAGGAGCCCGAACACGGCGGCGCCCTCATCGGGGTAGGAATCGCCGTAGGCGAACAGGAGGATCGCGGTGCCGGCCATCTCGTCCCCGGTGCGCGCCAGGAGGGCACCGAGCGGAGCCATGACAGCGTAACGCTTTATCACTCCGATTACGTTACATAGACTGGCGGCATGGCGATGTTCAAGGCGGGGGCGGAAGCCGCGGTACGGCGCTGCGCTGACGTGATCAACGCGGCCGACACTGATGACGCAAGCCTGTGCGCCGCCCTTGAGGCCCACGGGGAAGAGGTCTCGTCGTTGACGCCCGACGAGACTCGCCAACTGCGTGACGCCGCCGCCCGCCTTCGCCCAGTTGCCCGGGCCAGCTCACTCGAAGAGGCCTGCGCGCGACTGAACGAGGTACTCGCCGCCTGCCGGCCACCGCGGCTGACGGCACATCAGGACACCCCCTGGCACCTGCACGTCGACACCAGCGATGACGCCGACTGGGGCGAGTGGTTCACCGCCTCCTCGGCGATGGCCCTGGCCATCCTTGTCACCGAGACCCAGCAGCCACCCCTGGGCGTCTGCCAGGCACCGGGGTGCGACCGCGTCTACCCCACGCACAGCCCTGGACGCCCCCGCCGCTACTGCTCCACCACCTGTTCCTCACGCGCCCGCGTCGCCAGCCACCGCTCCCGCATCTAGCAAGCCATCCCGCCGCATCAATCGACATCCCCGGGCAGCACAGCTAGCGAAGGTGCTGGACGAGCTGGATCGGGTTGCCGTCCGGGTCGGCGGTCCAGGCGATCAGGAGCCGGTCGAGCCAGGTGTGCGGGGCGGCCAGGGCCGGAGCGCCGCCGGCGGTCAGCTCCGCGTACGCAGCGGCGGCGTCGTCGGTCCACAGGATCACCGCGGCCCGCTGGCCCTCCGGCACCGGGTCCAAGCCGTGGTCGTCCCGGGTGGACGCGACCGACGCGATACCGACCTTGTAGCCGTCGAGCACCAGGTCGACATGGATCGGCTCGCCCTCGGCCGGCACCCGGAAGGTCTCGGTGAACCCGAGCCGCGAGTAGAACGCCGCTGCGCGCGGGACGTCCTCGCTGAACAGGATGACCTGAGGGGTTCGGAACATCGGACGCCTCCTCGTCGACGAACCGGCTGCTATTCGGTCACCGGCAGGTCATGGAACCACCGCCGGGACGACGCGGGCACCAGCAGCAGGACGACGACCAGTGCCGCGACGACGATCTGGAGCAGCGTCGTCACACCGAGCCCGGTGAACGGCACGACGGCGTACACGGCGCCGGCGGTCGCGAAGACGGTCGTCCAGAACCGAGCCCGACCGCTGCCGCGCCACAGGCCGTACGCCAGGGCCAGGACGAGCAGCCCCACCACCAACCCGACCACGGTGGACGGACCGGTCGACGACATCGCCCCCAGCAGGATCGCGGTGGCCGCGAGCAGTATCGCGACGGCGGCCACGGCCACCGGCACCGGGACGCGTCGTCGGCTCTGCTCGATCATCGGCTCATGGTAGGTGTCGGTCGTCCCGTCCACCACCGCCGCCGGCCGCCGGATCGGCGGCCCGCGCCCGTCAGGACAGCGGTACGAGCACGGTCCGGCCGGACACGGTCGGGAGTGATGGGAACCGGCCGGGCCCGGTAGCGTCACGGCGTCGCCGACCAGGAGGACCGATGGTTCCCGCTCCCGTGTACCCGCCGCTCGTCCCGGACTACGCGGTGCCGGCGCTCACCGTGGCCGGGCTCGTCGTCGCGGTCGTGTCGATGGTCGTCTTCGTGTGGTTCTGTCTCGGGGCGCCGGGCGTCATTCGGAAGCACGGTCGGTTCCCGGCCGTGCTTCTCGTGGTGCCCGTGCTCGTGGCGGTGACCGCCGGCGGGGTCGCGTACCTCGCCGACCGCGCGGCGCATGCCCGCCACGACGAACTCGGCGCGGCGTGGTCGGCGCAGACGCGGCAGATCGAGGAGCGGACCATCACGGCCGTCGAGAACGCGTACGGGGTCGAGATCGTGCGGTACTGGTTCGTGCCCGACGAAGGGTCGGACCGGATCGAGGTGAAGTTTCCCGACGGGCGGATGGCGGACTGCAGGCTCACGGCGGCCGACGGCGTGCTGTCCCTCGAGTGCCCCGACGGCCGGTAACCGGCGATCTGGACGAGGCGGTCGCCGGCGGGATGGGACCTGCTGCGGGCCCGCGCGCTACCGAGGCCGGTCAGCCTTAGCCGCAGCGCGCTCATAGGCCAGGGCGAGCTCGGCGAGGACGCCGTCGGCACGTTGCGGATGGCCCTCGAGGTGGGTGGCGCGGAGTTCGTCCATGAACCGCTGCCACATGTCGGGACCGCCGGCGGCGAGAAGCTCGGCGCGGATCGACAGCTCGGGTGATGTGGGGAGCCATCGGGAGCCCCAGGCGCCGAGCTGCGCCATGACCGGAACGAGTTCGATCGCCGCCTCGGTGAGGCGATAGTCGATCTTCTGTCGGTGGCTCGGGTCGTCGTGCCGACTGAGCAGGCCCGCGTCCACGAGCTTCGACAGACGGCTGGCGAGGATGTTCGAAGCGATGCCTTCGATCGAATTCGTGAGTAGCTCACGAAAGTGCCGGTGGCCGCCGAACATGACATCCCGTAGCACGACCAGGCTCCATCGGTCGCCCAACAGTTCGGCGGTCAGATTGATCGGGCACCCCGACTTCCCGTCGGGCACGGGTAGACGCCCAACCCTTACTGCTTGCGACATGCAACCAGTGTAGTACGGTCCTACCGGTTGTAAGTTGCAATCGGAATTGCTCGGTGATTGCCCAAGGAGGATCCGTGCCGCAGCTGTTAAGGGTGCAGTGCTTCAACGTGTCGCGGGACGGGTTCGGTACCGGCGAGGGGCAGAGCCTGGAGCGACCCTTCGGCCACGCCGACCCGACTCCCCTGTTCTCCTGGCGCGCCGCTACCGCCAGCTTCGTGTACCGCACCGAACCCGGCGGCACTCGCGGCCTGGACGACTACCTGACCCGCGACCACGACCACAACATCGGCGCGGAGATCATGGGTCGGAACAAGTTCGGCCCCCAGCGCGGTCCCTGGGAGAACCACGATTGGCAGGGATGGTGGGGAGACAACCCGCCGTTCCACACCCCGGTCTTCGTCCTCACCCACTACGAACGCCCGTCGTTCACCCTGTCTGACACCACGTTCCACTTCCTCAACGCCAGCCCGGCCGAGGCGCTGGCCCGTGCCAAGGAAGCCGCCGCCGGTCGGGACGTACGCCTCGGTGGTGGAGTCGCCACCATCCGCGAGTTCATCGAGGCCGATCTGGTCGACACCATGCACATCGCCGTCGCACCCGTCGACCTCGGCCGAGGTGAACGGCTGTGGGACAGCCACACCGATCTGCTCGACCGCTTCCACCTGGAGTCGGTGCCGAGCGCCAGCGGAGTCACTCACCTCCTGTTCTGGAGGCGATGACCAACGGTCCGCCGCTCAGACGGTGTGCACCAGCCGGTCCGCGGAGTCCACCACCGCCGATCGTTGTCCGACTTCGGGCAGCGGCTCGTTCGCGCGTTCGTATCCGACCAGCAGCGCGGTGGTGGAGGTCTTCGCGCCGGACAGGATCGCGCTCACCAGTTTGTCCCGCAACGGCCCGGGAAACGCGAACTCAGCACGCGGAAGATCATCTAATCCCATCCGGAGAGGGTACGGGAACCGGACAGCCACGTACGGGGCACCGAGACCTCGACAACGCTGGTAGCCGGCCGACCTCAGGTCGTCTGCTGCATGACGGCCTGCCGGTTCGCTCGCACCACCGGCTCCTGGATCTGGGCAGGCTTTCTCTCTGCCGGCTGCCATATGTGAATCAGCGGTGGAGAGTCGACGCCTCGGCACCGCGACCGCTGCGACCGGCACCGCCGGCGGGCGGCGTGCTCGACTCGAGAAACGGCGAAGCCCAGGCCGTTGACCTGGACTTCTGCACTGAGCCGCCTGACGGAATCGAACCATCGACCTACGCATTACGAGATCAAAATGGGCGACCCGCCGACCTGGGCACATGGTGGTCTAGCAGCGGAAACGCCTTCCGACATCTCTCACCGCTCCCCCACTGTCCGTGGGCCTCATGCGGACTGGATGCGGACCGCCCGCTGTCGGGGCGGCCCGCAGCGCCAGCCTGAGAATCGCACAAGATTGGGTCGATGCACGCGTTCCCCTCGTCGACACGGATCCCCGTTGGCCTGGTTCGACCCCTGGTGACACCGGCTTGTGGCTCGCGAGTGGCCCGCCGGCCGGGATGCCGCGCAGAAGCCTGCTCCCGGGGGCCTACGATTTCGGACGCACCGCCTCGCGCCGCGCCTCTCGGCGAAGCAGGGCGGTGGAGAGGACGGCAGCGGCCACGCATAAGCCCCCCGGTACCGAAAGAAAACCTCGCTGCTGCTGCGCCTTCAAGTGCAGGTACTGAGCCTTGCTGATGACCGTCCACTGGCCATGGTTTTGCACGGCGTACGTTCCGGCACCCAGCTCCTTCACACTCGAACCCATATAGAAAGCTCCGACCACCCAGAAGCCGACGAACAGCAGCAAGCTCGCGATGAGCAACCAACCTGGCATCGTTTCGCGCAACAGACGCCACAACCAGTAGCCGCTCGTTGCCGCCCTGCCGGTCTCTCTGATCTCGAGACGTCGGGCTGCGAAGACTGTGACGCCAAGGACCGGCAGCGCCAGCAGAAATGCCGACATCACGATGGGTGTGGGCAGCGGGATTCCTCCCAGCAGCGTCGATGCTGCCAGCAGGCCCGCGCACCAGACGATCTCGGCCAGCGCAATCCGACGAACCCACCTCATGGTCGGAGAAGCTACAGCAGGTGGACAACCTCGCGCGTACCCAGGCGCGCGCCGCCGATGGCCCACTCCGAACTCTGTCTTGCAAAGATCAAGACTGGTGTCGGCCGATGTCGAGCGATGCGGTGTCGGTGAAACGCCGACGTAACCAAGGAGGAGTGGGCATGGTCCCGAACACGATCAAGGTTCCGGTTCCGTTCGACTACGTCTTCCCGCACGGTGCGCTGTGTCTGGGTGTGGAGCCGGTGACGGACTTCGACAAGCGCGGTCAGGGTGACGACCAGGCCCGCGGACTGGCACCGCCAGCGGCGGCGTTGTCGACCTCGGGAAACGGCGAAGCCCAGGCCGTTGACCTGGGCTTCTGTGCCGAGCCGCCTGACGGAATCGAACCGTCGACCTACGCATTACGAGTGCGTCGCTCTAGCCGACTGAGCTAAGGCGGCAACGATCGTCAAGTGTACGGCACCCGACCGGCCCCGGCCGAACGGGATGCCCCACCCCGCCCGGGCGACCGGGACACCCGGCACGTTCCGTACGTTCGCCGGACAGCGATGCCGGCCGGGCGGGACTACGCTGCGGCGGGTGACCGACGATCACCCCCCGGTGCCCGCCCCGGACGACCCGCACGGCAGCGAGGCGGCGGGCGGGCGGCCCGCCCGCCGGCCACGCTCGACCGACCCGCTGGAGCTGGGCTTCACCCCGCGCAAGCCGGTGCCGTGGCTCGCGCCGTTCCTGCTGATCAGCACCGGCATCCGTACGCTGCTGGCGATGCTCTTCGGGGCGTACCTGGACAAGCGGGAGCTGCAGAACTCGCTCGAGGCCCGGATCGAGCGGCAGGTCGGGCCGGACGGCGGGCTCTGGCTGGACTACGTGGCCGACCTGGGCGACGGCTTCAACGCCACCTACTCGGTGGCGTACCTGCTCGCGCAGCCGGAGCTGGAGGTGGACGGGCACCGGCTGCCCCGGGCGCAGACCCTGGTGATGGGGGGCGACCAGGTCTACCCGTCGGCCGCCTTCGAGGCGTACGAGGACCGCTGCAAGGGGCCCTACCAGGCCGCGCTGCCGGGCACCCCGCCCGAGCGGCCCACCCTCTTCGCGGTGCCCGGCAACCACGACTGGTACGACGGGCTGACCGCCTTCCTGCGGCTCTTCGTCCGGTCCCGGGACCGGCACTTCGGCGGCTGGGCGACCGGGCAGTCCCGGTCCTACTTCGCCGTCGAGTTGCCCGCCGACTGGTGGCTGCTCGGCCTCGACGACCAGTCCGGCTCGTACCTGGACGACCCGCAGCTGACCTACTTCGACACGGTGGCCGAGAAGCTGGGCCCGCAGAGCAGGGTGATCGTGGCCGTGCCGGCCCCGACCTGGGTCAAGGCCGTCGACCACCCCACGGCGTACGACTCGATCGACTACTTCATCCGGACCATCGTGGCGCCGACCGGGGCGCAGGTGCGGCTGCTCATCTCCGGCGACCTGCACCACTACGCCCGGTACGCCGGCCCGGACCGTCAACTGATCACCTGCGGCAGCGGCGGCGCGTACCTCTACCCGACGCACAAGCTCCCGGAGCGAATCGAGGTGCCGCCGCGGGACACCCTGGCCCGGCGGGCCAGCCCGAGCCGCCCGTACGACCTGGCCGGCCGTTACCCGGACGCGGCCCGCTCCCGGCGCTACGCCTGGGGCATCTTCCCCCGGCTGCCGTTGCGCAACCCCGGCTTCACCACCCTGCTCGGCACCCTGCACACGCTGCTGATGCTCGCCATGGTGGGGGTGGTGGAGAACCGCAGCGGCACCGAGCAGCGGCTGTTCAGCCTGCCGCTGGTGCTGATGCTGCTGGTGACGCTGCTCGGCGCGGCCTTCTTCGCCAAGCCGCCCAGCTCCGGCGGCAAGCGGCACGCCCGGCACTGGATCCTCGGCGTCGGTCACGGGCTGGCGCACATCGGGCTGGCCGCCGCCGGCACCTGGGGCTGGCTGGCGCTGCCCTTCCAGGAGTGGCCGTGGCCGCTGCCGGTGGTCGCCGCGGCGGTGCTGTACGGGCCGGTGAGCGGGCTGGTGGCGAGCCAGTTGGTGGCCGCGTACCTGCTGGTGGCGGGGGCGTTCGGGGTGAACGTCAACGAGCTCTTCGCCGGCCAGGGCATCGAGGACTCGAAGGCGTTCCTCCGGCTCCGCATCGACCCCGACGGCACCCTGACGATCTACCCGATCGCGGTGGACCGCGTCGCCCGCGACTGGCAGGTCAACCCCGACCAGTCCCCCCAAGCCTCCTGGCTAACCCCCAAACCCTCCCTAACCCCCCACCTAGCCGAACCCCCCATAACCCTCCGCTGACCCCGGTCCCCGGCGACCAGCGCGTTGATCATGAGGTTAGCGGCGCAATCCGCGATCAACTTCGCCGCCAACTCCATGATCAACGCGGAGTGGGGAGACCGTTACCTGGCGGCGTGGGTGGTGAGGCGCGGGGGTCAGGGCGCGGTGTTCTCCGGGTTCGGCTGGTTGCGGGTGTCGTAGGCGCGGCGGGAGCCGCAGACGTCGGCGCGGGAGCACATGGAGCGCGAGCCGTCGGCGTCGAGCCGCACGAGCACCGCGTCTCTTGGCACGCTGTGCCCGACCACCCGACCGCCGCCCTGCGGTGTGGTGACCCGCTCGCCGGTCGCCGGCGCGGACTCCTGAAATTTTTGATACAGGGGATGTTCATACTTCAGGCAACACATGAGCCGGCCGCACGCCCCCGAGATGCGCAGCGGGTTGAGCGGCAGGTCCTGGTCCTTGGCCATCCGGATGGTGACCGGCTCGAAGTCGGTGAGGAAGGTGGCGCAGCACAGGTCCCGGCCGCAGGAGCCGATGCCACCCTGCACCCGCGCCGAGTCGCGGGCGGAGAGCTGGCGCAGCTCGACCCGGCAGTGCAGGGTCGCGCCGAGGTCGCGGACCAGCGACCGGAAGTCCACCCGGTGCGGGGCGGTGAAGTAGATGGTGCTTCGTTCGCCGCCGCCTTCACCTCCGCCGAGCACGTGGTCGACGGCCACCACCTTCATCGGCAGCCCGTGCTCCCGGATCAGCCGCTTGGCGGCGACCTTCGCCTCGGCCTTGCGGCGGCGCAGCGCCTCGTCGCGGCGCAGGTCCTCCTCCTGGGCCAGGCCGGCCAGCCTCGGGAAGCCGGCGGTGTCCTCGGCGACCCACTGGGCGGCCCAGACGCACTCGGCCACCTCGGGGCCGTCGTCGGTGGGCACCAGCACCTTGTCGCCCACCTGCGGGCTCAGCTCGCCCGGGTCGAGGTAGTAGAGGCGCCCGTACCGCTGGAAGCTGACCGCGCAGAGCATGCCCATGGCTCCCACCCTACGACGGTCGCCGCACCCTGGCCCGTCCCGGGAGTCGTCGACCGACTACACCGTGCAGCCATTCATGTTCGTCGACTCGACCGATGCCCCGCCCATCTCGTCGTGCCGTTGATGCTCGCCCGGACGGCTGAATCCTGCCGCGGGTGGGGGACAAACGCTTTCCGGAAGCGTTGAGTGAAGACAGACCTGCGGGGGGTGCAGGGGGAAAGGCCACGGCGTCGCCGCCGGAGCCCGATCGAACGGGGCTCCCGAGCGCGACGCCGTGTGCCGTGCACCCGCCGGCCCATCCGAATTCCTCACTCGCCGGCCCCGGCCGGCAATGCCGCGACCCGCCCGCGACCCGCCACCACGGCGGCGTCCAGGTTCGTGGCGAGCACCTGGCCGCTGGCGTCCTTGCCGGCGGTCCGGCCCCGCGAGGAGCGACCGGCAACCCGCCGCCGGGCATTCCAGCCCCACCGTCGGCCGGGATCAGCGGGCCGTCACCAGCCGACCCGGGTGGGGCTGTCGTAGCGGGTGCGCTCGACCACCGGCGCCCGCCAGCGGGACTCGGCCAGGCTCGGCCCCCACTGGCGCAGCAGCGTCTCCGCGCCGTCGTACGCGACGCAGAGCACGGCGAGCACCCGGGTGGCGATCTCGGCCGCCGCCACCGCGCCGGAACCGGTCGGCCGAGGTTGGTTCACCGCACCGGGCAGCGCGGTCGCCGCGACCACGGTCACCGCCTCGGCCGAGCGGAGCACGTCGGCCAGCGCCCGGGCCAGGGTGAGTCGGCTGCCCTCCACCCAGTCGGCCAGGGCGTCGGCGTAGCCGGCCGTCGACTCCAGCCGCCCGACCAGGCTCTCCGGCCCCTCGTCGAGGTGGCGCAGCAGGGCCGTGCGCGCCTGCCCGTACCCCCTGGCGGCCGGCCCCGACCAGAGGACCGGGTCGGTCAGCGCGGCGCCGACCTCGTCGTACGCCCGGACGTGCCGGCGCACGGCGTGGCCGGCGGTGGCCAGCGGCGCGGGACTCAGGTCGAGGAAGCCGCGGACCGCCTCCCCGGGAAGCACCTGCATCCGGCGCAGCAGCGGCCAGACCGGGTGCCCCTCCGGCGCCCCGGCGGCGAGCAGCGTGTCGACCCGGCGCAGCAGGTCGAGGCCGGGCTCGGCGAGCCGGTCGAGCGCGTCCATCACGCCTCCCCGGTCAGCCGGCGGCGGGCCGCGTCGTCGGCGGCGCGGTAACCGTCGGCGGCGCCCCGCACGGCGGTGGCGGCCTCGGCCAACCGGGCGGCGGCGGCGTGCGCCTCGCGGGCCCGGTCGGTGGTGGCGGCGACCCACTGCCGGTGCAGCGCCCGGCCGATCTCGCCGGGGCGGCCGGGCGCGTCGGCGCCGAACGCGGCCTGCGGCGGGTCGCCGACGGTGACCGTGCGGGAGAGGGCGGCCAGGGTGGCACCGGCCTCGTCGAGGCGGCTGGCGAGGGCGCGCAGCGTCTCCACGTCAGGCCCCCGCCAGCGGCCGGTAGGCGGTGAACGTCTCGTTGTGCAACTTCTCCCGAGCCCACTGGGCCGCGTCTGCCGCCGCGGTGACCGCGGCCTGCACGGAACCGGCGACGTCGCGCGGGTGACGGGTGTGCAGCGGGCCGAGGAACCGCACGTCGGTGATCCGCCCACCGGCAGTCACCACCACCTCGACCAACCCGTCCGGCGACCGGACGGTGACCTCGACCGTCGACACCGCCTGGTCGAACTCGGCCTGCAGGGACTCGATCCGGCGGTAGCGCCGCACCGCCTCCTCGATCCAGGCCTCGTCGATCTCCCCCCGTGGCATCGGCGGGCTCCTCCCCGGAACAGTCATCACTCTGCGTGCCGCCACCGTCACGGCACACCGGACCGTACCGCACAGCAATCGCACCTGTCGATGCCTGTGGACGACCGGTCCGGCGCGCGGGACCACGCCCCGACCGGCAATCCTCGGGGAGGTCAGCCCTTCCAGAGGGCGAGCATCATCGCCTCGACGGCGATCCGGGGCTTCACGTTCGCCTCGATCGCCGCCCGGCAGGCCAGCACGGCCTCCAGCCGGCGCAGCGCACCCTCGGCCTCCCACTTCCGGGCGCCGGCCTCGGCCACGGCGGCGGTGTCGGTGTGCACCGGCGCGACCGGGGCGCCGAGCGCCTTGGTGAGCGCGTCCCGGTAGAACCCGGCCAGGTCGACCAGCGCCCGGTCCAGCGCGTCCCGCTGGGCCCGGGTGGCCCGCGACTTCTGCCGTTTCTCCAGGTCCTTGAGCTGCCCGGCGGCGCCCCGCAGGGCGCCCGCCACACCCCGGCCGGTGCCGCCGGCGCCGAGCGCGGTCTCCAACGCGGCCCGTTCCGCCGCGTCGGCCTCGGCCACCGACGCCTCGGCCTCCGCCTCGGCCGCCTCGATCAGCGCGGACGCCGCGTCGAAGGCGGCACCCACCCCGGTGAGCCGGCGCGGCACCGCCAGCACCGCCTCCCGCCGGCCGCGGGCCTCCGGGTCGCGGGCCAGCCGCCGGGCCCGCCCCACATGCCCCTGGGCGGCCGCCGCCGCCCACGCCGCCACGTCGGGCGCGATGCCGTCCCGGCGCACCAGCACCTCGGCCACCGCCTCGGCCGGCGGCTGCCGCAGCGGTACGACCCGGCAGCGCGACCGGATCGTCACCGAGATGTCGTCCGGGTGGGTGGACGGGGCGCAGAGCAGGAAGACCGTCCGGGGCGGCGGTTCCTCGACCGCCTTGAGCAGGGCGTTGCCGGCCGCCTCGGTGAGCCGGTCGGCGTCCTCGATGATCACCACCTGCCAACGGCCGCCGGACGGCGTGCTGGCGGCCCGCAGCACCAGGGCGCGCATCTCGCCGACGCCGATCGAGAGCCCCTCCGGCACCACCAGCCGTACGTCGGCGTGGGTGCCCGCCATGGTGGTGTGGCAGCCCGGGCACTCGCCACAGCCGGTGCCGTACGCGCACTGCAGCGCGGCGGCGAAGGCGCGGGCGGCCACCGACCGACCCGATCCCGGCGGCCCGGTGAAGATCCAGGCGTGCGTCATCCCCGCACCGGGATCGCCCGCCGGACCCGGGACGGCCCCGGCGTCGGCCTCCTCGACCAGGGCGGCAAGCTCGTCGTCGGCGGGGTCGGGCACCGCCCCGGCGGCGGGGACGCGCAGCACGGCGGCCGCCGCCGCGGCGGCCCGGCGCAACGTCTCGACCGCCTCGTCCTGCCCGACCAGATCGGCGAAGACGTCCGGCATCAGGTCCGATGCTCCATCGTCACCAGCTCCGTTTCGGATAACTCCGGCTGCACCGAAGTGTCCGGCCCCTGCGCCGGGCGCGGGTGCACGATGCCGCCGGGGGCGCCGAGCAGCTCCTCCACCCGGCGGGCCACCTGCTCGGCGATCTGCTCGATCGGCCGGGACGCGTCCAGCACCAGGTAGCGCTTCGGGTCGGCGGCGGCGAGGTCGAGGAAGGCGTACCGGACCCGCTCGTGGAAGGCGACCGACTCGGCCTCCACGTGGTCGGCCTCCTCGTTGCGCTGCGCCACCCGGGACAGGCCGGTACGCGGGTCGACGTCGAGCAGCACCACCAGGTCGGGCTTGAGCCCGCCGGTGGCCCAGGAGGAGAGCCAGGAGACCTCGTCGACCGGCAGCGTCCGCCCCGCCCCCTGGTACGCCAGGGACGAGTCGACGTACCGGTCGCTGATCACCACCGCGCCCCGGGTCAGCGCCGGCCGGACCACGGTGGCGACGTGGTGCGCCCGGTCGGCGGCGTAGAGCAGCGCCTCGGCGCGCGGCGACGGCACGTCCGAGCCGGGCGCGCCGAGTAGCAGCGAACGGATCCGCTCGCCGACCGCGGTGGCCCCGGGCTCCCGGGTGACAATCACGTCACGCCCCTGCCCGCGCAGCCGCTCGGCGAGCGTGCCGAGCTGGGTGGACTTGCCGGCGCCCTCGCCGCCCTCGAAGACCACGAAGAGCCCGGCGGAGACGAACGGCTCGGCCGGCATCAGCGGGCGGCCCCGGATCGAGCCCCACAGGTCGGCCAGGACCGGTACGCCCTTCTTGTCGTCCATCTGACCGAACGCGCTGATCCCGGCGAAGATGCCGGCCGCACCCGCGGCGAGCAGCAGCAACCGGGTGGACGAGATGGAGACGCCCAGGTCGGCGATCTCCAGCTTGCGGGAGCCGCCGACACCGGCGAGCAGGCTGCTCAGGCCGATGGCCAGGATCAGCACCAGCCGGGTGCCGATCTGCACCACGGCGAAGACTCGGCCGCGCACCTCGTCGGCGATCTCGCCGCCGAGCAGGGTGGTGCCGGAGAGGAAGGCCATCCCGGCGCCCGCGCCGACCAGGACCGCGCCGACCATCGCCATCGACAGGTGGATGGCGAAGGCCAGCGTCATCACCGCCGCGCTGGCCAGCACGATGCTCATGCCGAACCAGCGGCGGCGGGACATCTCCTTGACGATCATCGGGCCCAGGCCGATGCCGAGCGCCAGGCCGATGAAGATGGCGCCGAAGAGCAGGTAGAAGGCGGCGTCGCCGGCGCCCAGCGAGGTGGCGAAGAACTTGGCGGTGCCGATCACGATGCCGCCGCCGGCGAAGGCGCCGAAGATGCCGAGCACCAGGCCGCGCACGAGCGGGGTCTGCCCGATGTAGCGCCAGCCCTCCTTGAACTGGCGCAGCATGCTCTGCTCGGTGCGGCCCTGCTCGTCGGCCTGCCCGTGGCTGATCTCCCTGATGCCGTACGCGACCACCAGTGCGGTGGCCAGCCGGGAGAGCGCGTTGAACCAGAGCGCCAGTTGGGCCGGCTCGGCCCAGTCCGGCGTCGCACCCCCGGTGGCCGCCCGCACGGCACCGTCGAGCGCGGCGAGGATCAGCGCGGCGAGGACCGGCGTCAGGCCGTACGTGGTGATCAGCGTGAGCTGGTTGGCGGCCTCCAGCCGGGCGCGCGGGATCAGGTTGGGGACCGCGGCCTCCTTGGCCGGGATCCACAGCAGGGTGAGCGACTCGATCAGGAAGGTGGCGATCGCCGCCCAGCCGACCACCACCCCGCCGGGGGCGCCGAGCAGCGCGACCAACGGGATCGAGGCGAAGAGCAGGAAGCGCAGCACGTCGCAGATGACCATCGTCCAGCGCCGGTCGAAGCGGTCGGCGAGCACGCCGGCGATCGGGCCGAGCACCAGCGCCGGCAGCAGCCGGATGGCGATGACGCCACCGAAGGCGGCACCCTTGGCGGTGCTTCCCTGGACCTGGGCGGCGGCGAAGACCGACGTGGCGAGCAGGCCGAACCAGTCACCGAAGGACGCCGCGCCGAGCACGATCCAGAGCCGGCGGAACGGCCGGATCCGCAGCACCGAGCGGATGCCCGCGTAGCCGGACAGGTCGGCACCGGGCTTCTCGGCGGCGCCGCCGGACTTGTTCGAGGACGGCGACACGCCGGGCGACTCGCCGTTGAACTCGCTTTCGATGGCCGTACCTCCACGTGCCGGCCCATCGCTGGGCATCCCCGGTGGAACACTCTAGACCCGGTGGGACACCGTCCCACCGATGACATTCTCCTGCTCGCCGAGCCTAGGCCGCTGGCACCACGGCGCACAGCCGGGCGTACGCGAGGGTGTTTCGCATTGACCGTCGGACAGTTAGCGTGCACACGTGGCCACCGAAAGCGACAAACTGCGCGAGCGCCTCGATCGGGCGACCGCCCACCTCGATCCCCCGTACGCCGTGGTCGACCTGACCGCGTACGACGCGAACGCGACCGCCCTGGTCGACCGCGCGGCCGGCAAGCCGCTCCGGGTCGCCAGCAAGTCGGTCCGCAGCCGTGACCTGCTCAGCCGGACGCTCGCCCGGCCCGGCTGGCGCGGCGTGATGGCGTTCACCCTGCCCGAGGCGATCTGGCTGGTCCGCCAGGGGGTGAGCGACGACGTGCTGGTCGCCTACCCGACCGCCGACCGGGGCCCGCTCGCCGAGCTGGCCGGCGACCCGGCGCTCGCCGCCGCGATCACCCTGATGGTGGACGGCACCGAACAGCTCGACCTGGTCGACGACGTGCGGGCTCCGGCCCGCCGAGCCGAGCTGCGGCTCTGCCTCGACCTGGACGCCTCGTGGCGGCCGGTGCGCGGGGTGCACGTCGGGGTGCGCCGGTCGCCGGTGCACAGCGCCCGGGCCGCCGGCGCGCTCGCCGCCACCGTCGCCGGCCGCGCCGGCTTCCGGCTGGTCGGGCTGATGGCCTACGAGGCACAGATCGCCGGCCTGGGCGACGCGCCGCCCGGGCAGGCGGTGCTCGGCGCCGCGATCCGGCTGGCCCAGCGCGGCTCGTACCGCGAGTTGCTGGCCCGCCGGGGCGCGGCGGTGGCCGCGGTACGCGAACACGCCGAGCTGGAGTTCGTCAACGGCGGCGGCACCGGCAGCGTGGCGGCGACCAGCGCCGATCCCGCGGTCACCGAGGTCACCGCGGGATCGGGCCTGTACGGGCCGACGCTGTTCGACGCCTACCGGGCGTGGCGGCCCACCCCGGCGGCGTTCTTCGCCTGCGCGGTGGTCCGCCGGCCGGCGCCGGGGCTGGCCACCGTGCTCGGCGGCGGTTGGATCGCCTCCGGTCCGGCCGCGCCCAGCCGCCTTCCCCGGCCGTGGCTGCCGGCCGGGCTGAAGCTGATCGGCACCGAGGGCACCGGCGAGGTGCAGACCCCGCTGGCCGGCACCGCGGCCGCCACCCTGCGGGTGGGCGACCGGGTGTGGTTCCGGCACGCCAAGGCGGGCGAGCTCTGCGAGCACGTCAACGAGCTGCACCTGGTGGAGGGGGACGAGGTCGTGGCGACCGTGCCCACCTACCGGGGCGAGGGCCACGCGTTCCTCTGAGTCACCGGCCCCGCACACCGCGGGGCCGGTTCGCACCCACTCCCCGCATCCGGGGTCGTTCCGCACCGTCACCCGGTCGCACCCCGGGCGTTCCGCCTGTCGCACCTCGCCCGGCGCACCCCGGGCCGATCGTTCTGTCGCACCGCGCCCGGTCGCACCCCGGGCCGATCAGTTCTGTCGCACCGCGCCCGGTCGCACCCCGGGCCGTCCGCCGCCGCCCACGCACCCGGGCCGGCGGCGCCGGGTCAGCTGGACCGCGCGGCGTCCACCGGGCTCTCGACCTGCTGGTGCAGGTACTCCCGGATGAGCGCCTTCGCCTCGGCCAGCACCCGCTCGTCGCCCTCGGGCCGCCGACGGAACGCCAGCTTGATCAGCGCGTCGGCCACCTCCACCGCGATCTCCAGATGGAAGCGCAGCTCGGGCACGTCGGTGAGCCCGAACCGTTCGGTGAGCACGCGGGCCAGCTGGTCCGCGATCACCCCGTTGTTGTCCCGCTGCTCATCGAGCAGGTGCAGGTCGACCACGTCGCCGAAGTGCAGGGTACGGAAACCGGGAACGGTACGGTGCATCGTGATGTACTCGTCGATCCCCGCGTCGACGCCGTCCCACCAGTGGGTCAGGTCGTCGGAGGCGAACCGCTCGTCGAGCCGCTGGAGGTAGGACTCCATCGTGCGCAGGGTCAGCGCCTGCACGATCGCCCGCTTGTCCGGAAAGAACTGGTAGACCGACCCGATCGCCACCTCGGCACGCTCGGCGAGCAGAGTCGTGGTCAGCCCCTCGTACCCCACCTCGTCGACGAGCTCGGCGCAGGCGTCCAGCATCCGCTGGACCCGCGCGACACTTCGACCCTGCACCGGTACGCGGCGCAGCGGCCCGGTCGTGGCGGCTGGTGTGGACACTCGGCGCCACCCCCCTTCGACGGATGAACATATCTGCACGTCACATGTCAGTGACTACCGGTACAACGAGCGGACCTCGATTGCGGTATTTACCAGGTACAACGTTCCTGATATGAAGTCAGTTCATATTCATGTCGAGGAGCGCGAATGGCCGCCACCGCACCGCTCGCCGCCGCCTGGACCAACTGGGCCGGCAACCAGCGCAGCACCGCCACCACCATCCTGCGCCCCACCTCGGTGACCGACGTGGCCGAGGCCGTCCGGACCGCCGCGGCGAACCGCCAGCGGATCCGAGCGGTCGGCAGCGGGCACTCGTTCACCGCCGTCGCGGTCACCGACGGTCACCGGATGGAGTTGGACGCGCTGGACACCGGTGTCCGGGTGGACGCCGAGCGCCGGCTGGTCACCGTACCGGCCGGGATGACGCTGCGCACCCTCAACGGCCTGCTCGCCGCGCACGGGCTGGCCCTGCCCAACCTCGGCGACATCGACGCGCAGACGGTCGCCGGCGCGATCTCCACCGGCACCCACGGCACCGGGGCCGGCTACGGCTGCCTCTCCACCTTCGTCGAGGCGCTCACCCTGGTCACCGGCACCGGCGAGGTGCTGCGCTGCTCCGCCGACGAGCACCCGGACGTGTTCGCCGCCGCCCGGGTCTCGCTCGGCGCGCTCGGCGTACTGGTCGAGGTCACCCTGCGCTGCGTGGACGCCTTCGTGCTGCACGCGCACGAGCGGCCGGCCCCGCTGGCCGCGGTCCTCGGCGAGCTGCCCGAGCTGATCGAGGCGCACGACCACGTGGAGTTCTACTGGTTCCCGTACACCGACCGGGTGCAGGTCAAGACCAACGACCGGGTGCCCGTCGACGACCGGCCGCTGCCCCGCTGGCGCGGCTGGCTGGACGACGAGTTCCTGTCCAACACCGTCTTCGCCGGCGCCTGCCGGCTCGGCCGCGCCGTGCCGGCGCTCGCCCCGAGGATCAGCGCGGTCTCCGCCCGGGCGCTCACCGAGCGCCGCTACACCGGCCGCTCCGACCGGGTCTTCTGCACCCCGCGCCGGGTCCGCTTCGTCGAGATGGAGTACGCGGTGCCGCGCGCCGCGCTGCCCGAGGCGCTGGACGCGCTGCGCCGGATCGTGGGCGGGCTGCCCTTCAAGGTGCTCTTCCCGGTCGAGATCCGGTTCACCGCCGCCGACGACATCTGGCTGTCGCACGGCTACGGCCGCGACTCGGCGTACCTGGCCGTGCACCAGTACGTGGGCATGCCCTACGAGCCGTACTTCCGGGCGTTCGAGCAGGTCGCCGCCGGCCTGGGCGGACGCCCGCACTGGGGCAAGCTGCACTACCGCGACGCCGCCTCGCTGGCGCCCGCCTACCCCCGCTGGGCCGACTTCCAGGCCATCCGGGCCCGCCTGGACCCGAACCGCCTCTTCACCAACCCCCACCTCACCCACATCCTCGGCTGAGCAGCCCGCCGCGATCTCGGTACGGACGCGTCCTGAAGGGGCGTTCCCGTACCAAGATCCCGGCGGTCGGCTAGTCGGTGGGGGTGGTGGCCTTCTTGGGGGCGGCCTTCTTCGCCGTGGTGGTCTTGGCGGTGGTGGTCTTCTTCGCCGTGGTCTTGGCGGCGGCGGCGGTCTTCTTGGTCGCCGTGGCCTTCTTGGCGGGGGCCTTCTTCGCGGCCGCCTTCTTGCGCGGGGCGGGGCCCTTGGCGCGCTTCTCGGCGAGCATCTCGGAGGCCTCCTCCAGGCTCAGCGCCTCCGGAGTCTGGCCGCGACGCAGCGACGCGTTCGTCTCGCCGTCGGTGACGTACGGGCCGAACCGGCCATCCTTGATCACCAGCGGCTTCTCGGTCAGCGGGTCGGCGCCCATCTCCCGCAGCGGCGGCGCGGCGGCCCGGCGCTGGCGGGTCTTCGGGGCGGCCAGCAGGGCCAGCGCCTCGTCCAGCGTGACGGTGAACATCTTGTCCTCGGAGTCCAGCGAACGGAACTCCTCGCCGCGCTTGACGTACGGGCCGTAGCGGCCGTTGTTGGCGAAGACCTCGTTGCCCTCCGGGTCCACCCCGACGAGCCGGGGCAGGCTGAGCAGCTTGAGCGCCTCGTCGAAGGTGAGCGAATCCGGCGACTGCGAGCGCAGCAGGGAGGACTTCCGCTCGCCGCTGGCCACGTACGGGCCGAACCGGCCGGACTTGAGCAGGATCGGCTCCCCGGTGGCCGGGTCGTCGCCGAGCTTGCGCTCACCTCCGCCGCCGAGGAACAGCTCGTGCACCTTCTCCGGGGTCAGCTCGTCCGGCGCCAGGCCCTCGGGGATCGGGGCCCGGTCGCCCTGGGTGCCGCCCTCTTCGCCCTCGGCGACCGGCGCGGGCGCCTCGCCCGGCACCGCCCGCTGCAGGTACGGCCCGTAGCGCCCGACCCGGACCACGACCTCGCGACCCTCGTCGTCGGTGAACAGCGGGATCGAGTTGACGCTGCGCGCGTCGATCTCGCTGAGGTTCTCGGTGACCAGCTTCTTCAGCCCACCGGAGCGGGCGATGTCCTGGTCGCCGGCGCCGTTGGCGCTGCCGAAGTAGAAAGCGGTGAGGAAGTCGACCGCCGCGTGGTCACCGCCGGCGATCTCGTCCAGCTCGTTCTCCATGCTGGCGGTGAAGTCGTAGTCGACCAGCCGCGGGTAGTGCCGCTCGAGCAGCCCGATCACGGCGAACGCCAGGAAGGACGGGATCATCGCCTGGCCGCGCTTGAAGACGTAGCCGCGGTCCTGGATGGTCTGCATGATCGACGCGTACGTGGAGGGGCGGCCGATGCCCAGCTCTTCGAGGGCCTTGACCAGCGACGCCTCGGTGTAGCGCGACGGCGGCTGGGTGTGGTGACCCTGCGCGGCCAGCTCCTCGGCGGTCAGCGGCTGGTCCTTGACCAGGGTGGGCAGCCGCCGCTCGGCATCCTCGGCCTCGGCGTTCTCGTCGTCGCTGGACTCGACGTACGCCCGCAGGAAGCCGGGGTCGGTGATGGTCTTGCCGGTGGCGCCGAAGTCGGCCTCCTCGCTGGCCGAGGAGACGGCGCGGATCCGCACCGAGACGCTGGAACCCACCGCGTCGGTCATCTGCGAGGCGATGGTGCGCCGCCAGATCAGCTCGTAGAGCTTGAACTCCTCGGCGGACAGCTCCTTGGCCACCTCGCCCGGGGTGCGGAAGTTGTCCCCCGCCGGGCGGATCGCCTCGTGCGCCTCCTGCGCGTTCTTCACCTTGCCGGTGTAGCGGCGCGGCTCCGGCGGCACGCTCCGCTCGCCGTACAGCTCGACGATCTGCCGGCGGGCCGCCGCGATGGCGGTCTCCGACAGGTTCACCGAGTCGGTACGCATGTAGGTGATGTAGCCGTTCTCGTAGAGCCGCTGCGCGGTGCGCATCGTCTGCTGGGACGAGAACCGCAGCTTGCGGGCCGCCTCCTGCTGGAGGGTCGAGGTGATGAACGGCGCGTACGGGCGGCGGCGGTAGGGCTTCTCCTCGACCCGGGTGACGGTGAACGGCCGGCCTTCCAGCCGGGCCGCGAGACCCCGGGCACCTCCTTCGTCGAGGTGGACCACCCCGGCACCGGGCTTCACCCGGCCGGTCGTGGGCTCGAAGTCCTTGCCGGTGGCGATCCGGTCGCCGTTCAGCGCGACCAGGGTGGCGTTGAAGCTGCGCGGGCCCTCGCCGGCGTTGCCGACCGCCAGCGTGGCCAGGATGTCCCAGTACTCGGCGGTGCGGAAGGCCATCCGCTGCCGCTCCCGCTCGACCACGATCCGGGTCGCCACCGACTGCACCCGGCCCGCCGAGAGCTTCGGCATGACCTTCTTCCACAGCACCGGGGAGACCTCGTAGCCGTAGAGGCGGTCGAGGATGCGCCGCGCCTCCTGGGCGTCGACCAGGTCACGGTCGATCTCACGGGGGTTGGCCACCGCGGCCTGGATGGCCGGCTTGGTGATCTCGTGGAAGACCATCCGCTTGACCGGCACCTTGGGTTTGAGCGTCTCCACCAGGTGCCAGGCGATCGCCTCGCCCTCGCGGTCCTCGTCCGTCGCCAGGAAGATCTCGTCGACCTCCTTGGCCAGCTTCACCAGCTTGCTGATCTGCTGCTTGCGGTCGGCGGAGACCACGTAGAGGGCGTGGAAGCCGTTGTCGACGTCCACCCCGAGCCGGGCCCACGGCTCGCCCTTGTACTTGGCCGGCACGTCGGCGGCGTTGCGCGGGAGGTCCCGGACGTGGCCGAAGCTGGCCTCCACGACGTACCCCGGGCCGAGGTAGCCCGAGATCGTCTTGGCCTTCGCCGGTGACTCGACGATGACCAGACGGGTGGTTCCAGCGTTGCTCGGCACGTTTCTCTCCGACCTCACTCCTGCTCACTGCCGCCCGCGTCCCGTTCGGGCCGGCTTCGACCCGCCGATGCCCGGCGGTCCGGATGTCCAACGTAACGCGCCGTCCGCGTTTCGGGTTTCGCGGGCGGCAAACCACCCCGGCGGGGCGGTCGCCGCCGCCGTGACGCGGCCGGGGTTGCCAGACGGCGCCACCGTACACCGTGGGTAGGCCCGGGAGCGGGACACTGTGACGATGGCGGACCCTCGGCCGAGGCGCCACCCGGCCGTTTTCCGGCCCAAACCACCCCGCCCCACCCCCACTGTCGCCGACCGGACAGCCCACCGCCACCCGGGGCGGTCCCGCCCGGGTGCCGGCCCGGCGGCGACCCGCGCGGAGCGCAGGGCCGGGCGGGCCCGGCGCTGACCGGCCGGACAGCCGGGCGGCGCGAGCCCGGCGGCGCCGGGCCGGGCGGGTCCGGCGGGTCAGGGCCGGGCGGGCCAGGCGGTGGGCGGCGCGGCCGGCGGGCGGTCGCCGACCAGTTCGGCCAACCGGGCCAGCCGGCGACGGCCGGTGATCCGGTACGCCGGGCCGTCCGCGTCCGGTTCCAGCGGTTCCCCGGCCAGCCCGGCAGCGGCCAGCGCCGCGCCGACCGCCGCCCGGCACTCGGCGTCGGCCGCGCCGAGCCGGAGCAGGAACCCGGCCGGCTCGGCCACCCCCGCCGCGGCCAGCCAGAGCCGCAGCCGCCGCCCGTTGAGATGGAAACCGGCGGGCGGCCGCTTCACCGGCCCGCGCAGCCACGCCGCCGCCAGCGGCTTCAAGGTCCGGGTGTACGAGGTGCGTACCGCGTGCCGCTCGTCCTCGGTCGCCTCCCAGCTGGCGGGGAGGCCGCGCAGCGCCAGTTCGGCGACCAGGACGTGCACCCGCCAAGCGGCGTCCACCACCACCGACAGCCGGGCGGTGCCACCCATCACCGCCACCTCCCCAGGCCCGGCGAGCAGACCGGCGAGATCGGCGACCGACGGGTCCGCCGCCTCCGCGCCGAAGAAGACCAGTTGCCGGCGGGCTTCGTCCCGGCCACCCTCAGCAGCGGCCGGACCGGACGGATCGGATGGATCGGACAGGTCGGTCGGATCAAGCGGGCCGGCCTCGGCGGTCGGCTCGCTCCGGTCGGCCGTCGCGGTCGACCCGGCGCTGCCGGACCGGCCGCCCCGCCGCCGGCCACCACCGGTAGCCGGCCGGCCGGGCCGACCCTGCGCGGGCGGAGCCGGCTCGGGCACCGGGAACAGCGCCGGGGGCGGCTGCCCGTCCGGCGGCTCACCGGTTCCGGTCAGCGACACTCCGGCACCTCGGCGAAGGCGCGTTTCAACTCCTCGGAGTTGAGCCGGCTGGTGTCCAGCGCGCTCGCGTCGTACTCCTTGTTCAGGGTGTCCACCGCGGCGCGGACGCCGTCGTAGAAGGGGCCGGCCTGGCCGGTGCTCAGCCCGTCGATGGTGTCCCGGGCCTTGCCGTACGCGTCGCGCATCTTCGCCAGCGAGGTGCGGAACCCCGCGGACACCTCGGCGCCGTGCTCGGCCTCCGGGATGCCGGCCTGCTCGACCTTGCGCCGGGCCGTCTCGCTGGCCTGCTCGGCGCCGCCGAAGAGCCGCACCAGGTTCTCCTTGGCCTGCGCCGGCGTGGTCTGCGCGGTCATCTGCTGGTCGGTGCTGCTGGTCAGCTTGCTGATCTCGGCCCGCCAGGGGGTCAGCGCCGAGCAGACCGACGCCGCCCAGGCCCGCGGGCTGGGTCCGCCGCCGCAGCCGGCGACGGTGAGTACGAGCGTGGCCACGACCACCGTGAGCTTTCCGGCGGCTGTCGCCCGGCACGTACGCATGCGTTGCAGCGTACGACCTCTGTCGAGTGGTGGCACCGGTCAGGCGCGGCGCCCCGATGCTGCTCCGGCGGGCCCGGACAGACCGGTCCCCGGCCGGCGGGTTGCCGACCGGGGACCGGGTGGGAGGTACGGATCAGGCGTTGACCGGCTCCGGTCGCTGATCCGGGCTGCCCGCGCCGGCGTCGGTGTCCGAGTCGGACATCGCCACGCCCTTGCGCTTGCTGAACACCACGGCCGCCACGATGATCAGCGCGGCCACCACGGCGATGGCCACCCGCAGGCCGGTGTTCCGGTCGTCGCCGACGCTCCAGGCCACCACGGCCGGGGCGATCAGCAGCGAGACCAGGTTCATCACCTTGATCAGCGGGTTGATGGCCGGGCCGGCGGTGTCCTTGAACGGGTCACCGACGGTGTCGCCGATGACGGTCGCGGCGTGCGACTCGGAGCCCTTGCCCCCGTACGCGCCGTCCTCGACCAGCTTCTTGGCGTTGTCCCAGGCGCCACCGGAGTTGGCCAGGAACACCGCCATCAGCGTGCCGGCCCCGATCGCGCCGGCCAGGTAGGACGCCAGGGCGCCCGGCCCGAGGCCGAAGCCGACAGCGATCGGCGCCAGGATGGCGAGCAGGCCCGGGGTCATCAGCTCGCGCTGCGCGTCCCGGGTGCAGATGTCGACGACCTTGCCGTACTCCGGGCGCTGGGTGCGGTCCATGATGCCGGGCAGCTCACGGAACTGCCGGCGGACCTCCATCACCACGGCGCCGGCCGAGCGGGACACCGCGTTGATGGCCAGGCCGGAGAAGAGGAAGACCACGGCCGCACCGATGATCAGGCCGACCAGGTTGCGCGGGTTGGCCACGTTCAGCGAGTTGAGGATCTCGCCGCCCACGTCGCCCACCCCGGCGTCCGCGTACGCGGTGCGCAGGGTGTCGGTGTACGAGCCGAACAGCGCGGTCGCGGCGAGCACTGCGGTGGCGATCGCGATGCCCTTGGTGATCGCCTTGGTGGTGTTGCCGACGGCGTCCAGCTCGGTGAGGGTTTGCGCGCCGTGCTCGTCGATGTCGCCGGACATCTCGGCCACGCCCTGGGCGTTGTCGGAGATCGGCCCGAAGGTGTCCATCGCGACGATCACGCCGACCGTGGTGAGCAGGCCGGTGCCGGCCAGCGCCACCGCGAACAGCGAGAGCGTGATCGAGCTGCCGCCGAGCAGGAAGGCCCCGAAGACGCCGGCGCCGATCAGCAGCGCCGAGTAGACCGCCGACTCCAGGCCGACGCTGATGCCGGCCAGGATGACGGTGGCCGCGCCGGTCTGCGAGCTCTTGCCGATGTCCTGCACCGGGCGCCGGTTGGTCTCGGTGAAGTAGCCGGTCAGCGCCTGGATCGCGGCGGCGAGCACGATGCCGATCACCACGGCGCCGATGGCCACCAGCCGCGGGTTGCCGTCGATCGGGCTGCCGTCGGAGTTGGTGAGGCCGCGCTCGAGACCGTCGAAGGTCGCCGGCAGGTACGCGAACGCGGCGATCGCCACCAGCACCGCCGAGATCACCGCGGAGAGGTAGAACGCCCGGTTGATCGCGGTCAGGCCGTTCCGGTCGGAGGTGCGCAGCCGGGTGATGAAGACCCCGATGATCGCCACCAGCACACCGATGGTGGAGATGATCAGCGGGAAGACCAGGCCCTCGTTCCCGAACGCGGCCCGGCCGAGGATCAGCGCGGCGACCAGCGTGACCGCGTACGACTCGAACAGGTCGGCGGCCATGCCGGCGCAGTCACCGACGTTGTCGCCGACGTTGTCGGCGATGGTGGCGGCGTTGCGCGGGTCGTCCTCGGGGATGCCCTGCTCGACCTTGCCGACCAGGTCGGCGCCGACGTCGGCGGCCTTGGTGAAGATGCCGCCGCCGACCCGCATGAACATGGCCAGCAGCGCGGCGCCGAAGCCGAAGCCCTCCAGCACGGTCGGCGCGTCGCCCCGGAAGATCAGCACGACCAGCGCGGCGCCGAAGAGGCCGAGGCCGACGGTGAGGAAGCCGACCACGCCACCGGTCCGGAAGGCGATCTTCATGGCCGCCTCCCGGCCGCCCTGTCGCTCCCGCGCGGCGGCGGCCACCCGCAGGTTGGCCCGGGTGGCCAGCCACATGCCGGCGCCGCCGATGAACGCGCTGAACAGGGCGCCCACCACGAAGAAGAGCGAGCGGCCGATCTTCACCGCGGTCTCGCTGCCGTCGGTGTCGTGCACCGGCAGCAGGAAGAGCAGCACCACGGCGATGACCACGAAGATGGCCAGGGTGCGGAACTGCCGGAGCAGGTAGGCCGAGGCGCCCTCCTGGACGGCCCCGGAGATCTCCTGCATGTTGGTGGTGCCCTTACCGGCCGCCAGCACCGCCTTCGTCAGCGCGGCGGCGAAGGCGAGCGCCACCAGCGCGATCACCGCGGCGATGACGACGTATGTGACATTGGCTCCGGTGAGGGAGATCCCGCCGCTTTCGGCGGCGGCCAAGGTATCGGACATCTGTGTCCTCCTGTACCGACACTCGCGCCGGCCGGTGGAGACGCACCGACCGGCGCCTGGATGCGGATTCGCAAGCGCGCGCCAACCCACCCCGGCGGACCAGCGATGAACACCCGTTCCCGCTGGCTGCGGGATGGATCACTTGCTGACAACCCGCGTACTGTAGCCCTCTGCCGTGTCGGAGGTCACACCGAGGGGGCACCCTCCCTCGATGATCTTCGTCGCTGTGTTATGAACCGAAATCTGATATAGGAGCGGATCCATGCCAGACAGGCCGCGCCCCGAGCTGGGGACGCGGCCTGAAGTGGCGAACGAGCAGGTCAGCGGCCGACGGGCCAGACCATCCGGACCTCGGTGCCGATGCCCTCGTCGACCGGGCGTACCTGGAGATCCTCGACGAAACCGGCGAGCAGCGCGAAGCCGACACCGGTGGTGAGCGCCTCGTCGGTGAGCGACTCGTCGGCCAGTTCGTCCGGCGGCAGCGCGGCCAGCCCGATGCCGGCCTCGATCGGAGCGCGGTCGATCACCCGGACGGCGTACTGCCCGGCGTCGGACATCTCCACCAGCACCGGGTCGGCCAGCCCGTACTGGCGGTGCAGGGCGACCGCCCGGGTGCACGCCTCGCCGATCGCCAGGCGCACCTCGTCGAGCAGGTCCTCGCGCACCCCGGCCCGCCGGGCGACCGCGACGCCGACCAGGCGGGCGGTGCGGACGTGCACCGGAGCCGGCGAGAACGAGAGCCGGACCGTGGCCATCACGCGCCGGCGCCGGTCGGTCCCGCGGCCACCGCGGCGTCGACCGTGGGGTGCAGCGGAAAGACCTGGTCGAGCGCGGTGATCCGGAAGATCTTGAGCAGCGGCTCCTTGTCGCAGACCAGCGCGAACGAACCGCCGGCCGAGCGCAGCCGCTTGAGCGCGCCGACCAGCACGCCCAGCCCGGTGGAGTCGAGGAAGTCCACCCGACCGAGGTCCACCACCACGTGGCGGGCCCCGCCGCCGATCAGTTCGAGGAGCCGCTCGCGCAGCCGGGGGGCGGTGTAGACGTCCACCTCACCGCCGACCTCGAGCACCGTGTGCTCCCCCACGGTGCGGGTCGCCAGCGACAGCTCCATCGGTCCTCCTCGCAAGAGCCGTAAACTCTCCTGGGCATCTAACCACTACCGCCGGTGCGGCCCGACGGCTCACCGGCGAAGCCTCCCCCATACCCAGCCCGCCGGCTTTTCATTTCCGAACACCAGTGCGAGAGTGCAGGTCGTGACCACCGACAGCTTCAGCTCGGCTCGTCTGACGCCGCGCGACGACCTGAAGCCGTCGACCGACAGCTCCGGCTCGGCTCGGCTGACGCCGCGCGACGACCTGAAGCCGTCAGGTCTGGTGTCGAGTGGTGGCCTGGGGCTGTCGTCTGCCGCCACCGTGTCCGCTGGGGTTGGGCGAGCGCCGGTTGAGCTGCTGGGGCGGCTACGCGGCCGGCACCCAACCGACCCGGTCACCCACGTCGAGCGGGTGCCGGCCCGGGCCGGCGTGCCCGCGCCCTGGCCGGAGTGGGTCCCGGCGGAGCTGCGCGCGGCGTTCGCCCGCCGCGGCGTGGTCGCGCCGTGGCGGCACCAGGCCGAGGCGGCCACCCTGGCGTACGACGGGCAGCACGTGGTGGTGGCCACCGGCACCGCGTCCGGCAAGTCGATGGCGTACCAGCTGCCCGCGCTCTCGGCGCTGCTCGCCGACCCTCGGGCCACCGTGCTCTACCTGGCGCCGACCAAGGCGCTCGCCGCCGACCAGCTGCGCGCCGTCGCCGAGTTGGAGCTGGAGGGGGTACGCCCGGCCTGCTACGACGGGGACACCCCGCGCGCCGAGCGGGAGTGGATCAGGCGGCACTCCCGGTTCGTGCTGACCAACCCGGACATGCTGCACCACGGCATCCTGCCGGGGCACGCCCAGTGGTCCGGGTTCCTGCGCCGGCTGGCGTACGTGGTGGTCGACGAGTGCCACACCTACCGGGGCGTGTTCGGCTCGCACGTCGCGCACGTGCTGCGTCGGCTGCGCAGATTGAGCGGAGCTACGGGCCGCGCCTCCTCCCCTGCGCTCGCGGGCTCCCGCAACACGCCGGTCTTCGTGCTGGCCTCGGCGACGTCGGGCGACCCGGCGACGGCGGCCGGGCGGCTCACCGGCCTGCCGGTGGCCGCCGTCACCGAGGACACCTCGCCGCGCGGCGGGGTGACCTTCGCGCTCTGGGAGCCGCCGCTGCTGCCCTCGGCCGACACCTCGTCCGATGCGGTGGACCTCGCGCCGGTGCGCCGGTCGGCGCTGCGGGAGACCGCGGACCTGCTCGCCGACACGGTCGCCGAGGGGGTACGCACGCTCGCCTTCGTCCGGTCCCGCCGGGGCGCCGAGGTGGTGGCGGCCAACGCGCGTCGCGCGCTGGACGAGGCGGTGCCGGGGCTCGGCGACCGGGTGGCCGCCTACCGGGCCGGCTACCTGCGCGAGGAGCGGCGGGAACTGGAGCGGGCGTTGCTGCACGGCGAGCTGCTCGGGTTGGCCTCGACCAACGCGCTGGAGTTGGGCGTCGACCTGATCGGCCTGGACGCGGTGCTGATCTGTGGTTACCCGGGCACCCGGGCCTCGCTGTGGCAGCAGGCCGGGCGGGCGGGGCGCTCCGGGCAGGAGGCGCTCGCCGTGCTGGTGGCCCGGGACGACCCGCTGGACACCTACCTGGTGCACCATCCGGAGGCGCTGTTCGGGGCGCCGGTGGAGGCCACCGTGCTCGACCCGGCCAACCCGTACGTGCTCGGGCCGCAACTGGCCTGCGCGGCCGTCGAGGCGCCGCTGACCCCGGCCGACCTGGCGCTCTTCGGCGACGGGGCGAAGGAGGCGGTGGACGCGCTGGTCGAGGCGGGCGCGCTGCGGCAGCGCCCGACCGGCTGGTACTGGCGGCACCGGGAGCGGCCCGAGGTGGACCTGCGCGGCGAGGGCGGCGCCCCGGTCTGCGTGGTGGAGTCGGCGACCGGGCGGCTGCTCGGCACCGTCGACGGCGGCTCATCGCACTTCCTGCTTCACCCCGGCGCGGTCTACCTGCACCAGGGCGTCTCGTACGTGGTGGACGAGCTGGACCTGGCCGACGGGTGCGCGCTGGTGCACCCGGAGGAGCCGGACTGGTCCACCCACGCCCGCGACGTCACCTCGCTGTCGGTGGTGGGCGTCCGCTCCTATGTCGACGCCGGGCCGGTGGGGCTCTTCCTCGGCGAGGTGGACGTGACCAGCCAGGTGGTCTCCTACCAGCGGCGCCGGATCGCCACCGGCGAGGTGATCGACACCCGGCCGCTGGACCTGCCGGCCCGGGAACTGCGCACCGTGGCGGTCTGGTTCACCCTGTCGCCGGAGTCGCTGGCCGGGGCGGGGGTGGAGCCGGCCGACGTGCCGGGGGCGCTGCACGCCGCCGAGCACGCCGCGATCGGGCTGCTGCCGCTGATGGCGACCTGCGACCGGTGGGACATCGGCGGGCTCTCCACGGCGGTGCACCCGGACACCGAGGCGCCGACCGTCTTCGTCTACGACGGCCACCCGGGCGGGGCGGGTTTCGCCGAGCGCGCGTACGGCACGGCGGCGGCCTGGCTGCGGGCCACCCGGGACGCGATCGCGGAGTGCGGCTGCGAGGCGGGCTGCCCGTCCTGCGTGCAGTCGCCGAAGTGCGGCAACGGCAACAATCCGCTGTCCAAGCCGGACGCGATCCGGGTGCTCGACGTGGTGCTGGCCAACCTGCCGTCCTGAGTCGTGTGCATGAACCCGGCCCTTGTGGGGCAATGACGTGGGAGCGCTTCCATTGACGGTTCTGCTCGTTCCGTCGTTTGCCGTCCCGCCGTCGCCCGTCCGTTGGAGGAGGAGTCGTGGCCGACACCATCGCCGAGACCGTCGACCTGCTCTACACCGTCGACCAGGAGAACCTCACCCCCGACCAGCAGATAGCGCTCGGCGCCGCGCTCGCCGCGCTGGCCCAGGCGGAGCGGCTGGAGCAGATCAACGAGCGGCTGCGCGGCATCCACCAGGTGCTCAACGGTTGGGCGTTGCGCGCCACGGTGGACGGCGGGCGTTGACACCTGACCCCGACTCCCGTGGCGGTCGCGGCGGTTCCGGGCGGCGGGGGCGACGCGGTTGTGCGAGACTCCGGCCGATTATCGGTGAGGAGACATGATGCAGCCCGACAACCTGCAGGCTCAGCAGCAGTTCCACATCCGCCAACGGGTGCGGATGATGGTCAACCAGTACGAGGTGCACGCCGTCGCGCCGGACGGCTCCGAGGGCGGGCTGCTGGCGTTCGCCCAGCAGAAGCGGCTCGCCTTCAAGGAGCAGGTGACCATCTACACGGACGACTCGAAGCAGCAGCCGCTGCTCGGGTTCAAGGCCCGCCAGCGCCTCGACCTCGGTGCCACGTACGACGTGACGGACGCCGCCGGCAACCCGATCGGCACGTTCCGCAAGGACTTCGCCCAGTCACTGCTCCGCTCCACCTGGCACGTGGAACAGCACGGACTGCCGCAGGTCACCGGCCAGGAGCGCAGCCTGCCGGTGGCGCTGCTGCGGCGCTTCGTCGACTCGCTGTCCTGGCTGCCGTACCACTTCGACTTCACCGCGAACGGCCAGCCCGTCTTCACGGTGGTCAAGAAGTGGGGCCTGCGCGACCGGTACGTGGTCGAGATCCAGCACCCGCAGATCGACCGGCGGCTGGTCATCGCGATGGCCGTCGCGCTCGACGCTCTCCAGGCCCGCTGACGCCCCGGCGCCCGGGGCGCGGAGAGCCGCCGGCGACGCGCCTCCAGGGCGCGGGTAACCGCCGGCGCCCCGCCCCGGGCCCGGTAACCGCCAACGCCCGGCGCCCGGGGAGCGGGTGACCGCTGACGGCCCGGCGCCCGGGCCGCAGATAGCCGCTGACGCCCGACACGCGGGGCGCGGGTAACCGCTGGCCCCGCCCCGGGCTCCGCCTGGCGTGGGTTGCCCACGGGCCCTGGCGAGCCACCCGGCACGCCCGACCGGTCCGACCCGCAGGTCAGCCCCGTACCGGGCCGGCTCGTGCGCTGACCCTGGCGACGCGGGTCAGGCCCGGTAGCGGCGCGACAGTCACCTGCGCTGTCACTAGGACGTCCAGTCCGTCGAGCCGGCAACCGACCAGCCGTCCGCCGTTGGCGGCGGCGATCTCGGCCGCCCGTCCGCAGGCAACCTCAGCACCGTCGAGTGCCCGGCCGGCTCCGCCGAGCGCGGCGAAGTCGGCCGCCACCCGCGCCTGCTGCCGCGCCGCCCGGGCGCTGGCCACCGCCGCGCCGAACAGACCGACCATCATGAACACCAGCCCGACGGCGAGCAGACAGATCGTTGCCCCGCCCCGCTCCCCGGCCCGACCGGCGGGCCGACCGGCAGGCCGACGTCGCAGCCGAACCCACTCGGCAGGCCGACGCCGGAGTCGAACCCGTTCGGCGGGTCGACGCCGGAGCCGAACCCGGCGACTGCCGGGTGCACACCCGCCGGTCGCCAGCAGAGCTGATCCCGGCTGGCGGGTGCCAGCTGCGTCGCCCGCACGATCAGGCCGCCCAGCCAGAGCGCCGGAACTTGCCGGTGGGCGAGGGTTGTCGGCGGCGATCACGGCTGCGGACCCGGCGCGCCCGGTTCGACGGCGGCGACCGCCGTGCCGACCACGGTGATCCTGGGCAGCCGGGCGCCGAGGGCCCGGACAGGGGCCCGGACCGTGGCGCGGACCCGATCGCCGTCGATCGCCACCGACACCTCGGCACCCGGCGGAGCGGAGTGGCGCCCGGCGGCCGTTCCGTCCTCGCCCCGGGAGGCGGCCAGCGCCGCCTCCCGGGCCGCGTCCAGGCAACTCGCCTTCGTGCTGACCGCGTTGACAGCGGTCAGCCCGGCGAGCAGGAGCAGGACCAGCGCCGGCAGGCCGGCCGCCAGTTCGGCGGTGAAGGACCCCCGGTCGTGGCCGGCCGGCCGGCGCCGGGTCACTTCAGCGCCCGGTCGATGACGGCGGTCAGCGCCGACTGCACGTTGCCCGAGGTCAGCACCTTCAACAGGATGCCGGCGAAGGCGACCGCGGCGAGCGTGCCGACGGCGTACTCGGCGGTGTTCATTCCGGCGTCCCCGCGCAGGCGGGCGAAGAGTTTGCGCACGTGCTGGTCCTTTCTCTAGGGATCTCAGAGCACGTCGCCGAGGACGGCGACGATCACCGGCACCAGGCCGGCGAGAATGAAGGCCGGCAGGAAGCAGAGCCCCAGGGGCAGTACGACGAGCACCCCGGCCCGGCGGGCGGACGCCTCCGCCGCGGTGGCCCGGTCGGCCCGCAGGTCGTCGGCGAGCCGGGTCAGCGCCCCGGCCAGCGCGGCTCCGCTGTGCGAGGAGCGCAACGCCGCCGCGGTCAGCCGCTCCGCGCCCGACACCGGCCCGAGTTGCGACCATGCCTCCTCGGGACCACCACCGAGCAGCAGCGTGCGACCAACCCGCCCCAGCCGCTGCGCGAGGGGACCGTCGAGCGCCTCGGCAACCGCCAGCACCGAACGGTCGACCGGCGCGCCCGCCCGCATCGCGGCGGCCAGCAGATCGGCGGCGAGGGGCAGGTCGGCGGCCTCCCGCAGCCGGCGCTTCCGGACGGCGGGCGGCTCGATCCGGCGCAACGCCCGGTCGAGCAGGATCGCCGTGGGCGCTGCCGCGAGCAGCCCCGGCCAGCCGCCGACGACCACGGCGACCGCCACGCCGCCCAGTCCCGCCGCGAGCCGGACCGCATCCGGCCGCCGGCCCGCCCGGCGCTGACCTTCTCCGTCGGTTGTGTCGGCGGGCAGGCCGGCGGCCGGCTGCCGCGGACCGGGCGGCGGGGAGTTCAGTTCGCGCAGCCGGTGCCGTGGGCGACGCCCCACCCCGGCCGTCGCGGCGAGCAGGGCCGCCGCGACCAGGCAGCCGGCCGCCAGGACCGTCCGGGACATCAGCCGGCCCGCCCCGGCGTCCCGCCGAGCCGCTCGGTCCAGAGCAGCCCGGCGACCTGGAGCACGATCGCGGCAACGGCACAGGTGCCGCCGATCGGGGTGTGCAGCAGTACGGCGACCGGATCCACGCCGATGCCGTAGCCGAGGCCGACGCCGCCGAGGGGCAGCGCGGCCAGCAGCCACGCGGTCGCCCGCGCCCCGGCTGCCTGCGCCGCCGCCGCGGCCAGGCCACGGTCGGTCGAGCGGGCGTCGGCCTCGATCCGCTCCACCAGCTCGGCCAACGGCGCGCCGGTCCGGTCCGCGAGGCGTACGGCGGCGAGCGCCAGCCGCAGGAGACGGTCCGGCTCGCTCGGCTCCTCGCCGGCGCGGGGACGCCGCCGGCCCGGCCCGTCACGCCGCGACTCGGCCCCTGCTGGCTCGACCACGGGCTCGCAGGAGCCCGGGCCGCTCGCCGCGTCGACGGTCGACGTCGGCTCCGAGCCCACGGCCGACCAGCCCGGTGCGTGCGGGACCGGTGGGAACGAAACCCGCTCGGCGCCGTCGATCACCGGCCAACCGGCCGGACCGTTGGCAGGCGGGCCGGCATCCGCGACGGGCAGTACCTCCCCCGCCAGTGCCGAGGCAGAGCTGCCACCCGCGCCGGTGCGCAACGGTGCCCGTCCCGGGCCGGTGTTCGTCACCGGCTGACATGGTGCGGGCGGGGCCGCACGGTCTCGTCCCGCCGCCCTCCCGACGCGCACGGCCGCTCGGCCCGCCACGCGGGTGCTCCTCGGGTGGCTTGCCGCGCCGGTCCCCGTCTGGTCCGGGCCGGCGCTCGCCCAGACCGGAGCGTCAGAGGTCTGACCGGTGGCGGTCAGCCCCAGGCGCTCGGCGGCCACCAGGACCGGCAGCCCCGCGCGCAGGTCGGCGGCGAGGCCGCAGAGCTGGTCCAGGCGCTTGCGGCGGAGCCGGTCCGCCTGGCGCGCCGCCTGCCGCCGGACCAGGGCGCGGGCGCCCAACCACCCGTACCCGGCGAGGGCCACCCCGGCCACCGGACCGCCGAGCAGCACGCCCAACCCGGCACCGATCAGCGCGGCCAGGAGCAGCGCGCGCCTCGGCGCGGCGACGACCACCGCTTCGACGCGATGCCATCCGGCACCGAGGTGCCGGGACGGATTGGTGGATGCCTCCGGCCGCCGTTCCACCGCTGTGGCGGTCGGCGGTTCGACCGGTCCGGCCGGCCGGCGGGGATCCCGGCGACCGGGCGGACGTGGTGAGCCGATCGGACGCGCGGCCGCCGGCGGAGGCCCGGCGGCCGGCCTGGACTGCGCCGCGAGCGCGCCGGCCGGGCGGGCCAGCGCCGTTCGCCGCGCCACATGCCGGGCAGGCAACGCCGGCAGCTGACGGCGCACCGGAGTATCGTCATCGACCCCGCCGGCCGGGCCACGCAGCTCCGCCACCCAGTCCAGCAACGGATCGTCCGGCCTCGCCGTTGTCGGGCGATCCGGGCTGATCGGAACACGGCGGCCGAGCCGGGAACGTCGGAGCAGCCCGGCCAGCAGCACGGAGCCCGTGGCCAGCAGCGCCACCAGCGGCCAGTAGCCGGCGCTCATGCCGGTCCCGCCGATCCGGGCCAGGGCTCGCAGAGGATCGGCGGCAGCGCGACGCCGCGCTCTCGCAGCAGCGCCCCGAGCGGTCGGGCGGCCAGGCCGAGCCCGCGTCCGCGTACCCAGGCGGGAACGACGGTGACCAGCCGTTCCGGGCCCTCGGGGAGCAGCAGGCAGATCGACTCCAGCACCCGCTGACCGGACCTGCGCCGGACCTGGAGCACCACCTGGAGCGCGGCGGCCACCTGAGCGTGCAGCGCGGCGCGGGGCAGACCGCCGAGCAGGCCGAGCGCTTCCAGCCGGGCCGGTACGTCCGACGGCGCGTTGGCGTGCAGCGTTCCGGCGCCGCCGTCATGGCCGGTGTTCAGGGCGGCGAGGAGGTCCACCACCTCCGCGCCCCGGCACTCACCGACCACCAGCCGGTCCGGTCGCATCCGCAGCGCCTGCCGGACCAGGTCGGTCAGCCCCACCGCTCCGGAGCCCTCCACGTTGGCCGTCCGAGCCTGGAGCCCCACCACGTGCGGGTGCACCGGGTGCAGCTCGGCGGCGTCCTCCACCAGCACGATCCGTTCAGTCGCGGGCACCAGCCCGAGCAGCGTGTTCAACAGGGTGGTCTTCCCCGACCCGGTGCCCCCGGTGACCAGGTAGGCCAGCCGGGCCTCGACGACGGCGGCGAGCACCGGCGCCACCGGCCGCGGCACGGTGCCCTGGCGCACCAGTTCGTCGAGGGTGAACGGCCGCTGCCGGAAGGTCCGCAACGACAGGTACGGCCCGTCGGTCGCCACCGGTGGCAGCACGGCGTGCAGCCGGGTGCCGTCGGCGAGCCGGGCGTCCGCGTACGGGGAACCGTCGTCCAGCCGGCGGCTGGCACCGGCGGTGAGCCGCTGGGCGAGCCGGCGTACGTCGTCGACCGAGCCCACCGGCACCGCTACCTGGTGCAGGCCCTGCCCCCGGTCGACCCAGACCCGGGTGCCGTTGACCAGCACGTCGGTCACCTCCGGGTCGGCCAGCAGCGGTGCGAGCGGACCTGCGCCGACCAGGTCGTCGCGCACCCGGTCGGCCATCCGCAGCACCGCGTTGTCGCCGAGGACGGCGGCGCCCGGCTCGGCCCGGACCGCGGAGACGATCGCCGCCGGGGTGACCGGGGCGGCCGTGGCCGCGATCCGCTGCCGGACCCGGGTGGCGAGGCTGTCGCCGTCGGCCGGCCCGGTCATGCCGCACCCGGCACGGGCACGCCGGTCACGTCGGCGACGATCCGCTGGCAGAGCGCGGCCAGCGGGCCACGGCCGCTGGCCGCCGGCGCCTCGCCCCGTTCGAGCCCTCGGCAGAGTCCCGGCTCCGGGCGCAGCGTGCCGGCCAGCGGCAGACCGAGTGCCCGGGCCACCTCGGCCGCCCGGAGTCGACCCGGCGCCGGCCCCCGGACGATCACCGACAGGTCGGTGCAGTGCGCGGCGGCGGCGGACACCACGCGGGCCGCGGCCGCGGTGGCCCGCAGTTCGGCGGGCACCACGACGAACACCTGGTCGGCCGACTGGAGCGCGGTCACCGCCGCGTCGTCCAGGTGGCGGGGAAGGTCGACGACCACGAAGTCGCGGCCACGCCGGGCGGCGTCCACGGTGGCCGCCATCGCCGGCACGGGAATGGTCAGCAGATCCCCCCGGTCCCAGGAGAGCACCACCAGGTCGCCCCGGCTGGGCAACGACCGCACCAGCACCGGAGCGTCGACCCGGCCGTCCGCGTCGGTGAGCGCCGGCCAGCGCAGTCCCTCCAGCTGCTCCCAACCGAGGACCAGGTCGAGCCCGCCGCCGAGCGGGTCGGCGTCCACCAGCAGGGTGCGCAGCCGGGCCCGGGCGGCGGTGATCGCCAGCCCGCCGGCGAGGATGCTCGCGCCGGCCCCGCCGCGCCCGCCCAGCACCGCGATGACCCGCGCCTCGCCGTTGCCGGCCCGATCGGGACCGCACTCGGCGAACCGGTCGACCAGCCACGGCTCGGCGGCGGGCAGGGTGGCGACGTGCTCGGCGCCGATCAGTTCGGCGACCTGCCAACCAGGGTCGAGCTCGCCGGACCGGCCCACCAGGACCAGCCGGGGCCGCTGCGGCAGCCGCGCCCGCAGGCAGGGTTGTGCCTGGTCGCAGCCGACCAGCACCAGCGGCGCGGGGAGCCAGCGGGTCCGGGCGGCGACCGGGTCGGCGGCGAGTTCCACCTCGACGTCGCCCGCGGCGGCGAGCCGGAGCAGGTCGTCGAGGAGTTCACCGTCCGAGGTGACGACCAGCGGCAGGCGCCGCTGCGTTGAGACGGAGGTACGGGGTGGCATCGCGGCCTCCAACGGTCGGCGGGGTTGCTGTCCGCAGACCCTGCTCCCGTTCCACCCCCGCTCACCGCCCCCGCACCGCCGCCTGTGGACGACGGGACGCCCTGTGGACAACGCCCACCGCACCAGTCGATCTGCTATGAAGCCGTTGCCGGACGCGGACGCCGCCGGCGTCACCGGGTCACGCCCGGCCCGGACGACCAACGCTTTCCGGCTCAGCTCAGCCGGACGGCGGCCGTCCCCCCAGGCGTGAGCGGCACGAGGCGATCGGCGATGCCTGCCCGCGTGAACGCCGCCGCGACAGCGGCCGGCTCCTCGCCGAAGTGGTCCCACCCTTCCTGATGAACCACCATCACCGGGCAGTCACCGAGCCGCCCCGCCACCGCAACCAGGTCCGCCGCGGTGAACGACAGCCCCGCCTCGCCGAACGCCGGCAGTCGGGCCGCGCCGCCGTGCAGGACGGCCAGGCCGACCGGGACCGCTGGAACGTCGTCCACCGCCACGGTGTCGCCCGAGACGTAGATCGACTCACGGGCGCCGGCCGGCTGGACCAGGAAGCCCGTCACCGGGCCCAGCACGGACGACAGCCGGGGCGGCCCGTGCTGGGCGGAGACGCCGGTCACCGTGACGCTCCCCCCGGCTCCCCGCACCACACACCGATCGCCCGACGACAGCCCGACCGCCGTACCACCCAGCCGGGCGGCCGCCGCCGGCGTGGTGAGCACCATCGGTACCGTTCGCAGGAATTCGCGGCCGGCGCCGTCCAGGTTGTCCGGATGCTGATCATGGCTGAGCAGCACCGCGTCGACGTGACCCAACGCCTCCGCGGCGAGTGCCGGGCCCGCCACCTTCTCCAACCTCACCGGTCCCAACGGGTAGCTGGATCCGGCCGGGTCGAACGTCGGATCGGTGAGCAGGCGTACCCCGCCCACCTCGATCAGCACCGTCGGTCCCCCGATCAACACCACCCTGCTGTCCATGTCACCGGCTCCTGTCTCCTTGGTCGCTGTCGGCCGGCGGCATACTCGCGCAGCGGTGTTGGTTTCTTTCAAGTAACCGGAGGAGCCGGGATGCACTGGATGTCGCCGGACCTCGTCGCCGGTGCGTGTCCGTTGTCGAGGACACTCGACATCATCGGCGGCAAGTGGAACGCCATGATCATTCGAGAGCTGCTCGGCGGGCCACGGCGGTTCTCGCAGATCCGTGCGGGAGTCGGTCCGATCAGCGCGAAGACGCTCACCGAACGGCTGCGAACCCTGCGGGACTACGACATCCTCGACAGGACCACCGCCGGCGAACACGTCAGCTACGCGCTGACGCGGCGCGGACAGTCCCTGCGGCCCGTGCTGCTGGAACTGTGGCGGTGGGGACTCGCCGACCAGGAAAGCTGGGGCGAAGACGCCGACCAGCCCGGTCGTTGAATCGCTGCCCTCGCCATCCCGGATGCCGTCGACCCGGCCGGCTACGGGAACCCGGCCGCCGCTCTGCTGCCGTCGACCGGAACGGTCTCGGACGGCTGCCCGATCGGGGATGGAACCCGCCCATGCCTGGCTTCGGCGGTCGCCGCCAGATCACCGCCGCGTGCTACTGCCTGGGAGCGACCCTGATCCAGCCTTCTGCGCCGAAGGGGCAAGGATCGCGGAAGTCCGGCAGGCGGCTGCCGAACCGCCAGACAATGCGGGAGTCAGACCGCGGTTCTCCCCAGGGGCGGCGGGCGGGCTGATCGACACGTGGTCGGGAAGGAGAAGCCTTCGGATGAGCACGATGCACGCCGTAAGAGCCCACACCAGGGGCGGGCCGGAGCAACTCGTGTACGAGGAGGCGCCGCTGCCCGAGCCGGGGCCGGGTGAGGTGTTGGTGGCCGTGAAGGCCGCTTCCATGACACCCCATGAGCTCACCTGGCCGGAAACGTGGACGCACAGCTCGGACGGGACCGGACCCGAGCGCACCCCGATCATCCCGTCGCACGAGTTCTCCGGAGTCGTCGCGGCGTCCGGCGCGGGGGTGGAGAGCCCCGCCGAGGGGGAGGCCGTCTACGGCTTGATCCCGTTCACCCGCGATGGCGCGGCCGCCGAGTACGTCGCCCTGCCCGCTGCCGTCCTGGCGGCCAAACCCGCCACCGTTGACCACGACCACGCCGCGGCGCTCCCACTCGCGGCCTTGAGTGCCTGGCAGGCACTGGTGGACCACGCCGATCTGCAGGCCGGCCAGCACGTGCTGGTGCAGGGCGGCGCTGGCGGCGTAGGGATCTACGTGGTGCAGCTCGCGGCCGGTCTCGGTGCGCGCGTGAGCGCAACGGCGGCGGCGGCCGACCTGGAGTTCGTCAAGGGTCTGGGTGCCGAGCAGGTCATCGACTACGCGCAGGAACGCTTCGAGGATCACGTCAGCGACGTGGACGTGGTCGTTGATCTTGTCGGAGGAGCGACGCAGTCGCGGTCCTGGTCGGTCCTGAAACCGGGCGGTGTGCTGGTCACCCTCGCCACGCCTCCCGACCAGCAGGAAGCAGACCGGCATGGCGTTCGTGGGGTGTACTTCATCGTCGAGCCCGACCAGAATGCGTTGCGTTCCATCGCCGAGTTCGTCGACAGCGGCCGGTTGAGGCCGGTGTTGGACCGCGTGCTGCCCCTCACTGAGACGCGCTCCGGTTACGAGGCACTCGAGACGGCCAAACGCCGCGGCAAGATCGTCATCCACGTCGCCGACTAGGCACTGCCGTCGGTGCCGCTGTTCCGGCGGGAACGGAAGCAACTCGGCGTCGATTCGCGTCCAGGTCGCCCGCAGGTCGTCCAGTAGTTGCGGGTGGTGGTCGGCGATGTCCGCCTGCTCCCGGCCGTCGACCGTCACGTCGTACAGCAGGTGGAAGGGACCGGGGCGGCGCGGCCGGTTGCCCAGCAGCACGGACCGGTCCCGGCGGTCGAACAGGTACTTGTACCGGCCGCAGGGCAACGCCCCCTGGTTGGAGGTGCGCCAGAACAGATCGTGCTCGGGGAAGCCGGCACCGTCGACAAGCCACGGCAACAGGTTCACCCCGTCCAGCGGGTACCGCTGGTCCGGGGCCGTCCCGCCCGCGTCGATGAGCGTCGCGGTCAGATCCAGGGTGTGGACCGGCTCGTCGGTGACCTGGCCGCCGGCCACGGCGGCCGGCCAGCGCAGGATCAGCGGCCTTCCTGCTCGCTCTGCCGTTCACCGCCGGGTTCCCGCGCGCGACCCCGTTCCAGCGCGACGCGTACCTTGTTGCGCTGTTGTCCGCCGCCGCCGCGACCGCGACCGATCATCGCGCCGGTCGCGTTGCACTCGGCACTGTTCCGCCGGGGCCGCAAGTCCGAGCTGGTCCGGTACGCGCACCGGGTGTCCAGCGGCGCGCTGGGCTTCATGCTGATCGCCATGGCCAGCGCAGTTCTGCTGATCACCGACTACGTGCTCTCGCGGGGCGTCGCGCTGCTCCTGTCCGCCATCACCACGCTGGTCTTCCTGCTGCTCTGGGTGGGCCTGCCGCTCACCCGACGCGACTGGGGACGGGCGAGTGACCGAACCCGCGCGTGGCGGGAGGCGCTTCCACGATTGAGACACGCCTACGCCGCCTGGCTGGCCATCGACAACGTCCCCATCACCCTGGTGCGGCGGGCGCTGGGGCACGAGCAGGCGTCGTCGAATCGTTTATACGCACAGTCCGCCTGGCCCTGCCGCTCAGCTGGTGGCAGCCCGCGTCGACGAGCAGGTGCCAGGCCTCGTCGGTTGACGTTCCGGACCGACCCGCATCGAGGCTCGCGCTGCGTCCTTGCTGCCTCGGCCGCGCCGTGCCGACGTCGGCCTCTGGCTCGTAGGCGCCGGCCACGTCGGCATCGAGTAACTCGCCACCCAACTCCCCCCACAGCCAGCTATGGTCGATCACGTTGGGCGGGACGCCGTCCCCGTCGACGGGCACAAGTCACGAGTAAGGACCGGCCGTCGACCGGACCTCCAACGCACGGCATGTCGACGTTCTCCCACATCCACCGATCATCAGACGGCTGTCCTGATGACCAGGCGATTTCGACGGTTTCCGCCGCGCGGTGGCTGCCCCCGCCCCCGTCATCGTTGATTCCTGGATCCAGCCGCAAACCGCCAGGCCGGCCGGTAATTTGATCCCATGGCAGCGCCGACCAAGAGCCTTTTCGTCGTCCAAGATCTCGAGGACCCCAGCAAGACGAGGGGTCTCGCGGACAGCGATCTCAATGCGTTGCGCGCCGTCGCAGACTGGATCAAGACCTTCGTTGCCATGCCCAACAATGATCTCGGCCGTCCCGGTCCGGTATGCCCCTTCGTGGGCAGGGCGATGGAGCGCAACACGCTTTGGCTGGCTCCAGAGCGGATCGCCGACCGCGGCGTGGCGGAGGTCGTCCAGCTCGTGAACGACCACAGCGGAAGGCTCCTGCGCGCTGAACCCGTGCAAGGTGATGACATAGCCTTCAAAGCGATCGTCGTCGTTTTCACGGACGTGTCGGCGGACCGTGCCAACGACATTCTGAGCGACGCTCAGATGGCACAGTTGCTGAAACCCTCTTACGCCAAAGACGGTGTGGTGATAGGGGAATTCCACGAACGAAACGAGCTGACGTCGGTTCACAGCTCGGCACTCCGACCGTTCAGGTCGCCCGTGCCGTTCGTGCTGCTGCGGCACGCCGACATCACCGACTGGAAGCTCTACCTAAACGACGAAGACTGGCTCGGCCTGTGGGCGCGCCGTTTTCCCGAGTCCGCGGTCCCCGCTCTGGCCGAGGAACTACGCCGCACCAACTGGCAGCATCTCGAACCGTGACGCGGCGGCGCGCTGGGTGCCCAGCCGCAGTGTGCTGTAGGTCAAGGAGGCGGAATCGGGCCTTTTGGCGCAATCCATAGGCCGCTGTCCGTCGTTCGATGGCTCTGCTGTGGGTGGGTGCCGTTGCGATGGGGTTGCTGGTCGTCCCGTGTGGCGGGGCGCTGCTCATCGAGCGTGCGGGGATGGTCGACGGCGCCGTCCTCGCTCCCTGGGGTTGGGCGGCCCAGGTAATCGGTATGTTCCTCGCCCTGCCCGCTGTAGTACTGGCGCTCTGGCTGCAACGACCGGCCCGCACCGGTAGCGCGCCGTCTGGCCCGACCGGGACGGTGTCGAGTGGTCGGCCGAATTCACCACCGAGCGGGAGGGCGATCGCCTACGTGGCGACCAAGGCCGTCGGCGGGATGCGGTTCCACGATCTGAGACACGCCTGCACCACCTGGCTGGTCACCGACGGCGTTCCGATCTACCTGGCGCAGCGGGTCATGGGGCACGCGCAGGCGTCAACGACGCTCAATCGTTACACAATCAGCCCGGACGACTACGCCGCCCGCATCCTGGCCGCCGTCGACAGCTCTGCCGCCCCCTGCTGCCTTTGACGACGGAAATACCCTCGGACGTTACCCCTGATCGGCGGTGGAGACGGCCTGTGACCTGCAGCGCAGCAACACCCGGAAAGGGACGACCCCCGTCGGGGGGAGACGGGGGTCGTCGTGAGGTTCGGCTCCGGGGGGTCGAGCCGAACCCACTCAGCGGTCACGGGGGGTGCAACCGCCGAGGGTCTGGGTGTTGTCCGAGATATGAGTTCTCGTCGTGCCGACAAGTCTGCCTGAGCGGACCTGCTCACGTCGAGTGGTGTCGCCTCCACTCCCTGCGAAATCCTGTTCGCAGAGTGTGACCGCCGTCACGATGCGCGGAGGTGGTGGGGCCGGCCCGTGGGTCTGAGGGGGCTTCGGAACCCCGGGCACCCGCCGACCATAGACCATCGGGCTAGACTTTCGCGCCGTGGGCCGAAGTGCCGCTTTTTTCGATCTGGACAAGACCGTCATCGCCAAGTCGAGCGCCCTGGCGTTCGGACGGCCGTTCTACCGGGACGGCCTGATCACCCGGCGTGACGTGGTCAAGTCGGCGTACGCGCAGCTGATGTTCCGGCTGGGCGGCACCGACGAGCAGACCATGGCTCGGACCAGGGACTACCTCGCCACGCTCTGCAAGGGCTGGCCGGTGGAGCAGGTCCGCCAGATCGTCGCGGAGACACTGCACGAGCTGATCAACCCGTACGTGTACGCCGAGGCCGCCGCCCTCATCGAGGAGCACCAGGCGGCCGGCCGGGACGTCGTGCTGGTCTCCGCCTCCGGTGAGGAGATGGTCCGCCCGATCGGGGCGCTGCTCGGGGTCACCGACGTGATCGCCACCCGGATGGGCGTGGTGGACGGCCGCTACAGCGGCGAGGTGGAGTTCTACGCCGCTGGGCCGAGCAAGGTCGACGCGGTCAGCGAGCTGGCCACCGCGCGCGGCTACGACCTCGCCGACTCGTACGCCTACTCCGACTCGTACAGCGACCGTCCGCTGCTGGAGTGCGTGGGCCACCCGACGGCGGTCAACCCGGACCGGCAGCTGCGCAAGCTGGCGACGGAGAACTCCTGGCCGGTGCTGGAGTTCCGGCACCCGATCCCGCTGGGCCGGCGGCTGCGCGAGCGCCCCGCCGTGCCGGTCGCCGCGGCGGCCCTCGGCGTCGGCGTCGGGGTGGCCATCGGCATCGCCTGGTACGGCCGCCACCGCCGCACCCGCGCCGCACCGGCCGCCTGATCGAGGCGCCCGCGGCACGGCGGCACAGGGCGGCGGAGGCCGCCCAGGCGGCGACAGGCCCCGTCAGCCAGCGGCGACAGCTCGCTCAGGCGGCGGCGAGGATCTCGTCGCCGATGGCGGTGAGCTGGTCCGCGCCGACCTCGACCGCCGTCATGTAGTGCCGCAGCCAGGAGCGCAGGCCGTCCGGGGTGCCGGTGGCGAAGGCGCCGGCCGAGCCGACGTACTCGGGTTCCCGCTCGTGGTGGCCCACGTCGACGGCGAGGAGGCCACGCGGGTCGAGGCCGCTGGAGAGCAGCACCAGCCGGGCGGCTCCCCGGGCGACCAGCCCGGACGGTCCGGCGAACGGGCGCAGGTTCAGCAGCTCACCGTGTACGACGGCGGCCAGCACCAGCGGGGAGACCTTGGTGCCACCGGCGGCCAGCCCGGCCAGCCCGTCCAGCCGGGTGGCCACCACCGGGTCGGCCACCGGGCGGCCCAGCTCGGCCTCGGCGACCACGTCCCGGGCGGCGAGGACGTGCAGCTTGGCCAGCGCCTGTCGGGGCGCCTTCGGCCACAGCTCGCTCAGCCCGGGCAGCGCCCCGGCCACCCGCAGCGCCCCCTGCAGCACCGGCTCGGTGACCGTGCCGGCCCGGACGGCCTCCCGGTCGTGGGCGTACCCCTCGAGGGCCGCGCTGGCCACCGCGGAGCGGAGGCTGACCTCGGCCGCGACCTGGCCGCCGTGCCGGCGCAGCGCGCGGTGCCGCAGCGCCTGGTCGAAGCGCTCGCGGGCCCGCTCGACGGCGGGGGCGATGTCGGCGAGCTCCAGCAGCGGGGCGAGCGGGTCGGTGGTCACCCCGTCACGCTAGCGACCCGGCCGCGCGTCGCGGGCCGCACCCGACCCGAACGCGATCCCGGCCACCGCCGACCCGGCCTCGATCGAACCGGCACCCGCAGCGGCGGGGCCGGCACCGCGCCGTCCGGCGCGCGTCGCGGGCCGCTCGGCGCGATCCGGCCGATGACCGGTCGCCGCCGCCCCACGGCGCCGACTAACCTCTCCTCCAACGAGACGCAGGTCACCCGAGCGACGAGGGAGCACGGCATGAGCGAGGCATTGGCCAATCTGTTGAACGAGACGCGCCAGTTCCCGCCGCCGGCCGAACTCGCCGCCGACGCCAACGTCAAGGCGGACGCGTACGCCGAGGCGGAGGCCGACCGGCTGGCGTTCTGGGAGCGCCAGGCCGGGCGGCTGACCTGGGCGAAGCAGTGGGACCAGGTGCTGGACTGGTCGAACCCGCCGTTCGCGAAGTGGTTCGTCGGCGGCCAGCTCAACGTGGCGTACAACTGTCTGGACCGGCACGTCGAGGCGGGCCTGGGCGACAAGGTCGCCATCCACTGGGAGGGCGAGCCGGGCGACACCCGGACCATCACGTACGCCGAGCTGCACCGGCTCACCTGCCAGGCGGCGAACGCGCTGACCGACCTCGGCGTCACGGCCGGCGACCGGGTGGCGATCTACCTGCCGATGGTCCCGGAGGCCGCGGTCGCGATGCTGGCCTGCGCCCGGATCGGCGCCACGCACAGCGTGGTCTTCGGCGGCTTCTCGGCCGACGCGCTGACCAACCGGATCCAGGACGCCACCGCCAAGGTGGTCATCACCGCCGACGGCGGCTTCCGGCGGGGCAAGCCGTCGGCGCTGAAGCCCACCGTGGACGAGGCGGTGGCCAAGTGCCCGTCGGTGGAGCACGTGCTGGTGGTCCGCCGCACCGGTGAGGACGTGGCCTGGTCCGAGAAGGACCACTGGTGGCACGAGACGGTGGAGACGGCCTCGCCGGAGCACACCGCCCAGCCGTTCGACGCCGAGCACCCGCTGTTCATCCTCTACACCAGCGGCACCACGGCCCGCCCGAAGGGCATCCTGCACACCACCGGTGGCTACCTGACCCAGACGTCGTACACCACGCACGCGGTGTTCGACCTGAAGCCGGAAACCGACGTCTACTGGTGCACCGCCGACATCGGCTGGGTGACCGGCCACTCCTACATCGTCTACGGCCCGCTCTCCAACGGCGCCACCCAGGTGATGTACGAGGGCACCCCGGACACCCCGCACAAGGGCCGGTTCTGGGAGATCGTCGACAAGTACAAGGTCACCATCCTCTACACCGCGCCGACGCTGATCCGCACGATGATGAAGTGGGGCGAGGACATCCCCGCCGGCTACGACCTGTCGTCGCTGCGGCTGCTCGGCAGCGTCGGCGAGCCGATCAACCCGGAGGCGTGGATCTGGTACCGGCAGCACGTCGGCCGGGGCGAGCTGCCCGTCGTGGACACCTGGTGGCAGACCGAGACCGGCGCCATCATGATCTCCCCGCTGCCCGGGGTGACCGCCGCGAAGCCGGGCAGCGCGATGACCCCGCTGCCGGGCATCGTCGCCGACGTGGTGGACGACCAGGGCCAGTCGGTGCCCAACGGTGGCGGCGGGTACCTGGTGCTGCGCGAACCGTGGCCGTCCATGCTGCGCACCATCTGGGGCGACGACGACCGGTTCATCGAGACCTACTGGTCGCGCTTCGGCGCAGGCGCCGGAGGCGTCGAGTCTGGGCGGGAGGCGGGGGCCGAAGGCTCCCGCGGGTGGGTGTACTTCGCCGGGGACGGGGCGAAGAAGGACGACGACGGGCACATCTGGCTGCTCGGCCGGGTCGACGACGTGATGCTGGTGTCCGGCCACAACATCTCCACCACCGAGGTGGAGTCGGCGCTGGTCTCGCACCCGTCGGTGGCCGAGGCGGCGGTGGTCGGCGCGACCGACCCGACCACCGGGCAGGCGATCGTCGCGTTCGCCATCCCGCGCGGCAGCACCGACACCGCCGGCGACGCCGGCGAGCAGCTCATCGCCGACCTGCGCAACCACGTGGCGAAGACGCTCGGCCCGATCGCCAAGCCGCGACAGATCATGCTGGTGCCCGAACTGCCGAAGACCCGCTCCGGCAAGATCATGCGGCGGCTGCTCCGGGACGTCGCCGAGCACCGGTCGCTGGGCGACGTCACCACGCTCCAGGACTCCTCGGTGATGGAGCTGATCGCCTCCGGCATGAGCGGCGGCAAGTCCGACGAGGACTGACGACAGGCGTACGCCCATCGAGGGTGGCGGTCCGGACGGACCGCCACCCTCGGTCATTTCTTACGGGTACGAACCGGACCGTCCCACCAGCGTCACATCGGTCGGTCGGTGGAGTGCGGAGAAGCTGAACGGACACAGGCGACGGTCGCCCCCTGTCGTTCGGAACCGTTCTGATTTAGGTTCACGCACGTCGGACGGTTTCGATAGGCATCACTGTCAGTGAGGCCGGCCGACTTCCTCCTCCCATGCCCGAGAAATGGAGCGGCATGAACAGAAGATCGCAAGCCGGGCCGCGTCGGCGCCTACTCGTCGCGCTGCCCGCCATCGCCCTCGCGGCCACGTCACTGACCGTGACGGGTAGCGCGGCAGCCGAGACGTCCACCGCGCCGAAGGCGGTGATCGGAGCCGACGAGTTCTACATCAACTATGCCGAGCCGGAGGTGCAGCCGGACACCGCCGGCCGCGAGGTCAAGGGCAAGGAAGGCATCTACACCTCGGCAGCCGACGAGGCACGGGCGTTCGACCGCAAGTACGCCCGGGGCAACCCGGTCGCGGCCAAAGAGCTGGCCCGGCTGGAGGCCAAGTCGATCAAGTCCGGGAAGAGCCCCCGCAAGATCAAGCAGGCGCCGAGCACCCAGACGGCGAAGCTGCTGACCCTGCTGGTGGAGTTCAACGACCAGGCCAACGACGACTTCACCGACGTCATGGTCCCGCGGACCGTGTTCGAGGACCGGACCTGCGTTCCGGGCACCGTGCAGAACGGCCCGAAGCACAACAACATCCCGAACCCGGCGACCCTGCCGCACAAGGACAACAACTCGTTCTGGGTGCCGGACTTCTCGCCCGCGCACTTCGACAAGATGCTCTACACCAAGACCGGCATCACCGAGCGGGTCCGCAAGGACCTGAAGGGTCCGGACGGCAAGCCCGGCATCGACCTGCGTGGCCGCACCATGCACAACATGTACCTGGAGATGTCCAAGGGTGCGTACACGGTGGACGGGCAGGCCAGCCCGTGGATCACCGTGCCGCACTCGGAGGGCTGGTACGCGGCGTCGCGCTGCTTCCAGGACGAGAACGGCAACTGGGTCGCCGGGCGCCAGCAGGCGATGAACGGCCACCCGGACAACCCGCAGGGCGCGGGCCGGCTGGCCACCGACGCGATCGACGCGCTGGCCGCGATGGACCCGGACTTCCCGTGGGCCGACTACGACATCGAGGACCAGGGTGACCGGGACGGCGACGGCAACGTCTTCGAGCCGGACGGCGTGATCGACCACCTGGTGCTGGTGCACGCCGGCCAGGGCAAGTCGCGCGGCGGCGGCGCCGAGGGCATCTACGCGGTCTGGGCGCACTCCTCCTCGATCGCGGGCGGCTACACCATCCCCGGCACCAGCCTGCAGGTGTCGAACTACATCGTGCAGCCGGAGGACGCCGGGGTCGGCGTCTTCGCCCACGAGTACGGCCACGACCTGGGCCTGCCGGACCTCTACGACACCTCCGGCAACGCCGACTCGGACGTGGACTTCTGGGACCTGATGGCCTCGGGTTCGCACTCCGGCGAGGTCTTCCAGGCGCTGCCGACGCACATGGGTCTGTGGGACAAGTGGGTGCTCGGCTGGGCGGATCCGCTCACCCTGGCCCCCGGGGCGGACCCGCGCGCCGTCAAGCTCGGGCAGACCTCGCGCACCCCGGTCGGCACCCAGGACGGCATCAAGATCGACCTGCCGGACAAGGTGATCACCCTGGCCACGCCGCACAGCGGCGCGAACATGTGGTACACCGGCGCTGACCAGGACTGGGCGGACGTCAAGATCGCCCGTCAGGTGGCGGTGCCGGCGGCGGCCGACGCGAAGTTCTGGATGTGGAACAACTTCGTCATCGAGGCCGACTGGGACTACGGCTTCGTCGAGATCTCGACCGACGGCGGCACCACCTGGGCCGAGCAGAAGGTCTACGACTCGACCGGCAAGCTGGTCACCACCGACGACGGCTACGCCGACCCGAACGGCCGGATGGTCGACTTCGGCAACAAGAAGTACGGCCTGACCGGTGACACCCACGGCTGGCGGCACGACTACGTCGACCTGTCGGCGTACGCCGGGCAGAACATCCAGCTGCGGCTGCGCTACGCCACCGACGAGGCGTTCGTGGAGCGGGGCTGGTTCGCCGACGACTTCTCGGTCACCGGCGGTGGCGCCACCACCTGGAGCGACGACGTCGAGAGCGGCACCAACGGCTGGACCGCGACCGGCGGCACCTTCGTGGACACCAGCGGCCCGGGTTGGCGGATCGACAGCGGCACCTCGGTGCAGGCGCACTACTACCTGGCCGAGTGGCGCAACTTCGACGGCTTCGACAAGGGCCTGAAGTACACCTACGACACGGTCTACTCGCGCGACGCGTGGAAGGTCGACCGGGTCTCGTACAACGCGCCGGGCATGCTGGTCTGGTACCGGGACACCGCGCTGGGCGACGTCAACCACGTCACCGCGCAGTTGACCGCGCTGCCCAGCTACGGCGCCAAGGGCGGCCTGCTGATCGTCGACTCGCACTTCGACCCGTTCCGGCGGACGGGCGAGGCGGCGGTCAAGGACCCGTCGGTGCTGGACAACCTGCCCAGCCGTCCGCAGTCGGCGAACGCGGCGTTCTCGCTGAAGCCGACGTACCCCTTCAAGGAGTGCCTGGAGGCGGCGGACGAGCCGTACAGCGAGTACTGCACGACGTTCGGGTCGCAGCCGCCGGTGAAGGGCTTCACCGACGCCAAGGGCTGGTACCCGGGCATCGAGATCCGCGACGGTGCGGCGTACGCCCGGGACAGCGACGCCTCGGTGGTGCTGCCGTCGCGGGACAGCACGCAGTACACCACCCGGGTGACCCACCCGGACGGCACGCCGGCGCCGGAGTACTACGGCCAGACCCTGGGCGGCGGTGCCATCGTCCTGGGCACCGGCAACCCCGGTGACCTGGGCGTGAACTACGGCGTCTCGATCGTCATCAAGAAGGCCGCGAAGGACAACTCGTACGCCATCGTGTACGTCACGCCGGCGGGGAGCTGACCCGAACGGTCCCGGCCGACGGGGCACCAGGAGGCCCGTCCGGAGCGCATGCTCCGGGCGGGCCTCCGCTCGTTCGGGCCGATGGCCTGGCCGTTCTCCCCCGGTCCGGCCGTTCCGGCACCGCCGGCTGTGACACTTTCCCAGTTGGCGGCGCTCTCCTCATGGGACCTCATAACCACCTTCACGCTGGGTGATCGTGGCCAAACCGTAACGTGAACGTCGGTTGTCGTGGCGCGCGCTTTGGCCCGTATTTTTCCTGACATGTCACCCCGCGATCGTCGCCTCAGGCGCCAATTGACCCGTGACAACGGGCTACTCCTCTGTAAGGGTGAGTGACGCATCACATGACAGTCACGGCCTTGGCCGCGTCCGTCATGTAACAGATCCACAAAGGAGGAGGACCTTTGAGGAGACGAGTCACAGCCGGCCTGGCCACCGCCACGGCCGCGCTGCTGGCGGCGGGAGTCGTGTCGACGCCGGCCTCCGGCGCTCCGGCCGCGGGCCCGACCCCCGGTTCCGACAAGGCGAAGCACGGCAAGGACAACCTCCCCGATCCGATGGCGGATCAGCACCGGGAGGTCCGGAAGCAGGCCATCGCCGACCTGCTCTCCGGCAAGGCCAAGCTGCAGACGCGCAACGGTTCCAAGGTCATCCAGGTCAAGGACGACCTGTTCGTCGAGTACCAGCAGGCGCCGAAGACCGACCCGATCTTCACGATGCTGGTCAACTTCGGCGACCAGATCGACCCCCGGACCGGTGGAGCTGCCGGCCCGGTGGCCAACCAGATCGCCGAGCCGGACCGGAACTGGGACGGCAATGCCACGGACGACAACAGCACGCTGTGGCGGCCGAACTTCGACCGGGCCCACTACCTGGACATGTTCTACGGTCCGGGTGAGTCGATGCGGGACTTCTACCTGAAGCAGTCCGGTGGCCGCTACACGGTCAGCGGTGACGTCACCGACTGGGTGCAGGTCCCCTACAACGAGGCCCGGTACGGCAGCAACGCCATCTCCGAGGCGGACGGCTACTGGAACTTCGTCAAGGACAGCGCCACCGCCTGGTACGAGTCCCAGGTCGCCGCCGGCAAGACCAGCGCGGAGATCAAGCAGTACCTGACCCAGTTCGACATCTGGGACCGGTACGACTTCGACGGCGACGGCGACTTCAACGAGCCCGACGGCTACATCGACCACTTCCAGGCGGTGCACGCCGGTGAGGGCGAGGAGGCCGGCGGCGGCGCCCAGGGCGAGGACGCCATCTGGTCGCACCGCTGGGCCGCGTTCCCGAACCTCGCCGGCAGCGCCGGTCCGGGCGAGAACAAGGCCGGCGGCGTGCAGATCGGCGACACCGGCATCTGGATCCGGGACTACACCACGGAGCCGGAGAACGGCGGGCTGGGCGTCTTCGCCCACGAGTACGGCCACGACCTCGGTCTGCCGGACCTCTACGACACCGCCGGTGGCGACAACGGCGTGGGCTTCTGGAGCCTGATGGCCTCGGGTTCGTGGCTGAGCCACGGCACCGACGACATCGGGTCGACCCCGGGCTACATGGACCCGTGGTCGAAGCTCTACCTCGGCTGGCTGAACTACTCGGTGGTCGAGGAGAACAGCGGCACCACCCAGGTCACGCTCGGGCCGGCCGGTGACAGCGACGGGCCGAAGGCCCAGGCGGTCGTGGTCAACCTGCCCGCGCAGACCCAGACCACGAGCTACAACACGCCGTTCGGCGGGTCGTACGAGTGGTGGGGCGGCAGCGCCGACGACCTGAACACCACGCTGACCCGTCAGCTGGACCTGACCGGTGCGACCTCCGCGTCGATCACCGCGAAGGCCTGGTACGACATCGAAGAGGACTACGACTACCTCTACGCCGAGGTGTCCACCAACGGCGGGTCCAGCTGGACCCCGCTGAGCAACTCGTCGATCGACGCCGGTGAGACCGGGGTCGACGGCTCGACCGGCGGCACCTGGGTGGACCTCGGCTACGACCTGTCCGCGTACGCCGGGCAGAGCGTGCTGTTCCGCTACCGCTACCAGACCGACGGCGGCGTGCACCTCGCCGGCGCGTTCCTGGACAACGTCTCGCTGGTCGCCAACGGCGCCACCGTCTGGACCGACGACGCCGAGACGCTGGCCGCGGAGTGGACCGCGAAGGGCTTCACCCGGATGACCGGCTCGGTCACCGACTCGTACCCGCGGTTCTACATCGCGGAGAACCGCAGCTACTACGGGTACGACGACACCCTGCGCACCGGCGGCTACAACTTCGGCTTCGGCAACACCCGGCCGAACTTCGTCGAGCGGTTCGCCAACCACCCGGGCATGCTGGTCTGGTACGTCAACTACGCGTACGGCGACAACAACACCTCGGAGCACCCGGGCTACGGCCTGAACCTCCCGGTGGACGTGCGGCCGGGCCAGATCAAGGTCGGCCAGGGCACGATCAGCAACAGGCGCAACGGTTACGACGCCACCTTCAGCAAGTTCGGCAAGCCGGCCCAGACGTTCCACGTCAACGGCGTGCCGGTCACCGTTCCGGCGATGGACCCGAACCCGGTGTTCAGCGACAACGGGCCGAACAAGTACTGGAGCGGCAGCAACCCGTGGAACTCGGTGAAGGTGGCCGGCAGTGGCACCCGCATCGAGATCGTCCAGCAGGGCACCAACCCGACCGACGACATGGTGGTCAAGGTCAGCAACTGACGACAGCGACACCCGTGGGGCCGGTGGCGGCGACGCCACCGGCCCCACTTTTTGCGTACGCCAACAAATTGATCGAAAGGCGTCGCTCGGCACCCTGCGCGGGTCCGTCCACCCCGGTCACGACCGTGGCGAAAGTCCGGGATGTGACAGTGGGAAGCGTTCCCAACAAAATCTTGCAACAAATCGACGCACGCGTCTTCCCACCGGTCCCACCAGTGTCTATGTTCACCATTGGTCCCACTAGTGGGATCGATTTCCACCGGCCCGTACCCCCGTAGGGCCGGTTCCCTCACACCGGAGGTACCACGTGCGCAAAGTCGCAGTGGGTCTGCTCGGGCTTGGGCTGACAGCGTCGGGGCTGGCGTTCACCACGTCGGCCAGCGCCGCGCCGCAGCCGAAGCTGCCGACGGCCGCTCCGTCGGTTGCCGAGCCCGCCCATGTCGACCACGACCTGCCGAACCCGCTCGAGGACAAGCGCCGCGCGCTACGCCAAGAGGGCCTCAGCGAGGTCCTCTCCGGCAGGGCGAAGGCGGAGCGGATCAACGGCAGCACGGTGGTCAAGGTCGGCAAGACCCAGGCCGAGAGGGCCACCGCCCGCTCCGCCCGGGCCGGCGCCGCCCAGACCGAGGACCAGTACGTCGAGCTCTCCCGGGAGAAGACCGACCGGATCTTCGTGATCCTGGCCGAGTTCGGCAACGAGCGGCACCCGAACTACCCGGACCAGGACACCGACCCGGGCACGCCGGGTCCGACCCGGTTCGACGGGCCGCTGCACAACGAGATCCCGGCCCCCAACCGGGCGGTGGACAACTCCACCGTCTGGCAGGCGGACTACAACGCCGACCACTACCGCAAGCTCTACTTCGGCACCGCGCCGGGTGACGAGTCGCTGAAGCAGTACTACGAGGCGCAGTCCTCGGGCCGCTACAGCGTCGAGGGCACGGTCACCGACTGGGTCAAGGTCCGCTACAACGAGGCCCGGTACGGCCGCTCCGGTGGCTACCCGTGCGCCGACAACGTCTGCACCAACACCTGGGCGCTGGTCCGCGACGCCGCCAACCAGTGGGTCGCCGACCAGAAGGCCGCCGGCCGCAGCGACGCCGAGATCGCCGAAGAAGTCAAGGCGATGGACCAGTGGGACCGGTACGACCACGACTCGGACGGCAACTTCAACGAGTCGGACGGCTACATCGACCACTTCCAGATCGTCCACTCCGGCGGCGACGAGGCCGACGGCGACCCGTACCAGGGTGAGGACGCCATCTGGAGCCACCGCTGGTACGCCTTCGCGTCCGACCAGGGCTCGACCGGTCCGGTCAACTTCCCGGCCGGCGGCACCCAGATCGGCAACACGGGCATCTGGATCGGTGACTACACCATCCAGCCGGAGAACGGCGGCCGGAGCGTCTTCTACCACGAGTACGGGCACGACCTCGGTCTGCCGGACGACTACAACGTGCTCAGCGGTGGGGACAACAACAACGAGCACTGGACCCTGATGGCCCAGAGCCGGCTCGGTGCCAAGAACGACGGCGGCATCGGTGAGCGCGGTGGCGACCTGGGCGCCTGGAACAAGCTCCAGCTCGGCTGGCTCGACTACGAGGTCATCGTCGCGGGCCAGAAGCGCACGATGACCCTCGGCCCGCAGGAGTACAACTCCGACAAGCCGCAGGCCGCCGTGGTGGTGCTCCCGCAGCGGGAGTACACGTTCAACAACGGCGCGCCGTTCGAGGGCACCAAGCAGTTCTTCTCCGGCAACGACGACGACCTGAACAACACGATGACCCGCACGGTGGACCTCACCGGGAAGTCGTCGGCGTCGCTGTCGATGAAGGGCCGCTACGACATCGAGGCCGGGTACGACTACATGTTCTTCGAGGTCTCGACCGACAACGGTCAGACCTGGACCCCGCAGAACGGCACGGTTAACGGGCAGCCGCTTCCGGAGATCTCGCCCGGACGTCCGGCCCTGGACGGCAGCAGCAACGGCGAGTGGGTGGACATCAACATCCCGCTCGACCTGGCGGCGGGCAAGGTCGCGCAGTTCCGGCTGCGCTACCAGACCGACGGTGGTGTCGCCGAGGGCGGCTTCTACGGTGACGCCATCACCGTGACCGCCGACGGGCAGACGGTCCTCTCCGACGGGGCCGAGGCCGGCGCGGGCGACTGGGCCCTCAACGGCTGGAGCATCGTCGAGGAGACCTACACCCGGCTCTTCGACAACTACTACATCGCCGGCAACCGGACCTACGTCTCGTACGACAAGTACCTCAAGACCGGTCCGTACTTCTTCGGCTACGCGAACACCCGCCCGGACTACGTGGACCACTACGCGTACCAGGAGGGTCTGCTGATCTCCTACTGGAACCTCCGGTGGGCCGACAACGACACGTTCGCGCACCCGGGTGAGGGTCGCAACCTCTACATTGACGCGCACCCGCGGCCGATCTACAACCTGACCGGGCAGCCCTGGCGGGCCCGCGTCCAGGTCTACGACGCGCCGTTCAGCCTGAAGAAGGCCGACTCGTTCACGCTGCACCTCAACAGCCAGCCGCAGTACATCCGTGGCCAGGCCGCGCAGCCGCTGTTCGACGACACCCAGAAGTACTGGTACGCGGAGCTGCCGAACCACGGCGTCAAGCTCCCGGCCACCGGCACGAAGATCCGCGTTCTGGAGCAGGACGGCACCTCGGTGAAGGTCCGCTTCTCCTGATCCGCTGATCGGCACCACCCCGCGATGCCCGGGCAGGCCACCTGCCCGGGCATCGCCCTTTTCTCGGGACGGATCCGCGCAGCCGGCCCGCGGTCCGTCAGCGCTCCGGCGCAGGTGGCGCACCGGAGCCGCAGCGCTGCGGCGGCGGGCGCACGTCGGCGGCGGTTTCCGGGGGCGCCCTGGCGGGAACCCCCCGTCGTGCCGGCACGTCCGACCGGCGTGCGTCGTGCAACCCGTACCACCGTCGCCGGCCTGGCCGCCGTCCTCGGCCTGGCCGGCTGCGCCGGCCCGCAGGAGGAGAGTGCCGTGCCCACGCAACCCACGCCGCCGACCTCCCCGGCAGACCCTGGCCTGGCCTCCACGGCCGACACCCCGTCCACCGGCCCCACCCCGGCGGCACCCTCGGGCCGACCCTCCCGCGCCACGACGGACCTGCCCACCATGGGTCCGCCGACCGCGCCGCCGAGCCAGCCCACCGACCTGCGCAAGGCGAACATCGTCGCCGGCCGGATCACCCGGGGCGGTGCCGGGCCCTGCTACGGCCTGGTCACCGACGACGGCCGCGAGTACGCGCTGCACGGCGTCGGCAAGGGCAACTTCGCCACCGGCAGTTGGGTCCGGGTGACCATCGGCCCCGCCGATCCGGCGGCCGACTGCGGCCCGGGCACCCCGGCCAGCATCGTCACGATCAGCCCGGTCGGCTGACCGGGAACGGGCGATCCCGACCACCGGCCGGGCCGGCGGACGAGCCAGCCGGCACCGGGGTCCTAGGCTGTCTGCCATGACCGAGCAGCACGACGGGCCCGTCGACGAGTCCTGCGTCCTCACCGAAGGGCCGTGGACGCACCGGTTCGTCGGGGCGAACGGCAGCCGGTTCCACGTGGTCGAAGCCGGCGCCGGGCCGATGGTGCTCTTCCTGCACGGCTTCCCCGAGCACTGGTGGGCCTGGCACGAGATGCTGCCGGCGGTCGCCGACGCCGGCTTCCGCGCCGTCGCCGTCGACCTGCGCGGCTACGGCGCCAGCGACAAGCCACCCCGGGGGTACGACGGCTACACGCTGGCCGCCGACGTCGCCGGGCTGATCCGTGCGCTCGGCGAACGCTCCGCCACCGTGGTCGGCACCGGCGCCGGCGGCCTGATCGGCTGGACCGTGGCGTCCTTCCACCCCGCCCTGGTCCGGCGGCTGGTGGTGCTCGGCGCGCCGCACCCGCTGCGGCTGCGGGCCGCCATCTTCGCCGACCCGCGCGGGCAGTTCGCCGCGTCCACCCCGACCCTGAAGTTCCAGCTGCCCCGCTACGAGCACGTGCTCACCCGGGACGGTGCCACGGCGGTCGAGGAGATGCTGCGCCGCTGGGGCGGGCCGCGCTGGGTGTCCGGGCCGGACTTCGGCGCGTACGCGCGGCGCTGCCGGGAGGCGATGCGGATCCCGCAGGCAGCGTTCTGCGCGCTGGAGGGCTACCGCTGGGCGTTCCGCTCGGTGCTGCGCCTGCACGGCTACCGGTTCGTCCGGCTGATGCAGAAGCCGCTGATCACCCCGACCCTGCAACTGCACGGCGCGCTCGACCGGGCCTCGCTGCCGCGTACCGCCCAGGGCTCCGGCCGGTACGTGGTGGCGCCGTACGAGTGGCGGCTGCTCGACGACGTGGGCCACTTCCCACACGTGGAGGCGCCGGAGGTGGTGCTCGGCGAGATCCTGCGCTGGGCGAAGTCCTGACTCAGACCCGCTGTTCGCGCAGGTCGGCGACCTCGGCGGCGGGCGCCCAGCCCTGGTAGACGCCGAAGTCGAACACCTCCAGCCCCATCGCCCGGGCGACCGGCCAGCGCCCACCGGTGTACTCGACCCGCAGCCAGCCGTCGTGCTCGCCGAGCACGATGAACGGCTGCCCCTGCCAGGTGCAGGTGGTCCGCACGTACGCCAGGTCCTCCACCTCGGTGGCCGGCAGCACCCGCACGTACCGGCCGGGGCGTACCTCCTGGAAACCCTCACCCGGTTCGGGCTGGTAGAGCCGGATGTCGTCGCCGTCCGGGCTGGCCTGGTACTCGCGCCCGCGCCACCGGGCCACGTAGCCGTCCCGGATCACGGCGCGTCCACCTGGCGCCAGAGCAGCGCGTCGGTGTCGAGCACGGCGACCATCCGTTCGGTGCCGTCCGCGCCGATCCGCCACAGCTGTGCGCCGTGCGGCAGCCGGGCGCTGTCCACCTTGAACTCCGCCACCACGTCGCTGCTCTCGCCCGGGGCGAAGCCGTTGCCCCGGAAGGGCCCGCGTTCGATGACCCAGCCCTCCATGGCCCGCATGGCGGCCTCGTTCTGCCCGCCGTAGGGGATCCGGTAGAGGCTGGGCCGATACGCCGGCCAGCGCAGCACGTAGATCTCCTCGGCGTTGCGGGCGAACGGCGAGTCGGGATAGTCCAGGCCGAGGGCCTCGTACAGCTGGGCCGGTGTGGTCAGGTGGGCCAGCTCGCTGGCCCGGTGCACGAACCCGGAGACCCGGTCGTAGCCGCGCTCCAGGTAGTAGCCGAGCTGGCTGGGGGCGACCGCCTTCTGCATGACGACCGGGCGGGCCGGGTCGACGGCCGGCGGGGTGTACCGGGGGCGCTCGGCCACCTCCGGCGCCGTCGGCGCCTCGGGCTCGTTGTCGGCGTCGTCGCCGAGGCCCACCTCGGCGGCCCAGTTGGCCAGCCCGACGATCTGCTCACCGGGCAGCTTGGCGCCGACCGGGGTGCCCGGGTTGACCGCGAACGACCACGCCTCGTCCGGCCAGCGCCGGATCAGCTGGACGAACCGGACCCGGACCGTCTCGACCGGTGCGTCGGTGTGGTCGGCGAGCCGTTCCGGAGAGGTGTAGACCACGACGAAGGTCTCCCCGTCCAGCTCCTCGGTACGCCACACGAAGCCGGGCTCGCCGGGCCGGCTGCCCGGCGCGGACTCCGCCGACACCGGCAGCAGGACCCGGGCCAGCAGCAACGTGGAGAGGAAGGTGTCGGTGCTGCCGGCCCCGGCCGCGTCGAGCAGATCCTCCTCGACCGGGTTCGCCGGCTGGAACTCGGCGGCCGGCGCGGAAGGCGGCTCGGCGGCGCGCGTGGGAGGCGGCTCGGCGGCTGGACCGGTCCCGCCGGTGCCGGCGTCCCGGGGATCGGTGCCCGATCCTGCGGTCGGGGCGTCGGCTTCCGGTCCAGTGGTCCAGGCGTCAGTGCCCGGTCCAGCGGTCGGGGCGTCGGTGGTCGGTCCAGCGGTCGGGGCGCCGGTGTGGTTGGCGCGGGCCGGATCGCTTCCCTGCTCGGTGGCCGGCGTCCCGGCGGCCGGCGGGGTGACGACGGGGTCGGGCACCGTCCACAGCGGGCCGGTGTCCGCGAGGTCGGAGGCGTTCTCCGCCGCCGACCCGGCTGCCGGCGCCACCTCGGGCGCGGCACCGGCCTGGGGTGTACCGTCCCCGGTCCGGGCCGGGGTCCAGGCGGAGTGCTCGGCCGGAGCCGGCTGATCCGGAATCCACCCGGCACCAGGCCGATCGGACGCGCCAGGCTGATCCGGGCTCACCCCGGAACCGGACAGTGGTTCCGACGCCGGAAGCGTCCCTACCGCCTCCGCATCGAACGCCTCGTTCGCGGCCCAACCGGCGCTCTGCTGGCCCGCCGTCGCCACCGACCCGGCAGCCGGCCCGGCTGGCATCGTTCCCGCCGCCTGCGGGTCACCCTGATTCGGCAGCCAACCGGCGGTCCGCCGGTCAGCCGTCGCCGCGTCCGACGGCGACCGGGTCGGGATGTTTCCGGCCGGCTGCGGATCGGCCGACACCGGCTGGCTCGGCAGCCAACCGGTGCTCCGGCGGTCAGCGGGGGCCGGGGACGCTGCTTCCGGCTCATCGCCGCCAGCCTGCCCGCCCGGCGACCTCACGGACGGGACGCCCGGCAGCGGCTCGGCGCCGGCCGGTCCGAGCCCGGCCTCACCGGTCGACCCGGGCCGCTCGGCCACTCGTTCCGGCCCCGGAACGCCGGTGCCCGCCGGTCGCGCCGACCAGACCGGCGGAGCCGCCGCCCCGGCGCTCGGCGGTGCCGCCGGTCCGGCGGCGGGCGACCCGAAACCGGCGCCGGCCGATTCGCCCGACGACGCGGGTCCGGCGCCGGCCGATCCGCCCGACCCGAAACCGGCGCTGGCCGGTCCGCCCGCCGGCGCGGCGCTGGACGAGTTGGGGACAGGTGGACCGGAGTCGTCGGGCCCGAACGGACCGGGACCGGCGGAGACCGGCGGCCCGGCGTCGAGCGGCTCGGTGAGGTCGCGGGACTCGACGATGGTCCCCTCGATGACGATCGGGGTGAACCCACGTCGCGGTGCGGGCGGCCCGGAAACGGGCTCCGCGGCCGACGGCGGCAGGTCGTCCGCCGGGTCGGCGGGGGCCGGGGCGGGTCGGCGACGCGGCAGCGCCTGGGTCGTCTCCTCGTCCGGCGGCGGACCCGGGTACCCGCGCTCGGTCGGGACCGGGATGGCCCGGGTCACCTCCTCCGGCGGTGGCGGCCACTGCGCCGAGCCCCGGGCCGGATCGGGCCGGCTGGGCGGGGCGTACGGCTGGGTGGTCGGGAACGCCTCGGTCGGCCCGTCCGGCACCGGATCCCCGGCCGGGCGGCGGCGCGGGAACGGCTGGCTGCCCCGCGCGAAGCGGGACGGTGGCACCGCCCGGTCAGCGGGTCGGACCGGGTCATCGCGGTAGGCCGAGCCGCGACCGGACGCCGGCTCGAAGAAGGAGCGTGGCGCGGTGCGGGCGGGGGCGTCCCCGGTGGACCGACCGTTCGCCGGTGGCCGTCCGGGCTCGGCCACCGGTTCGGCTGGCGGGACGCCGGGCCGGGCGGGAGCCGCCGGATCACCGGTGCCGGAGTGCGGGAACGCGGGCGGGACGGGACGGGTGATCCACCCGAGGTCGGGACGCTCCGACCGGGCCGGGTCCGCGGGGTAGGGCGGCGGGACGGACGGGCGGAGCGCCTCGACCGAGCGGCGGTCCCGCGCCGGCCCGACCGGGCCGGCGGGGGTCGCGACCCGAGGTGGCAGCGGCACGGTGGGCGGTTCGGGGCGGGACGGGGCGACCTGCTCGGCGGCCGGTGGGCGGGCGGCTGGCGTCGGGGGGCCGCTGGGCGGGTTTCCCGCGCCGGCGGCCCGCGCCCGGGCGACCGTCTCCGCCCGCTCCAGCCGGGCCCGCGCCCCCATGGTGCGGCCGGGCAGCCGGACGTCGCCCCGGGAGAGCTGCGCGACGTACCAGGCCGGCAGGTAACCCTCGATCGGCAGGCCGGGATTGACGGCCAGCCACCACTCGTGGTTGGGCCAGCCGCTGGCCAGGTCGGGATAGCTGGTCAGCCGGCTCGCGCCGGCGTGTTCGCCCAGGCAGGCGCGCATGGCGGCGGCCGAGGTGAAGGCCAGCACGTGGGTGCGGCCGGAGGTGGTCCAGGTGCCCCAGCCCGACGCCTGCCCCAACGCCGGCTCGGGCACCGGCAGCAGCAGGTCGGTACGGGCCAGGATCCGGAAGTATCGCTGCTGGTCGTTGGCGCGTAACGCGTCCCGCAACGCGGCCTCGGCCTCGGTGGCCGGCTCCCATCCGGTCACGGCCACCCCTCCTCCCGCGAACAGGCCATAGGCATCGCGTACAACCTACAAGGTAGTAACAAGATCACAATGGCAGGCTGGCGGCGGTGCGCCGGTTCTGGAAGAAGGCGCTAACATCCCGTTCCGGAGTCGACACGATACGGAGGCGGTCGATGTCCCGGTCCCCCGCGCGCCCGCTCCTGGCGACCCTCGCGGCCGTCCTGGCGACCGCGCCGGCCACCCCCGCCACCGCACTCCCCGACACCCCCCAGCCGGCCGCTCACGCCGCAGCCGCGCCACGGCAACCCCACAACCCGGAGTCGGCCATCCCAGCCGCCGTCACGCAAAGGCACCCTCACAATCCGGCGTCGGTCATCCCGGCCACCGTCCCGCTGCGGCATCCCCCAAACCGGAAGTCGGCCGTCCCGGCCGGTGCCACGCCGGGGCTCGCGCGCGCTCCCGAGCCGGCCCCCCAGGTCACGGGCGGACTCCACCTCGCCCGGGCGGCCGCGCCGGACTGCGCGACGCCGCCGGCCCCGGTCCGGCCGGTGTCCGCGCCACCCTGGCCCCAGCAGCGGTACGCCCCTGAGCGGCTGTCGCCGCTGGCCACCGGGGCGGGGGTGACGGTGGCGGTGGTGGACTCCGGGGTGGACCGGCGGCATCCGCAACTCGCCGGTCGGGTGCTCGACGGCACCGACCTGCTCGACCCGGGCGGTGACGGCAGCAGCGACTGCGCCGGCCACGGCACCGGGGTCGCCAGCATCATCGCCGCCGCGCCGCGGCCCGGGATCGCGTTCCGGGGGCTGGCCCCGGGCGCCCGGATCCTGCCCGTGCGGGTGAGCGAGCAGCAGGTCGTCGCGGGGCGGGAGTCCGGGCGTACGGTCAGCGCCGAGGAGTTCGCCCGGGCCATCCGCTGGGCCGTCGACCACGACGCCGACGTCCTCAACCTCTCCGTCGTGCTGTACGCGGACAACCCCGCCGTACGCGCCGCGATCGGTTACGCGGTCGACCGGGACGTGGTCGTGGTGGCCGCCGCCGGCAACCTGCACGACAGCGGCGATCCGCGACCGTACCCGGCGGCGTACGAGGGGGTGCTCGGGGTGGGCGCGATCGGGGTGGACGGGTCGCGTTCCGCCTTCTCCCAGACCGGCCCGTACGTCGACCTGGTCGCGCCCGGCAGCGACGTGCTGATGGCCGCACCCGGCCGGGGCCACCACCGGGCCGAGGGGACCAGCTACGCCGCGCCCTTCGTGGCGGCCACCGCCGCGCTGCTGCGGCAGTACCGACCCGGGTTGACCGCGGCCGAGGTGGCGCAGCGGATCCTCGCCACCACCGACCCGGCCCCCGGTGACGGCCGGGGCGGCGGGTACGGCGCGGGGGTGCTCAACCCGTTCCGGGCGGTCACCGAGACCGGCGGCGGGGTCGCCACGCGGCCGCGCCCGGCCACCGCGCTCGCGGACGACCGGCCGGATCCGGCGGCGCTGGCCGCGCGGGCCCGTCGGGCCACGGCACAGGACCGGGCGCTGCTGGTTGCCTCGCTCGCCGCGACGGTGGTGGCCGTGGCGGCGCTGGCCGCCCTGGTGGTGCCCCGGGGCACCCGCCGCCGGTGGCGCCCGGCCGACCCGGCCTGAGCCGACACCCGGCGCCAGCCTGGGCGCCGACCCAGGACCTCGGCCGGGTGGTGACCACCGTGCTCCGGGGACACCCGAAGGAGCAGGTCGGCCGGGGGGCAGCCGTGTGTCGGGTGGCGCCGGCCGGGCTGGTCGCCACCCGACGGGCCGGGATCACTGGAACAGGCCGACGTTCTTCTTCTCGGTGTCGAGGTAGTCCGCCGCGGAGTCGTCCACCGCGAGCCTGATGTCACGCAGCATGGCCTGCAGGTCCTGCGAGGCGGAACGCCACCGGGCCTGCCGCTGCTCGTACGCCTGCCGGGCCTCGCCGGTCCAGCCGGCCACCAGCGGGGCGGCGTCCCGTTCCAGCTGCCCGAGCTGCGAGTCGAGCGTGTTCAGCGCCTTCTGGATGTCCGCGCTGGCCTGTTGCAGCGCGGCGAAGTTGACGACCAGCACACCGTGGTCCATCGGATGGCTCCCTCTCCCGGTCAAGGTCTACAGCGGTAGCTGGATGCCGCCGCGGTTGGTGGTGGACACCCGGCCGGCGGCCTCGGTGTCCGCGACGTCGTACTGCTGGCCGGCGGTGCGGATCGCGGAGGCGGTCTCCCGCAGCGCCCGCTGCAGGGTGGCCTGGTCCTGCGCCCACTGCTGCTTGACCTGCTCGAAGGAGCGCCCCCCGGCGCCCCGCCAGGCCTGCTGCAACACCTCCAGCTCGGCCATCAGGCTGCTCAGCATGGTCTGCAACGACTGGTCCACCTGCTCGAACTTCGCGGCGGTCTGCTGCATCACCGCCGCTTCTGCCTGGGTCTGGGACACCCGGACGTCACCTCGTCTCATCGGTCGTGGCTGGCCGTCGGCACGCCCGCCTCAGGACGCGCCGCTCGCGCCGCCCGGGACACGAGCTTGGCGGGCGCGGGTCAGCGGAACTCGTCGCTGACGGTAGCGGCCCGATCGCTGTTGTGCTACCCCGCCCGCCTCCCCTGTGGACAACCGGGGCCCCCGCGCCGTCAGCTCCCGCCGTTACGATGGGCGGCAGCAACGTCGCGGCGAGTGATCGGCGAGGAGGCGGAGTGCCGGCGACCACCAGCCCGAGCCGGGTCACTCCGATCCACGGCTCGTCGCCGGCCCCCACCGTGGCCGCGTCGGTCCCCGGTCCGCCGGCCGACCCGGCGACCACGACCGGGTCGACCCGGCAGGCCGCTCTGCCGGCACAGTGGATCCCCGCCGGGCGCCGGCCACCCACCGGCGTGCGCGCCGGCCAGGTCGTCGCCGCGCAGGTCGCCGTGGCGGTGCTCGCCGCCGCCGTCGGGCAGGGGCCCGTCCCGGCCCTGGCCGCAATCGCGGTGGCCGCGGTGCTGCTGCCGGCCGCCTGGCTGCGGATCCGCGGTCGCTGGCTCTTCGAGTGGCTGGCCACCGCGCTGGGCTACCTGACCCGGCGACGCGGGCTGCCCGCCTCGGCCGACCCGGCGGCGCTGCTCGACCTGGTCGACCCGGCCGCCGTGCTGCGCCCGTCGGCACCGGGCGGTGGGCCGGGCGCGCTGGTCGACGACGCGACCGGCCTGGTGGCCGTACTGGAACTCGGCGATCCGGCCGACCTGCTGGGCGACGGCCCGCGGCAGCTGCCCGGGCCGGCCTCGCTGCTGACCGCGGCTCCGCCGGACGGGCCGCCGGTGCGGGTGCAACTGCTGCTCACCGGGGCACCCGCACCGACCGTCGACGCGGGTGGCGGCACCATCGCGACCTCCTACCGACAGCTCACCGACGGGCGGCTGGCCGCCCGGGAGCGCGCCGTGCTCGCCGTCCGGGTGCTGCGGGTCGACGGCTGGTCCGACGAGGAACTGCGGCGCGCCCTGGCCGGCACCGTGCGCCGCCTGGTGCGCCGGTTCGGCCCGGTCGCCGTGCGTCCGCTGGGTGAGCACGCCGCGCTGCGCGTCCTCGCCGAACTGGCCCACCACGACGGACGTCCGGCGCAGGAGTCCTGGCAGGTGTTGCGCTCCGGCGGCCTGCTCCAGGCCAGCTTCCGGCTGCGCCGCTGGCCCGATCCGCGGGTCGAGGCCGGCCGCCGGCTGGTGCCCCGGCTGCTCGCGCTACCGGCCACCGCCACCACCGTGTCGCTCTGTGCCGGGCCGTCGGCCGATCCCGCCGGCGGGCCCACCGAGCTGACCGTACGCCTGGCCGCGGCGACCCCGGCGGAGCTCGCGGTGGCCGCCCAGGCGCTCGACCGGCTGGTGGCCGGCGCCGGCGGCGAACTCCAGCGGCTCGACGGCGCGCAGCTCGACGGGTTGGCCGCCACCCTGCCGCTCGCCGCGGCCGGCACCGGGTTGCCCGGCGGTCCGGTCCGGGAGCCGCCGGAGCTGCCGTTCGGTGAGGCCGGGTTGATGATCGGCAGCAACCGGCACGGCGGTGCGGTGACCGTCCGGCTGTTCCGGCCGGAGAGCACCCGGGTGATGCTCGTCGGCGGGGTACGCGCCGCCCAGCTCGTGGTGCTGCGCGCGCTGGCGCTCGGCGCCCGGGTCGCGGTGCAGACCGCCCGGCCGCTCAGCTGGGAGCCGTTCGTCCGGGGCGCCGGCACGCCGGGCGGCGCGATTCCCCTGCTCCCGCCGGGCCGGCCGGTCGGCGGCGCACCCGGGACGCCGTTGCGTCCGCAGCTGCTGGTGGTCGACGCGCCGCTGCCCGTCGAGTCCGAGCCCGGGCCGCCCTGGCGGGCCACCCTGCTGGTCCGGGACGAGCTGACCCCGGCGGACGCCGACGCGCTGGGCCGGGCCGACCTGGCGGTGCTGCAACCGCTCAGCTTGCCGGAGGCAGCGCTGGCCGGGAGCGCGCTGGGCCTCGGCGCGTCCGCCGAGTGGCTGACCCGGATCCGCGACGACATGGTCGCGGTGGTGAACCGGCGGGCGCTGCGGTGGGCACTGCTGTCGCCCACCCCGATCGAGTCGCAACTGATCGGCCGCCCGTCCCGCCGCTGAGCCGGGCCGCCCCCTTCCGCTCGCGGCCCGACCGGGCAACCCGGCCGTTGCGGCCCGATTCGTCGATCTCCCGGGTTCCGCCGGTGCGCCGTCCGTGGCACGATCCCCGCCATGGGTTTTCTGAAGGGTCTGCTGATCCGCCTGGCCGTCACGGCGCTGGCCTTCTGGCTGGCCACCCTGGTCATCCCGGGCATCACGCTGGATTCCGACTCGGCGACCGAAACGGTCACCACGCTGGTGCTGGTGGCGATCATCTTCGGCGTGGTCAACGCGGTGCTCCAGCCGATCATCAAGACCGTTGGTTGCGGCTTCTACCTGCTGACCCTCGGGCTGATCGCGCTGGTGGTGAACGGGCTGCTCTTCCTGCTCACCAGCTGGATCGCCGACCAGGCCGGGCTGCCGTTCCACGTGGACGGTTTCTGGCCGGCCGCGGTGCTCGGCGCGCTCTTCGTCGGCATCGTCACCTGGATCCTCGGCGCCCTGCTCGACCGCGACTGACCGCCGACCCCACCCGACGGCGAGGGTGACCAGTGGGCGGGAATTGGCCCGCGTGCCGGGCGGGTCGGCGGTCTAGCCTCGCAGGGTGCTCACCCTGACCCGTGACGACGGCTACCTGCTCAGCACCGACCCGGACCGGATCGACCTGGACCGGGTGCACCACTGGCTCTCCACCGACGCGTACTGGGCGATCGGGCGGAGCCGGGAGACGGTGGCCCGGGCGTTCGCCGGCTCGCTGCCGTTCGGCGTCTACCGTCCCGGTGACGGGCGGCAGGTGGCGGTGGCCCGGGCGGTCACCGACCAGGCGACCTTCGCCTGGCTCTGCGACGTCTACGTCGACCCGGGCGAGCGCGGCCGGGGCCTGGGCAGTTGGCTCGCCCAGGCGGTCCGCGACCACCTGGACACCCTCGGCGTTCGGCGGATCCTGCTGGCCACCAACGACGCGCACGGGGTGTACGCGAAGGTCGGCTTCACCCCGCTGCCGGATCCGCGCCGGTGGATGCAGCTCGACCGGCGCGACGAGCCGGTGAGCCAGCTCACTGGCAAGGAGCAAAGCGGCGGTTCGCCCCTTACGGTGGAGGCGTGACGCCACTCCGGCTCGGATACCTCTACGGCATCGGCGCGTACCTGCTGTGGGGGTTCTTCCCGCTCTGCTTCAAGCTGCTGCGCCCGGCCGGGCCGCCGGAGATCCTCGCGCACCGGGTCGTCTGGTCGGTGGTCTTCGTCGCGCTGCTGCTGGCCGCGCTGCGCAACATCGGGTTCCTGCGGGCGCTGCTGCGCCGGCCCCGGGCACTGGCGGGGATCGGCGTCGCCGCCGCGCTGATCGCTGTCAACTGGGGCACCTACATCTACGGGGTGAACTCCGACCGGGTGGTGGAGACCGCGCTCGGCTACTTCATCAACCCGCTGGTCGTGGTGCTGCTCGGGGTCACCGTGCTGCGGGAGCGGCTGCGCCCCGCGCAGTGGGCGGCGCTGGGCGTCGGCGGGCTGGCCGTGGTCGTACTGACCGTGGACTACGGCCGGCTGCCGTATTTGGCGCTGACCCTGGCCCTGAGCTTCGGCGGGTACGGCCTGGTCAAGAAGCGGCTCGGGCTGCCCGCCGCCGAGGGGCTCTTCGTCGAGTCGGCGGTGCTGGCGCTGCCCGCGCTGGCCTACCTGGGGTGGCTCACCGCGGCCGGCGACGCCGCCTTCGGGCACGTCTCCGCCGGGCACACCGTGCTGCTGATGCTAGCCGGCGCGGCCACCGCCATCCCGCTGCTGCTCTTCGCCGGGGCGGCCAACCGGCTCCCGCTGACCAGCCTGGGCATGATCCAGTACCTGGCGCCGATCCTCCAGCTCGGCTGCGGCGTACTGGTCTTCCACGAGCCGATGCCGCCCGCCCGGCTGGCCGGCTTCGCCCTGGTCTGGGCCGCGCTGATCGTCTTCACCGTCGATGCCCTGCGCGCGTCCCGCCGCGCCCGGGCCGCGACCATGGCCGCGGCGCCCGCCCCCGCGTAGTGGGCGGCCCAGCTCAGCGGACGTCGTAGGCGAGCACGGGGGTGCCGTCGGCGCGGAGCAGCTCCAGCCGCACCAGCTCCGCGTCGGTGAACCGGGTCGCGCCGCTGATCCGCAGGTCGTCGCCGGGCGCGGCGAGCCAGGAGCCGATCTGCTCGGTGGCGCCGTCCGGACCGTGCGCCACCAGCCGGAAGGTGTACGCCTTGCCGTAGCCGGGCCGCGCCTCGTACCCGCAGCGCATGGTCACCTCGGTACCCCACTCGGTGCCGGTCAGCGCGACCTCCGCGTGCACCGGCACCGCGCCGGCCACCGGCTGCATGGCGACCATCTGCGGGTCGCCCGCCGGCCCCGGCCCGGTGCGGGGCAGCAGGGTGGCCGTACCGACGCCCACCACCAGGGCGAACGCGGCCGCGGCGAGCGCGGTCAGCGCGTACCGCCGGCGGCTGGCCCACCGCTCGCGGCGCCGCCGCTCCCGGGCGGCCGCGAGCAGCTCGGGCATCCGGGTGCTCTCCGCCGGTGGCGGCAGGAACTGCTCCAGGCCGGCTGGGTCGAGCCGGCCCAGCAGGCCGGGCAGGACGGCGATCTCGGCGACCGCCTGCTGGCAGGCGGCGCAGCCGGCGAGGTGCCGCTCGTAGGCCGCCCGCTCGGCGGGAGCCAGCGCACCCAGCACGTACGCGCCGTCGTCGTGCGCGAACTCGCACCGGGTCATCCCGTCACCCCCATCTCGGCCAGGACCAACCGTAGTGAGCGCAGGGCGTAGTGCGTCCGGGACTTCACCGTGCCGGGCGGCACGCCCAGCCGGGAGGCCGCCTCGGCCACCGAGCGCCCCTGGTAGAAGCACTCGACCAGCACCTCGCGGTGGGTCGGGCTGAGCCGGTTCAACGCCTCGGCCACGGTCCAGGCCTCCACCGCACGCTCCGCTTCGTCGACGGTCTCCGGTGGCTCGGGCAGCTCGTCGGTGTAGACCTCGCCGACCCGGGTGGCCCGGCGTCGCCAGGCGTCGATGGCGAGGTTGCGGGCGGTGGTGAAGAGCCAGGCGCGGACCGAACCGCGCCGGGGGTCGAGGGACTCCGGATGCCGCCAGGCCCGCAGCAGGGTCTCCTGCACCAGGTCCTCAGCCCGCTGCCGGTCGCCGTTGACCAGCCGCAGAGCGTGCGCGTACAGCGCCTCCGCGTGCTCGTCGTGCAGCGCGCGGAGCAGTTGGGCGTCGTGGTCGCTGATGGCTGTCTCCTCGCTTCCGGCGCGCGTCCGGCGGTGCGTTCGCTCGGTATTACGTGCGGTCACGCCGATCGGTTCAGCCGCAGGTCATCGCGGGCTTCCCGGCGAGGTGTTCATGCCCGGTTCACACCGTGGCCGGCGACCGCTCACCGCGCCCTCCTAGCGTCCGCCGGGTACGCACCAGCACCTTCCGGCGTGCATCGACCCCTTTCAGGAGGCTCCTCCCCATGAGCGACCGTCCCCGGCTGCTCCCGCTGCTCGGCGCCACCCGCCACGGCGGCCGTGACGCCATGACCTGTCTGTACCGGTGCGGCAACGCCTGCGACCACCCGGTGCCGAACACCTCCGACAACACGTACTTCGGCGACGTGGTCAGCGCCGAGGTGACCCGCCGTGGCGTGGTCCGGGCCGGCGCGGTCGGCGCCCTGGTCCTCGGCTTCGGTGGCGCCGCGGCCGGCGCGCTGGCCGGTGCCGCACCCGCGGCGGCCGCCCCGGGCACCCCGGTGGTGCCCGAGGCCGCCGGGTTCGGCCGCCCCGGCCGGGGCGTGGGCAGCGGCGCGCTGACCTTCACGCCGATCCCGCCGAACAAGCTCGACACCCTGGTGGTGCCAAACGGGTACGACCACTCGGTGGTGATCCGCTGGGGCGACCCGGTGCTGCCCGGCGCGCCCGAGTTCGACCCGCACGAGCAGACCGCGGCCAGGCAGGCCCGGCAGTTCGGCTACAACAACGACTTCGTCGGCGTGCTGCCGCTGGACAAGCAGGGCCGGCGCGCGCTGCTCGTGGTCAACCACGAGTACACCAACGAGGACCTGATGTTCCCCGGCTTCACCAGCCAGGACGCGCTGACCGTGGAGCAGCTGCGGGTGGCGATGGCGGCGCACGGCATGTCCGTGGTGGAACTGGAGCGGGTGGGTGGCACCGGGCAGTGGCGGCCGGTCGGCAAGGGGCGCCTGCCGTACAACCGGCGGGTCACCGCGCTCAGCACCAAGTTCGAGCTGACCGGGCCGGCCGCCGGCTCCGCGTGGCTGCGTACCGCCGCCGACCCGAAGGGCCGGACGGTGATCGGCACGCTGAACAACTGCGCCGGCGGGGTCACCCCGTGGGGCACGGTGCTCTCCGGCGAGGAGAACTTCAACCAGTACTTCGTCGGCGGCGACGGCGCGCCCGCGGAGCTGAAGCCGAAGCTGGCGCGGTACGGCATCACCACCGACGCCCGCTACCCCAGCGGCAGCCGCAAGTGGGAACGGGCCGACGAGCGGTTCGACCTGGCGAAGCACCCGAACGAGGCGCACCGGTTCGGCTGGATCGTGGAGATCGACCCGTTCGACCCGGAGAGCCGCCCGCGCAAGCACACCGCGCTGGGCCGGTTCAAGCACGAGGGCGCGAACGTGATCATCGCGAAGAGCGGGCACGCGGTCGCGTACATGGGTGACGACGAGCGGTTCGACTACCTGTACAAGTTCGTCTCCGACAAGAAGTTCATGCCGGGCAACTCCTGGGTCGCCCGCAAGCACAACCTGACCCTGCTGGAGTCCGGCACCCTCTACGTCGCCGAGCTCTACCAGACCAGCGCCGGCGAGATCGACGGCTCCGGCAAGCTCCCCTCGGACGGGGCGTTCAACGGCCGGGGCCGGTGGATCAAGCTGGTCAGCGGCAACCGCTCGTACGTGGACGGGATGACCGCCGCGGACGTGCTCACCTTCACCCGGCTGGCCGGCGACAAGGTCGGCGCGACCAAGATGGACCGGCCGGAGGACGTCGAGCCGAGCCAGCTCACCGGCAAGGTGTACGTGGCGCTGACCAACAACACCAACCGGGGCGTCGGCAGCAACCCGAAGGCGGACGAGGCGAACCCGCGTACCGCCAACAAGCACGGCCACCTGCTGGAGCTGGTCGAGGACCGGGGCGACAACTCGGCCGAGACGTTCGTCTGGTCGGTGCCGATCGTGGCCGGCGACCCGACCGACCCGTCGACCTACTTCGCCGGGTACGACAAGACCAGGGTCTCGCCGATCTCCTGCCCGGACAACGTCGCCTTCGACGCCACCGGCAACCTCTGGATCTCCACCGACGGCAACGCGCTGGGCAGCAACGACGGCCTCTTCGCCACCGCCGTCGAGGGCCCGGAACGGGGTCACCTCAAGCAGTTCCTGACCGTGCCGCTCGGCGCCGAGGCGTGCGGCCCGTTCATCACCGGCGACAACCGGTCGGTCTTCGTGGCCGTACAGCACCCGGGCGAGATCACCGGGGCGTCCCTGGAGAAGCCGGCCTCGACCTGGCCGGACGGGGACTTCGCCAAGCCGGGCGTGGTGGTCACCTGGCGGCTCGACGGCGGCCCGGTCGGCAGCTGACGTCACTCGGGCGGTCCCGGCGCCGGACCGCCGGCGGGGCCCTCTCCCAACCGGGGAGAGGGCCCCGTGCCGTCGTCGCGCTCTTCGCGGTGCCCGGCGGGCTGACCGGCCCCGCTGTCCCGGCCCGCCGCCGGCCACCGCCCCCGGCTCAGCTCTCGGCGGCGATGCCGTCGGCGATCGCCCGGGCGGCGGTGAGCAGCTTGGCGCGTACCACCCGGGCTGAGGTCATCATCTCGCTGGCCGGCAGCGCGCAGGCCAGCACCACCCGACGCTCCATGTCCTTGTCCGGGGCGACCAGCACCGCCGCGCAGGCCACGCCCTGCCGGAACTGCCCCAGCTCCAGCTGCATGCCGCGCCGGTCACCGGCGGCCAGGTCGGCCTCGAACGCCTCCACGTTGGTCAGCGTGGCGCTGGTGAACGGCCGCATACCGTACTCGCGCAGGTAGCGGAAGCGCTGCTCGGCGGTGAGCGTGCCGAGCAGCGCCTTGCCCAGCGCGGTGGCGTGCGCGCCCTCGTCGAAGCCGGGGACCAGGTCCTCCAGGTACGGCGTACGCGGCCCCTCGGCCACCGCGGTGATCGCCACCTGGCCACCCACGAACCGGCCCAGGTAGTGGCTGTAGCCGGTGTCCGCGGCGACCCGGCGCAGGCTCTCGCCGACCGCCGGCGGCCCGCGGAACGCGGTCACCAGCTCGCGGTAGCGGTCCGCGACCTCCAGGCCCACGATGTACGTGCCGTCCTCGCGGCGGATCACGTAGCCCTCGTAGGCCAGCGTGCGGACCAGGTGATAGGTCGTCGCCACGGTCAGCTCGCAGCGCCGGGCGATCTGCTTCACGGTCAGCCCTTTGGGGGCACGGCCGACCGACTCGAGCACTCGTAGCGCGCGGGACACGCTCCGGATCAGATCCGAAGGCTCCGCCAGGGGGTCGCGCACAACCACCTCCGCCGCCGGGGACTTACACCATATGAAATACCGGCCGGGCGCGAAATGCCTGTTCGGGTGGAGGATGCCAGATCGTCATAGACGAGTTGTGCTTCAGCCGACACGATGCGTGCCGTGAGCTGGACTCGCGTAGGTTTGCCGCATCATGGCCGACACCGCGCTGCACCCGGCTCCCGCGCCGGCCCGGCCCGTCCGGGCCGCCGCCGGCGCCGTCGCCGTCACCATCGCCTCCGTCCTGCCGGTCTTCCTGGTCGGCGGGCTCGCCGTGCAGGTGGGCGAGGATCTGGGTTTCTCCCCGGCCGGGCTGGGCCTGGCGGTGTCGGTCTACTTCGGGGTGGGCGCGCTGGCCTCGGTGCCCTCCGGCGCGCTCGCCGAGCGGTACGGGCCGGCCCTGGTCGCCCGGGCCGCCATCCTGATCTCGGCTGGCAGCCTGCTCGCCATGGCGGCGCTGGCCCGCTCCTTTCCGGTGCTGCTCGGGCTGCTCGCGCTCAGCGGCACCGCGAACGCCCTCGGCCAGATGGGCAGCAACGCCGCGCTGGCCCGACACGTGCCGCCGCGGCGCCAGGGCCTGTCGTTCGGGGTGAAGCAGGCGGCCATCCCGGTCTCCACGCTGCTGGCCGGCGTGGCGGTGCCGACCGTGGCGCTGACCGCCGGGTGGCGCTGGGCGTTCGTGGCGGCCGCCGCAGCCGCGCTGGCCGCCTGGGCGGCGGTACCCGTGCGGGAGCCCCGCCCGGCACGGCGGGACGCCGGCAGCCGCGCCAGCCGGGCCACCGGCGCCCTGGTGCTCGTCGGGGTGGCCGCGACGCTCGCCGCGGCGGCCGCGAACGCGCTCGGCACCTTCCTGGTCGACTCCTCGGTCGACCGGGGGCTGGCGCCCGGACCGGCCGGCCTGACCCTGACCCTCGGCAGCGCGGTCTGCGTCGCCGCCCGGGTCGGCGCCGGCTGGCTCGCCGACCGCCGCTCCGGCGGTCACGTGGCCGTCATCGCCGGCATGCTGGTGGTCGGTGCCGGTGGGCTCGGTCTGCTCGCGGTGGCCGGCACCGGGCCGCTGGTGGTCGGCGTGGTGCTCGGCTTCGGACTGGGCTGGGCCTGGCCGGGGCTGATGAACTTCGCGGTGGTCCGGCTGCATCCGCAGGCGCCGGCCGCGGCCACCTCGATCACCCAGACCGGGGTGTACGCCGGCGGCTGCCTCGGCCCGCTCGTCCTCGGCACGGTCGCCGCCCAGACCGGCTATCCCGCCATGTGGGCCGCCGCCGCCACCGCCATGCTCCTGGCCGCCCTCCTCATGCTCACGGCCACCCGCCTCCTCCCCCGCTAACGGTACCGGCGGGTTGATCATGAAGTTGTTGCGGCGACACGCCGATGCGGGTGACAACAACTTCATGATCAACGACGACCGGGGCGGCCGGGTGGTGCGGGAGGGGGCCGGGGTCAGCTGGTGCGGTCGGCGATGTAGTCGCAGAGGGATTCGAGGGCGCGCCGGGCCGGGTTTTCTGGCAGCGGGGCGAGCTGGTCGCGGGCGTCCTCGGCGTAGCTGCGGACGGTCTCCCGGGCGCGCTTGAGCGCCGGGCTCTCCCGGAGCAGGCCGAGCGCCTCCGCGTGCAGGTCGTCGTCGGTCACCGGGCCGGTGGCCAGGATCTCCCGCAGCCGCACCGAGGCGGCGTCGGCGTCGTCGGAGGCCAGCGCGTAGAGCACCGGCAGGGTCGGTACGCCCTCGCGCAGGTCGGTGCCGGGGGTCTTGCCCGACTGCACCGACTCGGAGGCGATGTCGAGCAGGTCGTCGGAGAGCTGGAAGGCGACGCCGATGGTCTCGCCGTAGCCGGCCAGCGCCTCGATGTGCTCCGGCGCGGCGCCGCCGAACATCCCGCCGAAGCGGGCCGAGGTGGCGATCAGCGAGCCGGTCTTGCCGGCGATCACGTCGAGGTAGTGCGCCACCGGGTCGTCGCCGGGGCGCGGACCGACCGTCTCGGCGATCTGGCCGTGCACCAGCCGCGCGAAGGTGCGCGCCTGCAGGCGTACCGCCTCGGCGCCCAGGTCGGCCGCGATGTCCGCGGCCCGGGCGAAGAGGTAGTCGCCGACCAGGATGGCGACCGAGTTGGTCCACCGCGAGTTGGCGCTGGGCGCGCCCCGACGCACGGCGGCCTCGTCCATCACGTCGTCGTGGTAGAGCGTCGCCAGGTGGGTGAGCTCCATCACGACCGCGGCCGGTACGACCTGCGCGCCGGTCGGGTCGCCGAACTGGGCGCCGAGCGCCACCAGCAGCGGCCGGAACCGCTTGCCGCCGGCCTCCACCAAGTGCCGGGCGGCCTCGGTCACGAACGGGTCGGCGCTGGCCACACTGGCCCGCAGTTCGACCTCGACGGCCTCCAGCAGGCCCAGCACGGACGCCTCGACGCGGGGATCGGCGAGATAGAGGCCGAGCGCGCCGAACTGACTCGTGCTCACCCGGCTCCGGCGGCCGCCGGAGCCGGTGGCACCTGAACGCTCGCCAGCCGGAATCACCACGCTATCCACCATGCCACACCCCCTCGACCTGCTCCGGACTGGGGATACGCACCGGGGGCCGGCCCGCCGTGGCGGACCGGCCCCCGTGGGCCCGGACGACGGGTCACCGCACGAATTCGGCGGCTCCCGTGGCGAGGTCGAGCAGCGGCGCCGGGGCGACCCCGAGCACCAGGGTGGCGACCACGCCGATCATGAGCGCGGCCGAGGTGAGGCCGCCCGGCACGGTGACCGTCGGGGTGGACTCGCCCGGCTCGGAGAGCCACATCATCACCACGACCCGCAGGTACGGGAAGGCCAGCACCATGCTGGTCAGCACGCCGGCGATCACCAGCCACGCCTGCCCACCGTCGAGCGCCGGGGCGAACACCGCGAACTTGCTGGTGAAGCCGCTGGTCAGCGGGATGCCCGCGAAGGCCAGCAGGATGAAGGTGAACACCCCGGCGTAGAACGGCGAACGCTTGCCCAGCCCGGCCCAGCGGGACAGGTGGGTGGCCTCCCCGTCGGCGTCCCGCACCAGGGTCACCACGGCGAACGCGGCGAGCACCGAGAAGCCGTACGCGACCAGGTAGAACATGGTCCCGGAGAGCCCCTCCCGGTTCGGCGCCAGGACGCCGACCAGCAGGTACCCGGCGTTCGCGATCGACGAGTAGGCGAGCAGCCGCTTGATGTCGGTCTGGGTGACCGCGAGCACCGCGCCGACCAGCATGGTCAGCACCGCGACCGCGCCGAGCACCGGGGTGAAGTCCCACCGGGCCCCGTCGAAGGCGACGTGGAACACCCGCAGCAGGGCGCCGAACGCGGCGACCTTGGTGCAGGCGGCCATGAAGCCGGTGATCGGGGTCGGCGCGCCCTGGTAGACGTCCGGCGTCCAGACGTGGAACGGGGCGGCCGCCGCCTTGAACAGCAGACCGATGCTGAGCAGCGCCATGCCGGCGAAGAGCAGCAGCGGGCTGGCAGTGGACTCGGCCACGGCGGCGTTGATGGTGGCGAAGTCGACCCCGGCCGCGCCGTTCGGGGTGCCCGCGGTGAAGCCGTAGACCAGGGCCACCCCGAACAGGAAGAAGGCCGAGGCGTACGCGCCGAGCATGAAGTACTTCAGCGCGGCCTCCTGGCTCAGCAGCCGCCGGCGGCGGGCCAGCGCGCAGAGCAGGTAGAGCGGCAGCGAGAAGACCTCGAGCGCGATGAACATGGTCAGCAGGTCGTTCGCCGCCACGAAGATCAGCATGCCGCCGATCGCGAAGGTGGTCAGCGGGTACACCTCGGTGGCCCCGCTCACGCCCTCGGCCTGCCGCCGGTCGTCGGCGGACTCGGCGGGGAACGCGGCCTGGGCGACGAACGCCCCGCCCCGCTCCACCGAGCGCTCACCGATGAGCAGCAGCGCCATCGCGGCGAGCACCAGGATCGCGCCCTGGAGGAAGAGCGTCGGCCCGTCCACCGCGATCGCCCCGCCGATGGTGATCAGCCGGTCGTCGGCGTTCAGCACCACCATGGTGAGCGCGCCGAGCACCGCCAGCAGCGCCAGCGACAGCTGCACCAGGTGCCGCAGCCGCCGGGGCACGAACGCCTCGACCAGCACGCCGAGCAACGCGGCGCCCAGCATGATCAGGCTCGGCGCGAGCGCCGGGTAGTCGATCGAGGGCAATTTCAGTTCGTTCACTTCGCGGCCTCCTGCACGGTGCCGACCGAGGGCGCCGGGTCGGTGCTGCCGACGTCCTGCATGGTCGCCTGGATGGCGGGATTGATCACGTCGGTGACCGGCTTCGGGTAGAAGCCGAGCAGCACGATCAGCGCGATCAGGGGTGCGACCACGACCTTCTCGCGCAGGTTGAGGTCACGCCGCATGCCGTCGACCTCGGTCAGCGCCGGGTTGAGCGTGCCCTGCGTGGTGCGCTGCACCATCCAGAGCACGTACGCCGCGGCCAGGATGATGCCGAGCGTGGCGATGACCGCCACCGGCTTGTTCACCGTGAAGGTGCCGATCAGCACCAGGAACTCGGAGACGAACGGCGCGGTGCCGGGCAGCGCCAGCGAGGCGAGACCGGCGAAGAAGAGCACCCCGGCCAGCAGCGGCACCAGCTTGCCGGCGCCGCCGAAGTCGCTCACCAGCGCCGAGCCCCGCCGGGCCACGAACATGCCCACCACCAGGAAGAGCAGGCCGGTGGCGAGGCCATGGTTGACCATGTAGAGCACCGCGCCGGTGCCGGCCTGGGTGGTGAAGGCGAAGATGCCCACCCCGATGAAGCCGAAGTGCGCGATCGACGTGTACGACACCAGCCGCTTCAGGTCGTTCTGGCCGACCGCCAGCAGCGCGGCGTAGATGATGCCGATCAGGCCGAGCGCCAGCGCCCACGGGGCGAACCACTTGGCGGCGTCCGGGAAGAGCGGCAGGCAGTAGCGCAGGATGCCGAACGTGCCGACCTTGTCCAGCACGCCGACCAGCAGCGCGGCCGCGCCCGCGGGCGCCGCCCCACCGGCGTCCGGCAGCCAGGTGTGGAACGGGAAGAACGGCGCCTTGATCGCGAACGCGAGGAAGAAGCCGAGGAACAGCCAGCGCTCGGTGCCGGTGGAGATGTCCACCTGGGACAGCGCCTGCCAGTCGAAGGTCTTCCCGCCGACCACCCAGAGGCCGATCACCGCGGCGAGCATGAACAGACCGCCGACCAGCGAGTAGAGGAAGAACTTCACCGCCGCGTACTGCCGCTGGTGGCCGCCGTAGCTGCCGATCAGGAAGTACATCGGCACCAGCATGACCTCGAAGAACACGTAGAACAGGAAGACGTCGGCGGCGGCGAAGACGCCGATCATCGTGCACTCGAGGACGAGCAGCAGCGCGAAGTAGACCGGCACCGACCGCTTGGACGACTCGGCGTCGTGCCAGGAGGCCAGGATCACCAGCGGCACCAGCACCGCGATCAGCATCAGCATCACCAGCGCGATGCCGTCGGCGGCGAAGGTGAAGTTGACGCCCCAGTTCGGGATCCACGGGTAGGACTCGCGGAACTGGAACCGCTCACCGCCGACCTTGAAGGCCACCCACATGACCACCGACAGCGCCAGCACCAGCACCGACCAGCCGAGCGCGACCTGCTTGGCCAGTTCCGGCCGCGACCGCGGCAGCAGGGCCACCACCAGGGCGCCGACCAGCGGCGCCACGGTGAGCACCGAGAGGAACGGGAAGTCGGACATTATGCGGCCTTACCTCCGTCGTCACTGCGCGGTCCGCCGGTGACGGCCGCCTGGAAGAGGTCGATCACGCCAGCCACCCCGCCTCGACGGCCAGGAACGCCGCCAGCACCAGCAGCGCGCCGGTCAGGATCGAGGTGGCGTACGACCGGACGAAGCCGGTCTGCAGCCGCCGGAGCCGACCGGAGCCGCCGCCGACCGCCGCGGCGAGGCCGTTGACCAGCCCGTCCACGCCCCGGTTGTCGAGGTAGACCAGCGCCCGGGTGAGGAAGATGCCCGGCTTCTCGAAGACCGCCTCGTTGAAGGCGTCGGTGTAGAGGTTGCGCCGGGCGGCGGTGACCAGCACCCCGGCCGGCTGCGGCTCGGTGGCCGTGCCGGCCCGGAACAGGAACCAGGCGAGCCCGGCGCCGAGCACGGTGACCAGCAGCGAGAGCACGGTGATCACGGTGTGCGAGAGCACCGCGTGGTGGCCCTCCTCCTGGCCGCCGAGGCCGGCGGTGGCCGCCAGCCAGTCCGGCACCGAGGTGGCGAGCAGGAAGCCGGCCCCGACCGAGCCCGCGGCGAGCAGGATCAGCGGGATGGTCATCAGCTTCGGCGACTCGTGCGGGTGCTCGATGTCCTCGGTCCAGCGCTTCGGGCCGTGGAAGGTGAGCACGAAGAGCCGGGTCATGTAGAACGCGGTCAGCCCGGCGCCGAGCAGCGCGGCCATGCCGAAGAGCCAGGCCGTCCAGTCCTCCCGCTCGAACGCGGCCACGATGATCGGCTCCTTGGAGAAGAAGCCGGAGAACGGGAACATGCCGATGATGGCGAGCCAGCCCATCATGAAGGTGATCCAGGTGACCTTCATGTACTTCGACAGCCCGCCGAAGCGGCGGATGTCGACCTGGTCGTTCATCCCGTGCATGACCGAGCCGGCGCCGAGGAACATGTTGGCCTTGAAGAAGCCGTGCGCCAGCAGGTGCACGATGGCCAGCGCGTACGCCGCGCCACCGAGCCCGACGCCGAGGAACATGTAGCCGATCTGGCTCACCGTCGACCAGGCCAGCACCCGCTTGATGTCGTCCTTGGCCGCGCCGATGACGCAGCCGATCAGCAGGGTCAGCGCACCGACGCTGACCACCACCAGCTGGAGCGTCGAGTTGGCCGAGAAGATCGGGTTGGACCGGGCGATCAGGTAGACGCCGGCGGTGACCATGGTGGCGGCGTGGATGAGCGCCGACACCGGGGTCGGGCCCTCCATCGCGTCCGGCAGCCACGCCTGGAGCGGGAACTGGCCGGACTTGCCGGTCGCGCCGAGCAGCAGCAGCAGGCCGAGCACCAGCACGGTGGTCGCGGTCAGCGAGCCGACCCCGGTGAACACCTCGTCGTACTGGGTGGTGCCGAGGGTGGCGAACATGATGAAGATGCCGATCGCCAGGCCGGCGTCGCCGACCCGGTTCATCAGGAACGCCTTCTTGCCGGCGGTGGCCGCGCTCGGCCGCTCGTACCAGAAGGAGATCAGCAGGTACGACGCCAGACCGACGCCCTCCCAGCCGAAGTAGAGCATCACGTAGTTGTTGCCGAGCACCAGCAGCAGCATGGCGGCGACGAACAGGTTGAAGTACCCGAAGAAGCGCCGCCGGCCCGCGTCGTGGGCCATGTACTCGACCGCGTAGAGGTGGATCAGGAAACCCACCCCGGTGATCAGCAGGACGAAGACCGCGGCCAGCGGGTCGAAGAGCAGACCGAAGTCCACCCGCAGGTTGCCGACCGTGATGAAGTCCCAGAGGCTCAGCTCGACCGACTTGTTCTCCAGGCCGCGCAGCTGGAAGAAGTAGGTCAGGCCGAGCAGGAAGGCGGCGCCGATGGCCGCCACACCGAGCCAGTGCCCCCAGCGGTCGGCCCGCCGGCCGAGCAGCAGCAGGACCGCCGCGCTGACCAGCGGGATGGCCACCAGCAGCCAGACGCTGCCCAGCAGCCCGTCCGCCGCCGCATAGGTGACGGCGCCGGCCGGCTCGGCCGGGGCGTTCGCAAGAATCTCCACCACCGCAGGCCCCTCAGTACTTCAGCAGGTTGGCGTCGTCGACGCTCGCGGAGCGCCGGGTCCGGAAGATCGACATGATGATCGCGAGCCCGACCACGACCTCGGCCGCCGCCACCACCATCACGAAGAACGCCATGATCTGGCCGTTGAGGTCACCATTGATCCGGCTGAAGGTGACCAGCGTCAGGTTGGCCGCGTTGAGCATCAACTCGACGCACATGAACAGCACGATCGCGTTGCGCCGGATCAGCACCCCGGCCGCGCCGATGGTGAACAGCACCGCGGCGAGGACCAGGTAGTAGTTCGGCTCGACCGAGAAGAACTCGTCCATTACTTGTCCGTCCCCTTCAGCGCGGTCTCCTCGGCGGTCAGCTCGCGCACCGGCAGGATTTCCGGGGTGCTCCGCTCGGTCAGCCGGCCGTCCGGCAGCCGGGCCGGGGTGGCCACCGAGGAGGAGGTGGCGAAGACGCCGGGGCCGGGCTTCGGGCCGGGGTAGTTGCCCGGCCGGAAGCGGGCCCGCATGGTCGCCGGCTGGTCGAGCCTGTCCTGCTTGCGCCGCTCGACGTGGGCCAGCACCATCGCGCCGACCGCCGCCGTGATCAGCAGGGCCGAGGTGAGCTCGAAGGCGAAGACGTACTTGGTGAACAGCAGCCGGGCGATGCCCTGCACGTTCCCCTCGGCGTTCGGCTCGGCCAGGCCGACCGCGGTGACCCCGTCCAGCCCCCGGTAGAGGCCGGTGCCGACCAGGCCGGCGAAGCCGAGCGCCAGCAGCAGCGCCGCGGTCCGCTGCCCGCGCAGCGTCTCGATCAGCGAGTCCGACGCGTCCCGGCCGACCAGCATCAGCACGAACAGGAACAGCATCATGATCGCGCCGGTGTAGACGATGATCTGCACCATGCCGATGAACGGCCCGGCCTGGAGCACGTAGAACACGCCGAGGCAGAGCATGGCCAGCACCAGCCAGAGCGCCGAGTGCACGGCGTTGCGGGCGGCGACCATCCCGATCCCGCCGATCAGCGCCAGCGGGGCGAGGATCCAGAAGGTGACCGCCTCGCCACTGGAAACCGAGCCCGCCGCGGCGAGCACCGTCTGCGTGGTCATGCTCCGTCTCCCTTGCCCGCGGTGGCCCGCTGGGCGTGCTGCTCGGCGCCGGGGAAGGTCACGCCGGGGTGCTCCTCCACCCGGTACCGCCCGGGGCCCATCGGGGAGCGCTCGGCCCCGGCCGAGGTGCCCGGGTTCTCCAGCGCGCCGACGTAGTAGTCCTTCTCGCTGTCGCCCAGCCGCATCGGGTGCGGCGGCTGCTCCATGCCCGGCAGCAGCGGCGCGAGCAGCTGCTCCTTGGTGAAGATCAGGTCCTGCCGGTTGTCCCGGGCCAGCTCGTACTCGTTGCTCATGGTGAGCGAACGGGTCGGGCAGGCCTCGATGCACAGGCCGCAGAAGATGCACCGGGCGTAGTTGATCTGGTAGACGCTGGCGTACCGCTCACCGGGCGAGAAACGCTGCTCGTCGGTGTTGTCGCCACCCTCGACGTAGATCGCGTCCGCCGGGCAGGCCCAGGCGCACAGCTCGCACCCGATGCACTTCTCCAGCCCGTCCGGGTGCCGGTTGAGGATGTGCCGCCCGTGGTAGCGCGGCGCCGAGACCGGCGGCTTGAACGGGTAGTCGGTGGTGACGACCTTCCTGAACATGTGCGAGAAGGTGACCCCGAAGCCCTTGAACGTTCCGGTGATCGCGCCCACGTCACACCTCCCTGGAGTCCGTGCCGGCGGCGATGTTGGCCGGCTCCCGCTCGGCGACCACGCGCCTGGTGCGCGGGCTCGGTGGTACCTGCAGGTCCATCGGCGGCAGCGGGAAGCTGCCGTGCGGCCGGTTGTTGACCTGTTCCTGGACCGTCGGCTTGGGCTGCGGCTTGCGGCTCGGCCACAGCAGCGTGGCGAGCAGCAGCAGGCCGGCCGGGATGCCGACCGCGATCAGCTTGCCCTGGGTGTCCCAGTCCTCGATCGAGCGCAGCCCGGCGAGCACCAGGATCCAGACCAGGTTGATCGGCAGCAGCACCTTCCAGCCGAATCGCATGAACTGGTCGTAGCGCAGCCGGGGCAGCGTGCCCCGCAGCCAGACGAAGACGAAGACCAGCGCGATCACCTTGCCGAAGAACCACAGCATCGGCCACCAGCCGGAGTTGGCGCCCTCCCAGAGGGTGATCGGCCACGGCGCGTGCCAGCCGCCGAGGAAGAGCGTCACGGTGACCGCGGACATGGTCACCATGGCGACGTACTCGCTGAGCATGAAGAGCGCGAACTTCAGCGAGCTGTACTCGGTCATGTAGCCCGCGACCAGCTCGGACTCGGCCTCGGGCAGGTCGAACGGCGCCCGGTTGGTCTCACCGACGGTGGCGATGAAGAAGATGACGAAGCTCGGCAGCAGCAGGATCGCGTACCACCCGGGCGCCGGCAGCTCGGTGCCGAACAGGGTCAGCCGGGTGGCGTCTCCCTGGGCGGCGACGATCCCGCTGGTCGACATCGTGCCGGCGGTCATGAACACCGCCACGATGCTCAGCCCCATGGCGACCTCGTACGAGATCATCTGGGCGCTGGAGCGCAGGCCGCCGAGCAGCGGGTAGGTCGAGCCGGAGGCCCAGCCGCCGAGCACGATGCCGTAGATGCCCATCGAGGAGCAGGCGAGGATCACCAGCACCGCCACCGACACGTCGGTGACCTGCAGCGGCGTCCAGTGGCCGAAGATGCTCACCATCGGGCCGAACGGCACCACCGACAGGGTGGTGACCGCGCAGATCACCGAGATGGTCGGCGCGAAGAAGAAGACGACCTTGTCGGCCGACTTCGGCAGGATGTCCTCCTTGAAGGCCATCTTCAGGCCGTCGGCGAGGGTCTGCAGCAGGCCGAACGGGCCAGCCTGGTTGGGGCCGGGCCGCACCGCCATCCGGCCCACGACCCGCCGCTCGAACCAGACGCCGAGCAGCGTGGCGAGCACGGCGAAGACGAAGGCGAAGAGAACCTTGCCGAGGACGAGCCACCACGGGTCCCGGCCGAAGTCGGCCAACGTCGGGTCCTGCGCCAGGTAGACCGCGTTCACTGGATTGCACCCCCTGCGTTGAGGAGCGGGCCGGGGCGGCCGGCGGCGTCCGCGGCCACCGCCGCGGTCGAGATCCGGACCACCGTGCCGGAGCTGGCGCCGAGGCCGCGCCGGACGGTCGAGCCGGGTGAGTTGGTGGGCAGCCAGACGACGCCGTCCGGCATCTCGGTGATCGCCGCCGGCAGGGTCAGCGCCCCGCGGTCGGTGCCCACCGTCACCGGGTCGCCGTCGGCGACGCCGAGCGCCTCGGCGGTGCCCTTGCCCAGCCGGACCACCGGCGGGCGGGCGGTGCCGGCGAGGTGCTCGTCGCCGTCGGTGAGGCTGCCCAGGTCGATCAGCTGGTGCCAGGTCGCCAGCACCGCCTCGCCCGCGCCGGGCGTCGGCACCGTGGCCGGCTCCACCGCCGGGGCGGCCGGCCGCTGGAGCCGGGTGGGCGGCAGCCCGCCCAGCTCGCGCCGGACGCTGAGCACGTCGCCGGTGCCCAGCCGCACGTCGAGCTGCGCGGCCAGCGCGTCCAGCACCCGGCCGTCGCTCATCGCGGCGGTCTGCAGCACCGCCTCGAAGGTGCGCAGCCGGCCCTCCCAGTCCAGGAAGCTGCCGGCCTTCTCGGCCACCGGGGCGACCGGGAAGACCACGTCCGCGCGCCGGGCCACCGCGCTGTTCCGCAGCTCCAGGCTGACCAGGAACGGAACCGCGTCCAGCGCCTGCTCGGCCAGCCGCGGGTCGGCCAGGTCGGCCGGGTCGACGCCGGCCACCACCAGCGCGCCGAGCTGGCCGTTGGCGGCCGCCGCGATGATGCCGTCGGTGTCCCGGCCGGCCTGGCTGGGGATCACTCCGGCCGCGATGTCCCACGCCTCGCCCAGCTCGGCCCGGGCGGCCGGCTCGGTGACCAGGCGGCCGCCGGGAAGCAGGTTGGGCAGGCAGCCCGCGTCGACCGCGCCGCGGTCACCCGCGCGCCGGGGCACCCAGGCCAGCCGAGCCCCGGTACGCCGGGCCACGTCGGCGGCGGCGGAGAGGCCGCCCGGCACCTCGGCGAGCCGCTCGCCGACGATCAGGATGGCACCCTCGGCGCTCAGCGCCTCGGCGACCGTGGCGTGCTCGGCGAGCACGCTGGCCTCCTCGCCGGGCACCACCCGGGCGAGCTTGGCGCCGAGCTTCTCCAGGCCGCGCGTCGCGAACGGCGCGATCGCGTACACCGTCAGCTTCTTCTTCAGGTACGCCTTGCGCAGCCGCAGGAAGAGGATCGGACACTCCTCCTCCGGCTCCAGGCCGACCAGCACCACGGCCGGCGCGTTCTCCACGTCGGCGTAGGTGACGTCGGTGACCCCGGCGACCGAGCTGGCCAGGAACTCGGCCTCCTCGCGGGAGACCGGCCGGGCCCGGAAGTCGATGTCGTTGGTGTTCAGCGCTACCCGGGCGAACTTCGCGTACGCGTAGGCGTCCTCGACGGTCAGCCGGCCGCCGGTGAGCACCGCGGTGCCCTGGCCGCCGTCCCGGGCGGCGCGCAGCCCCTCGGCGGCGACGGTGAGCGCCTCGCTCCAGGACGCCTCGCGCAGCTCACCGGTGCGCTGGTCGCGGACCAGCGGGGTGGTGAGCCGGTCGAAGGCGCGGGTGTACTGGAAGCCCCACCGCCCCTTGTCGCAGTTCCACTCCTCGTTCACCGCCGGGTCGTCGCCGGCCAGCCGGCGCAGCACCTTGCCGCGCCGCCAGTCGGTGCGCTGCGCGCAGCCGGCCGAGCAGTGCTCGCACACGCTCGGGGTGGAGACCAGGTCGAACGGGCGGGCCCGGAACCGGTACTGGGCGCCGGTCAGCGCGCCGACCGGGCAGATCTGCACGGTGTTGCCGGAGAAGTAGGAGTTGAACGGCACGTCGCCGTCCCCGTCCTCCGCGCCGTACGCGTCGTCCCGGTAGATGTTGATCTCCTCGGCGGACGACCGGTTCATCAGGTCGATGAACTTGTCGCCGGCGATCTCCTCGGAGAACCGGGTGCACCGCTGGCAGAGCACGCAGCGCTCCCGGTCCAGCAGCACCTGGGTGCTGATCTCCAGCGGCTTCTCGTACTCCCGCTTGTGCTCGTGGAACCGGGAGTCGGTGCGGCCGGTGGACATCGCCTGGTTCTGCAGCGGGCACTCGCCGCCCTTGTCGCACATCGGGCAGTCGAGCGGGTGGTTGAGCAGCAGCAGCTCCATGACCCCCTCCTGCGCCTTCTTGGCGACGCCGGAGGTGAGCTGGGTGCGGACCACCATGCCGTCGGCGACGGTCTGGGTGCAGGAGGCGACCGGCTTGCGCTGCCCCTCCACCTCGACCAGGCACTGCCGGCACGCGCCGGCCGGGGCCAGCAGCGGGTGGTCGCAGAACCGGGGGATCTCGATCCCCATCTCCTCTGCGACGCGGATCAGCAGCGCGCCCTTGGGGGCGGTGACCTCGACCCCGTCGATGGTGAGCGTGACGGTCTCGGTGTGCTTGGCTACGTCGGTCATTAGTGGGCTCCCACCAGCTGCTTGTCCGACAGCTTCGGCGCGGTACGACCCTCGATGTAGTCGAGGTAGTCCTGCTTGAAGTACTTCAGCGACGAGGTCACCGAGCTGGTCGCGCCGTCACCCAGGCCGCAGAACGAACGGCCGAGGATGTTGTCGCAGGTGTCCAGCAGGGTGTCCAGGTCCTCGTGGGTGCCCTGGCCGGAGAGGATCCGCCGGTAGACCCGGACCATCCAGTAGTTGCCCTCGCGGCACGGGGTGCACTTGCCGCACGACTCGTGGTGGTAGAACTCCAGCCACCGGTAGGTCGCGTAGACCGGGCAGTCCTGGTCGGAGAAGATCTGGGTGGCCGTGGTGCCGAGGATGGACCCGGCCGCGGCCACCGACTCGAAGTCCAGCGGCACGTCCAGGTGCTCGGCGGTGAGCAGCGGCGTCGACGAGCCGCCCGGGGTCCAGAACCTCAGGTTGTGCCCGGGCTGCATCCCGCCGGCCAGCTCCAGCAGCTCGCGCAGGGTGATGCCCATCGAGCACTCGTACTGGCCCGGGTTGGCGATCCGGCCGGAGAGGGAGTAGATCATCGGCCCGGAGGACTTCTCCGTGCCCATGCTCTTCCACCAGTCGGCGCCGCCCAGCACGATGTACGGCACGCTGGCGATGGTGCCGACGTTGTTCACCACCGTCGGGCTGGCGTACAGGCCGTGGGTGGCCGGGAAGGGCGGGCGCAGCCGGGGCTGGCCGCGGAAGCCCTCCAGCGAGTCCAGCAGCGCGGTCTCCTCGCCGCAGATGTACGCCCCGGCGCCGGAGTGCACCACCAGCTCCAGGTCGAAGCCGCTGCCCTGGATGTTGCGGCCCAGGTAGCCCTTGGCGTACGCCTCCTGGACCGCGTTGCGCAGCCGGCGCGCGGCGTGCACCGCCTCGCCCCGGATGTAGATGTAGGCGCGGTTGGCCCGGATCGCGTACGACGCGATGATCACGCCCTCGACCAGCGAGTGCGGGTCGTGCGTCATCAGCGGCAGGTCCTTGCAGGTGCCCGGCTCGCCCTCGTCGGCGTTCACCACCAGGTAGTGCGGCTTGCCGTCACCCTGCGGGATGAAGCCCCACTTCAGACCGGTGGGGAAGCCGGCGCCGCCGCGGCCGCGCAGGCCGGAGTCCTTGACCAGCTGGATCAGGTCGTCCGGGTGGGCCTTGAGCGCCTTGCGCAGCGCCGCGTAGCCGTCCAGCTTCTCGTAGGTGCCGATCCGCCAGGCGTCCGGCGACAGCCAGCGCTTGGTGAGCACGGGAGTGAGCTTGGCCAGCGTCTCCCGTCGAGGCGTCGTCACTTCTGAGCCTCCTTGAGGTTGCGCTCCTGCGCCCCGGCCTCGTCGCCGGCGGGCTTGCCGTCCCCTGCGGGCGGGTTGGCGGCCGTGCCGGCCGCCTCCGCCGCCTGGGCGTCGCGCGGCGACGGCGGCACACCGTCGGTGGGGACCTTGGTGCCGGGGGCGTCCGGGACCGCGGTCCGCGCGTCCGGCTGGCGGGTCTCCGCCGTCCGCACCTGCGGGTTCTTGGCGTCCGGCGCCTTCACGTCGCGGGTGGTGCTGCCGGTCGCGGCGGCCGGTTCGGCCTTCGCCGCCTCGGCCTTCGCCTTCGCCGCGGCCGCGTCGGCCTCCGCCTTGCTGCGGATCGGGGTGTTCGGGTCGAAGCCCGGCACCGAGATGCCGTGCTCCTGCGCCAGCCGCAGGCCGCGCAGGGTCGGCTCGCCCGGACCGCCGTCGGCGACCGCGCCGTCCCGCTCGTCGGCGAAGCCGGCGAGCTGCACCGCCATCTCCTTGAGTGTGCAGAGCCGGGCACCCCGGGTCGGCATCGGCCGGCCGCCGGCGCGCAGCTCGTCGACGACGCCGAGGGCCGCCTGCGGGTCCACGTTGTCGAAAAAGTCGTAGTTGACGGTCATCACCGGGCCGTAGTCGCACGCCGCCAGGCACTCGGCGTGCTCCAGGGTGATCTTCCCGTCGGCGGTGGTCTCGTCGTGCCCGACGCCGAGGTGCTCGGCGAGGGTGTCGTAGACCTCCTGGCCACCGAGCACGTTGCACATCGTGTTGGTGCAGACGCTCACCAGGTAGTCGCCGGTCGGCCGGCGCTTGTACATGGTGTAGAAGGTGGCGACGGCGCCGACCTGGGCCTTGTTCAGCCCGAGCACCTCGGCGCAGAACTCCACCCCGGCCGGGGAGACGTAGCCCTCCTCGGACTGCACCAGGTGCAGCAGCGGCAGCAGCGCCGAGCGGGACCGGTCCGCCGGGTAACGGGCGATGATCTCCCGCGCCCGGGCCCGGGTCTCTTCAGTGAACGTCGTCATCGGTCACAACCACCCATCACGGGGTCCAGCGAGGCGCCGCCGGCGATCACGTCGGCGATCAGGCCGCCCTCGGCCATGGCCGGGAGGGCCTGGAGGTTGACGAAGCTCGGCTCCCGGTAGTGCACCCGGTACGGCCGGGTGCCACCGTCGGAGACCGCGTGCACGCCCAGTTCGCCACGGGGCGACTCGATGCCCACGTAGACCTGGCCCGGCGGCACCCGGAAGCCTTCGGTGACGAGCTTGAAGTGGTGGATCAGCGACTCCATGGACTGACCCATGATCTTCGCGACGTGCTCGAGCGAGTTGCCCATGCCGTCGACGCCGATGGCGAGCTGCGCCGGCCAGGCGATCTTCTTGTCGGCCACCATCACCGGGCCCGGCTTGAGCCGGTCCAGCGCCTGCTCGACCAGCTTGAGCGACTCCCGGATCTCGGCCAGCCGGACCAGGTAGCGGCCCCACACGTCGCCGTCGGTGTGGGTCGGGACGTCGAACTCGTACGTCTCGTAGCCGCAGTACGGCATGGTCTTGCGCAGGTCCCAGGCGAGGCCGGCGGAGCGCAGCACCGGGCCGGTCACGCCGAGCGCGAGGCAGCCGGTCACGTCGAGCACCGCGACGTTCTTCGTCCGCTCGAGCCAGATCGGCTGGCCGGAGAGGAGGTTCTCGTACTCCTTGAGCCGCTTCGGCATCAGCTTCAGGAACTCGCGGATCTTGACGATCGCCTCGTCCGGCACGTCCTGTGCCACGCCGCCCGGCCGGACGTACGCGTGGTTCATCCGCAGGCCGGTGATGATCTCGAAGATCTCGAGGATGTGCTCCCGCTCCCGGAAGCCGTAGAGCATCATGTTGATCGCGCCCAGCTCCATGGCGGTGGTGGCCACCCAGACCAGGTGCGAGGAGATCCGGTTCAGCTCCATCATGAGGACCCGGATGGTGTTCGCCCGCTCGGTGATCTGCTCGGTGATCCCGAGCAGCTTCTCCACCGCCAGCGCGTACGCCGTCTCGTTGAAGATCGGGGAGAGGTAGTCCATCCGGGTCACGAAGGTGCTGCCCTGGACCCAGTTGCGGTACTCGAGGTTCTTCTCGATGCCGGTGTGCAGGTAGCCGACCACCGAGCGAGCCTCGCGGACCGTCTCACCCTCGAGTTCGAGGATCAGCCGGAGCACGCCGTGCGTGGACGGGTGCTGCGGACCCATGTTGACGACGATCCGCTCGTCGTTGATCGGGTCGGTGCCGGAGACCACGTTGTCCCAGTCCCCACCGGTGACGGTGAAGACCTTGCCCTCGGCGGTCTCCCGCTCGGTCGCGTAGTTGGACGTGCTCACTGGTACGACCTCCTCCGGTCCGGCGGCGGAATCTCGGCGCCCTTGTACTCCACCGGCACGCCGCCGAGCGGGTAGTCCTTGCGCTGCGGGTGCCCCTCCCAGTCGTCCGGCATCAGGATCCGGGTCAGGTTGGGGTGGCCGTCGAAGACGATGCCGAACATGTCGTACGCCTCGCGCTCCTGCCAGTCCGCGGTCGGGTAGATCGCGGTGACGCTGGGCAGGTGCGGGTCCTCGGCGGAAACCGCGGCCTCCAGCCGCACCGTGCGGCGGTAGGTCATCGAGGTGAGCTGGTAGACGACGTGCAGCCGGCGGGCGTCGGCCCCGAGGTAGTCCACCCCGGACACCGACGAGCAGAGCTCGAAGCGGAGCGCGAGGTCGTCGCGCATCACCTGGCAGACCTCGGCGATCCGCTCGGGGCGTACGTGCAGGGTCAGCTCACCCCGGTCGACCACGACCTTCTCGATCGCGTCGGCGAAGGCCGGATACGCCTCCTCCAGCGCGTCGCGCACCTCGTCGAAGTAGCCGCCGTACGGCCGGGGCGAGTCCTCGATCGCGCGGCGCGGGCGGATCAGGCCGCCGTAGCCGGACACGTCGCCGGTGCCCTGGTTGCCGAACATGCCGCGACCGGCCGGGCTGGCCGGCGGGTACTCCGCCGGCGCCCCGCTGGTGGCGCCGGCCGGCGTGACCGGTACCGGTACGCCGCCGTCGTTGGGTGCGGTCACCGTGCCTGCCCTCCGTTCACGACTGCGGGGCTCCGCTCCGCCGCACTGCTCGCGTTCACCGCGACCCTCCGTGCTGCAGGTGGTTCTGGGCCTTCATCCAGTTCTCGATCCGCAGCTGCTCCTCGCGACCCTCACGGACGGCCTGCGTCCACTCGGCCCGCCGGGCCTTGTCGCTGCGGTACGACGAGGGCATCGAGCCGTACGGGACGACCGGGACGTCACCGCGGGCCTTGCGCGCCTCCAGCATCTTGCGGCCGTTCGGGCCGAGCGGCTCATGCATGATCTTCTCGCGCAGCTTGAGCACCGCGTCGATGAGCATCTCGGGCCGGGGCGGGCAGCCGGGGAGGTACATGTCGACCGGGACGATGTGGTCGACGCCCTGCACGATGGCGTAGTTGTTGAACATGCCACCGCTGCTGGCGCAGACGCCCATGGAGATGACCCAGCGGGGCTCGGCCATCTGGTCGTAGATCTGGCGCAGCACCGGGGCCATCTTCTGGCTCACCCGGCCGGCCACGATCATCAGGTCGGCCTGCCGCGGCGAGGCGCGGAAGACCTCCATACCCCAGCGGCCCATGTCGTAGTGCGGGCCGCCGGCCGCCATCATCTCGATCGCACAGCACGCCAAGCCGAAGGTGGCACCCCAGACCGACGTCTTCCGCGACCAGTTGACCAGCTTCTCCACCGAGGTGAGCAGGACACCGGCGGGAAGCTTCTCCTCGATACCCATCTGAGGTTCCTCCCTCAGTCCCAGTCCAGGCCGCCGCGCCGCCACACGTAGGCGTACGCGACGAAGACCGCGACGATGAACAGGACCATCTCCACGAAGCCGAAGATCGGCAGGGCGTCGAACGAGACCGCCCAGGGATAGAGGAAGATGATCTCGATGTCGAAGACGATGAAGAGCATCGCCGTCAGGTAGAACTTGATCGGGAACCGCCCACCGCCGACCGGCTGGGGGCTGGGCTCGATGCCGCACTCGTACGCCTCGAGCTTGGCCTTGTTGTAGCGCCGGGGGCCGGCGAAGCGGGCGGCCGCCACGGAGAACAGCGCGAACGCCGCGGCGATGGCGAACAGCCCGATGATCGGTGCGTAAGGGGAGAGCGTCATCGTTATCTCCTGCTCGTCCTTCCCTGCCCTCGGTGCTTGACAAAAATCACACTATTCACGTCCCATTCGGCGACCTGCGCCGGGGGGCCGATCTCTGTGCTCCGGGCCCGCGATCGTCACGGACCGTGGATCCAGTGGTCACACGGCCGGAGCCACCTTCGTCATCGCGTTGATGACCCGGTCCATCGCGTCCCCGCCGCGCGGGTCGGTCAGGTTGGCCAGCAGCTTGAGGACGAAGCGCATCAGCATCGGGTGCGGCATGCCGTGCCGGGTGGCCATCCGCATGATCTCCGGACGGCCGATCAGCTTCACGAAGATGCCGCCGAGCCGGTAGTAGCCACCGAACCGCGCCTTGAGCTCGGTCGAGTACGCGGTCAGCGCCCGCTCCCGCTCGGCGCCCGCCGGCCGGGCCAGGGCCTGCACCGCGATCTCCGCGGCCAGCTCGCCGGACTCCATCGCGTACGCGATGCCCTCGCCGTTGAACGGGTTGACCATGCCGCCGGAGTCGCCGACCAGCATCACCCCGCGGGTGTAGTGCGGCACCCGGTTGAAGCCCATCGGCAGCGCCGCGCCGAGGATCGGACCCTCCGCGTTGGACTCGTCGGTCATGCCCCAGTCGGCCGGGGTGTTCGCCAGCCAGTCGGTCAGCAGCCGCCGGTAGTTGGTCTTGCCGAAGGCGGACGAGGAGTTGAGCACGCCGAGGCCGACGTTGACCCGGCCGTCACCGAGGCCGAAGATCCAGCCGTACCCGGGCAGCAGGTTGTCGCCGCTGTCCTTGCTGCGCAGCTCCAGCCAGGACTCCAGGTAGTTGTCGTCGTGCTTGGCCGGGCAGCGGTAGTAGCGGCGCACCGCGACCCCGATCGGCCGGTCCTCCCGCTTGGCCAGCCCGAGGGCGAGTGGGAAGCGGCCGGAGACGCCGTCGGCCGCGACCACCAGCGGCGCGTGGAAGGTCGCGGGGGCCTTGTCCGGGCCCACCTCCGCCTCGACGCCGATCACCCGGCCGTCCGGGTCGAGCACCGGGCCGGTGACGTTCACGCTGGTGCGCAGCTTGGCGCCGGCGGCGACCGCCCGCTGGGCGAGCAGGTCGTCGAAGTCGAGCCGGGTGCGCACCAGCCCGTAGTTGGGGAAGCTCGCCAGGTCGGGCCAGTCCAGCTCCAGCCGGACCCCGCCGCCGATCACCCGCAGTCCCCGGTTGTGCAGCCAGCCGGCCTCCTCCGAGGTGTCCACGCCCATCCGGACCAACTGCCGCACCGCGCGCGGCGTCAGCCCGTCTCCGCAGACCTTCTCCCGGGGAAACTCGGTCTTCTCCAGCAGCAGCACCCGTACGCCGTGCCGAGCCAGGTGGTACGCGGTCGCCGACCCACCGGGACCGGCGCCCACGACGATGACGTCGGCGTCGTGCTCCACCGCGGTCATCCGCGCCTCCTCCCGCATGCTCGTGAAATGCTTCACAAGCCAGTCGGGAGGGAGTCTATGACCGGGGTAACACCGGCGCCCGCTGAGGGGTACCTAACTTGCCGGAAACCCGGTTGACTGGCGCTCACCTGGGGCGGAGCGGCCGCCGATCCCGGGCGTGGGGCGCGGTGTCAGCGCCGGGCGGGGCTGGCCGGGTCCAGTCCGGCGTCGTGCCGGATCGTCTCCGGCAGGTGCTCGCGCAACGCGCCACCGGCGGCGCGGTCGAGCGCGGCCAGCACCTCGGCCACCACCTGGCGGACGTCGGCGGGATCCGCACCGGCCAACTCCTTGAGCTGCGCGATGAGTTCGGCCGCGTCCTCGTCGGTGGCCGCCACCTCGTCCGGCCGCTCGGGTCTCATGCCGCAGAGCGTACGGAACAAAATGGACTAAAGACGGATATTCACGAAATCAGGCGGCCTGGGTCAGCCACCCCGAGCCGGGGTGCCCACCGGCGCCCACCACCACCAGCTGCCGACCACGCCGGACCTCGCCGCGCAGCCACGGGCCACCGAAACTCCGCCGGCGACAGCCGGAGGCTGGCGGCAGCGCCGGTGGTCGGCGGCAGCCGGCGGCCGGGTCAGGGGCGGATGCCGCGGTGCAGGGCGACGATGCCACCGGTCAGGTTGCGCCAGGCCACCTTGCCCCAGCCGGCCGCGCCGATCCGCGCCGCCAGCCCGGCCTGGTCGGGCCAGGCCTGGATCGACTCGGCAAGGTAGACGTACGCGTCCGGGTTGCTGGAGACCGCGCGGGCCACCGCCGGCAGCGACCGCATCAGGTACGACAGGTAGACCGTGCGGAACGCGGGGTTGACCGGCCGGCTGAACTCGCAGACCACCAGCCGCCCGCCGGGCCGGGTCACCCGGGCCAGCTCGCGCAGCGCCGCCTCGGTGTCCACCACGTTGCGCAGCGCGAAGGAGATGGTCACCGCGTCGAAGCTGGCGTCGGCGAAGGGCAGCCGCAGCGCGTCCCCGGCCACCAGCGGCACCAGCGGGCGGCGGCGCTTGCCGGCGTACAGCATGCCGAGCGACAGGTCGGCGCCGACCGCGTACGCCCCGGACTGGGCCAGCTCCTCGGTGGAGACGCCGGTGCCGGCGCCGACGTCCAGCACCCGCTCACCGGGGCGCAGCCCGAGCGCCTCCCGGGTCGCCCGCCGCCAGAACCGGTCCTGGCCGAACGAAAGGACGGTGTTGGTCAGGTCGTAACGCGCGGCCACGCCGTCGAACATCGCGGCGACCTCGTGCGGCTGCTTGTCCAGGCTGGCGCGCTGGCCCTGGGGGGTACGGCTCACCCCTCCACTCTGCCAGCCGGGCGACCGCCGACGGCCGCAGGGTCGTCCCCGGCGCCGGACGCGAACGGGCGGGGTGGTCACCCACCCCGCCCGTCACGTGTCACCCGTCAGTCGGTCGACTTCTCGTCGCCCGGGGCCACCAGGACCACCCGGCGCCGCCGGGAGATCAGCAGCAGCGCGCCACCGGCCAGCAGGACGGCCGCGCCGATCCCGCCGATCAGGCCGGCCTGCACACCGGTCACTGGCAGGCCACCGCCGTCACCACCGGTGCCCGGCGTCGGGGAGGCCGTCGGCCCACCGGTCGGGGTCGGGGTCGGGGTCGGCCCCGCCGTCAGGTCGACGAACACGTCGAACTGGGCGATGTTGTCACCCTGGTCGGTCTCGGTGAAGGCCTTGCGCTGCGTCCCGCTGGCGATCCGCGGCGCCTCCTCCGGCGCGCCCTCGGCGGCGTCCAGACCGGAGGCGAAGAGGAAGCCGGGGCGCAGCACCGGCTCGGTCACGCCCGCGCCGACCTTCACCCGCACGTCGGCGGTGTAGTACTGGCCCGGCTTCAACACCACGCCGGAGTCCTCGCAGTACGCCTGGGCGAGGCCACCCAGCGTCTGCTCGACGCAGCCCTCCGGCAGTTCGGCGAAGGTCACATCGGCCGGCAGCGTGATGCCGTACGCGATCCCGGTCGCCTTGCGGCTGCCGTCGTTGAAGACCGCCCAGTCCAGCGGCGCGGTGTCACCCGGCCGGACCGGCTTGAGCCCGGTCTCGCCGGCCTCGTCGCCGTCCACCTGCACGTCGGCGTAGACGTCCTGCACCCAGGTGGTGAGGTCGTAGCCGGGCTTGGCGACGGTGATGTCGTGGTCGACGCTGTCGCCCTCCGCGTTGGCCGCGCTGATGGTGACCTTCAACGTGCCGGCGGCGCCGCGCCCGCCGGTGGAGAAGATCGGGATGCCGAAGTCCTCGGTGGTGCCGGCCGTCAGGTCGCCCAGCAGGCAGCTGAACGTGCTGCCCTCGACCTCGCAGCCCTCGGGCACCACCACGCCGACCTTGGGCTTCTTCGGGTTGAGGCCCTTGGTGTCCACCAGGACGCGGACGTCCTCGGCGTCCACCGTGCTGGTGTTGGCGACCTGGAACTTGAACGGCTTGGCCTTGGCCTCCTTGACGCCCTTGGCCAGCTCGTAGCTGAGCGGGATCAGCTGGAGCTCCGCGGTGTCGGCGGCGTGGGCCGGGGCGGCCGCGACGGTCACGCCGCCGACCGCGAGCAGGGCTGCGACGCCCGCGCGGGCCAGCGCGGAACGGTGGAACGGTGTCATCGATCCCCCGGGGTTAGGGAAGAAACTGATGGTTGCGGAACCGAGCGGACGCTATCGGAGATCGAGCGGCGTACGCCAGCGCCGCCGTACGAGTCGCGTCCAGGGCTGCCCGGATGGACGAACAGTGGGGGCGGGATGGTCACCCATCCCGCCCCCACTGCCGTACCTGATATGTGAACGGCCCTCGTGGACCGATGGAGGACGGTGGAACCGCCGGGCCGGTCGCCCGTCAGGCGGCCGGCCGCTCGTCGTTCGGGGTCACCAGGACCACCCGACGACGCCGCGCCAGCACGAACAGTGTGCCACCGACAGCCAGCACCGCCACGCCGACGCCACCGATCAGACCGGCCTGCGCACCGGTGACGGGCAGGCCGCCGTCGCCACCGCCCCCGCCGCCGGTCACGGCGGCCACCTTCACCGTGAAGTCGTCGCTGTCGTCGCTCGGGTCGATGTCCTCGGCGACGTCGATCTTCGTGGTCAGGAACGGCGGCAGCTCGCCGCCGGCCGCCCGGGCCAGGCTCTTGTCGGTCACCGGCAGGGCGCCACGGGAGGTGGCCGACACGGTGCCACCGGACAGCAGCACCGGCGCCGGCACGTCAGCGGCGACCTTCACCGCGAAGACGCCGTACACCGTCTTGCCCGGCATCAGCCGGGTGGTGCCCGCCGCGCAGGTCGCCCGGCGCCGGTCGGCACTCACCTCGCACCCCTTCAGACGCTCGCTGAAGGTGACCCCCTCCGGCAGGGACGCGACGAAGTCGAGGCCGTCGGCGATCATGTCGCCCTGGTTGCCGAAGGCCGCGAAGACGATGGTCTCGTCACCCGGGTTGAGCGTGTGCTTCAGCAACTCCGGCTCGCCGCCGGGCTCCCAGGCCACCTGGGAATCGACGTCCGGGGCCCACACCTCCAGGTCGACGCCGTTCTCGGTGGTGAGTTCGATCTGGACGGTCTTGGAGTCGTTCTCGGAGTTGATGTCGCCCGGTGCCACCACGGTGAACGTGACGGGCGCCGAGTACGCCTCCTTCAGCCCCTCGGCGGCGCGGAACACGACCAGCGGCAGGTCGGACGTGGTGCCGGGCTCCGGGACGGCGAAGTCGTGGATGGCGCACTCCCAGACCCGCCGGCCGGCGGACTCGGTCTCCGCACACTTCTCCTCGGCGAACGGAGCGAGCGTCACCTTGTCCAGGTCGAGCTGCGTGACGTCGATGTTGATCTTGACGCCGGTCGGGGTGTCCTCGCCCCTGTTGGTGAGCTTGATGGAGCCGAGCTTGTCGGTGGTGCCCGCGGCGAGGCGGGTGCCGGCGACGTCGATCGACAGGTCGGTGCCGGTGTCCTCGGCGTACGCGGGAGCGCCGAGCGCGGCGAACGCACCCGAGGTGAGCAGGGCGGCGGCCCCGAGCCGTGCCAGGTTACGGAAGATCATGTGAGAGGTTCCCCCGTGGGCAGGATGATCGGTAGGCCGCACCATAGCCACCGGCCACCCGCCCCGCTGTCCCTACGCCGCCGGCCAGCCGTCGGCGACCGTCTCGGCCACGAGCACCTCGCCGTCCGGCCGACACGCCGGTGCCACACGGACACCCACGCGCACCCGAACGGTCGGTGAACCGCCCGTCAGCGGGCGTCGACCAGCGGCAACTGCCGGCCCGCCCCGCCGCCCGGCAGGGCGATCGAGGAGAAGTGCGAGACCACCCGCTCGTCGGTCGGGTCGTCGGCCGGGGTCCAGTGCACCGCGAGCCGGTTGTAGAGGGTGTCCCGCTGGGCCGGGATCCGGTCCGCCGCCCGGATCATGCCGATCAGCCCGTGCAGGTTGGACCGGTGCCGGGCACCGGCGGAGGAGATGACGTTCTCCTCCAGCATGATCGACCCCAGGTCGTCCACGCCCATGTGCAGGGCGAGCTGGCCGACGTCCTTGCCGGTGGTCAGCCAGGACGCCTGCAGGTGCGGCACGGTCTCGAAGAAGAGCCGGGACACCGCGACCAGCCGCAGGTACTCCAGAGTGGTGGCCTGGGTCCGGCCCTTGAGGTGGTTGTTCTCCGGCTGGTACGTCCACGGGATGAACGCCCGGAAGCCGCCGGTGCGGTCCTGCACGTCGCGGATCATGCGCAGGTGCTCGATCCGCTCGGCGTTCGTCTCGCCGGTGCCCATCATCATGGTCGCGGTCGACTCCAGGCCCTGCCGGTGGGCCAGCTCCATGACCTCCAGCCAGCGCTCGCCGGACTCCTTGAGCGGGGCGATCGCCTTGCGCGGCCGCTCGGGCAGCATCTCCGCGCCGGCGCCGGCGATCGAGTCCAGGCCGGCCGCCTTGATCCGGGAGATCGCCTCGTCCAGGCTGACGCCGGAGACCTTGGCCATGTGCAGGATCTCGCTCGGGCCGATCGAGTGGATGGCGAGCTGCGGGTACGCCCGCTTGACCGAGGAGAAGAGCTCCTCGTAGTACTCCACGCCGTAGTCCGGGTGGTGCCCGCCCTGGAGCATGACCTGGGTGGCGCCCAGCTCGACCGCCTCGCCGCAGCGGCGGAGGATCTCCTCGGTGGGGTGGGTCCACCCCTCCTTGTGCTTCGGCGCCCGGTAGAACGCGCAGAACTTGCACGCGGTCACGCAGACGTTGGTGTAGTTGATGTTGCGGTCGATCAGGTACGTGACGATGTTGTCCGGGTAGCGCCGCCGGCGTACCGCGTCGGCCGCCTCGCCCAGAGCGTGGAAGGGCGCCTCGGTGTAGAGCAGCAGGGCCTCCTCGGGCGTGATCCGCCCGCCGTCCGCGCCGCGCTGCAGGATGTCGTCGATCTCCCGGCTCACCGTCACGCCCCCGAGCCTACGTCGCCCCGAATATCTCTCCCCCAGGGTGCCCCGCCCCGTGTCACCCATCCCACGCGCCCGCCCACCGCGATCTTGCACTTCGGGCCCTCGTTTCGCCCGGATGGCGGCAGATGTCGGGGCGACAACTGCAAGATCGCGGGGAGGGCGGGGATCATGCGTCGTAGTCCACCGTGAGGGTGTCGGTGGTGGGGCTGGACTGGCAGGTGAGGACGTAGCCGGCGGCCACCTCGTCGGGCTCCAGGGCGTAGTTGCGGGCCATCGTCACCTCGCCGTCGACGACCTTCGCCTTGCAGGTCGAGCAGACCCCGCCCTTGCAGGCGTACGGCAGCTCGCCGCGCACCTTCAGCGCCGCGTCCAGCACCCGCTCGTGGCGACCCATGGTGAAGTTCGACGAACGGCCGTCCAGCATGATGGTCACCTCGGTGCCGGTGCCGGTGCCCGGCCCGTCGTCGGCCCGGCGCGGCGGCTCCGGCGGCGCGTCGACGTGGAACAGCTCGGTGTGCACCGCCGACTCCGGCAGGCCGCGCCCGGTCAGCACCGCCTTCGCGTCCACCACCAGGCCGTACGGGCCGCAAAGGAACCACTCCTCGATGGCGTCGCCGGGCACCACGGTGTCCAGCAGCCGGCCCAGCCGGTCGGCGTCGATCCGGCCGGAGAGCAGCGGCGACTCGCCCTGCTCCCGGGAGAGCACGTGCACCAGGTGCAGCCGGGTCGGGTAGCGGTCCTTCAGGTCGGCCAACTCCTCGGCGAACATCACCGTGTTCGCCGTGCGGTTGCCGTACACCAGGGTGAAGGTGCTGGCCGGCTCGACGGCGAGCGCGGTCGCGACCAGCGCGAGCACCGGGGTGATCCCGGAGCCGGCGACCACCGCGCCGTAGCGGCGGACCCGGCCCGGGTCGAACGCCGAGGTGAAGTGCCCCAGCGGCGGCAGCACCTCGACGGTGTCGCCGCCGCGCAGCGCGCCGCAGGCGAACGCGGAGAACGCGCCGCCGGGGATCTCCCGCACCCCGATCCGCAGCCGGCCGTGCCGGGCCAGGTCGTCCGGCGTGGAGCAGATCGAGTACGACCGGCGCACGTCCTCGCCGGCCTCGCCGGCGCGGCGTACGGTCAGGTGCTGGCCGGCCCGGAACGCGAAGGTCTCCCGGAGTTCCTCCGGCACGGCGAACGTGATCGCCACGGCGTCGTCGGTGAGCCGGTCGACGGCGGCGACCGGCAGCGGGTGGAAGACCGGCCGGCGGCGGACCGGGCGGGTGATGGTGACAGTCACAGCGCCTTCAGGTGGTCGAAGGGTTCGGAGCAGGAGCGGCAGCGCCAGAGCGCCTTGCAGGCGGTGGAGCCGAACCGGCTGACCTGTTCGGTCTCGGGGGATCCGCAGCGCGGACAGCGCACCGCCAGGGTGAGCGGCACGACACCGGCCGAGCGCACCGGGGCCGGCGGGGCGATGCCGGCGGCGGCGAGCTTGGCCCGCCCGCTCTCGGAGATCCAGTCGGTGCTCCACGCCGGACTGTAGGTCGTACGGACCTCGGCGTCCGGGTGGCCGGCGGCGGCCAGCGCCCGGCGGATGTCGGCCCGGATGACGTCCATCGCCGGGCAGCCGGTGTAGGTGGGGGTGATGGTGACAACCACCCGGCCGGTGGCCGGATCCTCGTCGACCGCCCGCAGGATGCCCAGCTCGTCGATGGTGACCACCCGGATCTCCGGGTCCACCACCGCCGCCACGGCCGCCCTCGGGTCGGTCACCAGCGTGCCCCCGGGTGGGCGCGGTGCAGCACCTGCATCTCGGCCAGCAGGTACGACAGGTGCTCGGTGTGCACGCCGTCCCGCCCGCCGGCCGGCGCCCAGCCGCTCTCCGGCCGGGTCAGCGTGGCCTCGTCGAGCACGGCGGAGACGGCGACGTCGAAGTCGGCCCGCAGGGTGGCCGGATCGACCGGCGCCGCCGGGGCGGGGGCGAACAGCTCGTGCACGTACGGCCAGACCTGGTCCACCGCCTCCTGCATCCGGCGGTGCGACTCCTCGGTGCCGTCGCCGAGCCGCTTCACCCACAGCGAGCTGTGGTCCAGGTGGTAGGCCGACTCCTTGCGGGCCTTGCCGCCGATCGCGGCCAACCGCTCGTCGGCGCAGCCGGCCAGCGCGGTGTAGAGCGGCAGCTGGTAGGCCGACAGGAAGAGCAGCTTGGCCATGGTCACCGCGAAGTCGCCGTTGGGCAGCTCGACCAGCAGGCAGTTGCGGAACTCGCGGTCGTCGCGGAGGAACGCCAGCGCGTCCTCGTCCCGGCCGGCGCCCTCCAGCTCGCCCGCGTACGTGAACAGCAGCCGGGCCGCGCCGAGCTGGTCGAGGGCGATGTTGGCCAGCGCGATGTCCTCCTCCATCTCCGGCGCGCGGGTGGTCCACTCGGCGAGCCGCTGCGCCGCGATCAGCGCGTCGTCGCCGAGGGCGAGGGCGAAGTCGAACGGGCCGTTCACAGGTGGGCCACCCCGTCCGGCACCTCGTAGAAGGTGGGGTGGCGGTAGACCTTGTCCGCGGCCGGGTCGAAGAAGGCGTCCTTCTCGTCCGGGCTGGACGCGGTGATCGCGGCGGCCGGGACCACCCAGATCGACACCCCCTCCTGACGGCGGGTGTAGAGGTCCCGAGCGTTGCGCAGGGCCAGCTCGGCGTCGGGCGCGTGCAGGCTGCCGACATGGGTGTGCGAAAGCCCGCGCCGGGCCCGGACGAACACCTCCCACAGCGGTGCTTGTTCCTTGCTCATGCGGCCACCTTCTCCTTCTGCTGCTGTGCCCGCTTGGCGGCGTACGCCGCGGCGGCCTCGCGGACCCACGCGCCCTCGCGGTGCACCGCCTGCCGGTGCGCCATCCGCTGCCGGTTGCACGGTCCGTCGCCGGAGATCACCCGCATCAGCTCGGCGTAGTCCGGCTGGGTGAAGTCGTACGACTGCCGCTCGTCGTTCCAGCGCAGGTCCGGGTCGGGGATGGTGAGGCCGAGGATCTCGGCCTGCTGCACGCACATGTCGACGAAGCGCTGGCGCAGCTCGTCGTTGGAGAAGCGCTTGATCTTCCAGGCCATGGACTGCGCCGAGTGGGTGGAGTCCGTGTCCGGCGGGCCGAACATGGCCAGCGACGGGTACCACCAGCGGTCGACCGCGTCCTGGGCCATCGCCTTCTGCGCCGGGGTGCCGTGTGCCAGGGTGTGCAGGATCTCGTAGCCCTGCCGCTGGTGGAACGACTCCTCCTTGCAGACCCGGATCATCGCCCGGGCGTACGGGCCGTAGGAGCAGCGGCACAGCGGCACCTGGTTGACGATCGCCGCGCCGTCCACCAGCCAGCCGATGGCGCCCACGTCGGCCCAGGTGAGGGTCGGGTAGTTGAAGATCGAGCTGTACTTCTGCCGGCCGCTGAGCAGGAGGTCGACCAGTTCCTCCCGGCTCACCCCGAGGGTCTCGGCGGCGGCGTAGAGGTAGAGGCCATGGCCGGCCTCGTCCTGCACCTTGGCGAGCAGGATCGCCTTGCGCTTGAGCGACGGCGCCCGGCTGATCCAGTTCCCCTCCGGCTGCATGCCGATGATCTCGGAGTGGGCGTGCTGGGCGATCTGCCGGATCAGCGTCTTCCGGTAGGCCTCGGGCATCCAGTCGCGTGGCTCGATCTTCTGGTCGGCGTCGACGACCGCGGCGAAGTACGCCGCCAGGTCCTCGTCCGGGGCGGGCCCGCCGCGCCGCCCGCGCTCGGCGGCCTCCCGCAGCGCCGTCTCGGCCGCCTCGACCTCGCCGAGCAGACCACCGCCGGGCGCGTCGTCGGGGGTGAAGTCGTTGCCATACATGAAGACAAGTGTTACAGCTGACGACTCAAGAAACCAGAGGGTGTAACAGGATTGTGGTGACACCTTCCGTGACCGGAGGATCGCTCTCGGTGGACGCCCCGGCTATGACGTGGCTCACGCTACAAAGATGAATCCCCCCAAGAAACGCATACCGGGCCGTTCTCCCGCCTTCATGGCAAGTTGCCAGGTGTGGAGTTCTGGCGTGCCGGCGATCCGGACGTAGACTTTCGCCGTCACACCGATCGGCTGCCGACGATCGCCAGCCATCGAGGCCGTCTCCCCCGGCCTCGGCGATCCGCCGATCCGTCCGGGCAACACAGCCGGTTCCCCCCGGCCCTGACATCTGGAGCTCACCCACTCATGCGTTCCCGCGTGACCATGGTGCTCGCCATCGTGGCGGTCCTCCTCGGTGGCGTCCTGCTGGTTCCGGCCGCGTACGCCCGGCTCGCCGGCGACGGCGAGACCGGCGGCGGAGGCGGCGGCAGCGTCGCGGCGCCCGCCCCGGCACCACCGCCCCCGCCGACCCTCGCGGCGACCCCGGTCGCGGTGAACTTCAAGGGCGAGTTCTTCTCCTGGGCCCTGATGGACCGGGAGAGCGGTGAGATCTCCGGCTCGAAGAACATGGCCTCGACCAGCTCCACCGAGTCGATGATCAAGTCCTGGTTCGCGGCCGACTACCTGAACCGGCTCGGCGACAAGGCCCTGCCGGCCAGCTTCAAGAAGGACATCACCACGGCGATCCGGGACAGCAACGACGACGCCGCCAACCGGCTCTACCGGGCGATCGGCGGCGCCGCGAGCATCAAGCGGATGAGCAGCACCTGCAAGCTGACCGACACCAAGCCGGGCAACGTGCCGGGCTACGTCGGCTGGTGGAGCTTCACCCGGATGTCGCCCCGCGACGCGGTACGCCTCGGCGACTGCATCGCCGACGGCACCGCCGCCGGGCCGAAGTGGACCAAGTTCCTGCTGGACGAGATGGCCAAGGTCCGGGGCACCACGGCGGCCAAGGACCAGAAGGCCCGCCAGGGCGGCGGTCGCTGGGGGATCATCGACGGGCTGCCAGAGTCGATCACCAGCCAGGGCCCGGTCAGCATGAAGAACGGCTGGACCCCGCTGAACTACGACGGCAACTGGCACGTCAACTGCCTCGCCGTGACGGACCGGTGGAGCCTCGCCGTGATGCTGCGCTACCCGATCAGGAGTGGGCTGAAGTACGGCGCCCAGGTCTGCGCCAGCGTCGCCAGCCAGCTGGTGACCCCGCAGCCCGGTGCCGCGCTCAAGGTGCCGCAGCAGCCGGTCGGGAAGCTCTGATGGCCGGCCGCCGGGGCGAGCGCAAGGAGACCTCGCCGCTGAAGCTGATCGCCGTCGCGGCGATCCTGATCGGCATGGTGCTGGTGTCCCTGCGCCTGCTTCCCGGCTCGCCGTTCGAGTCCACGGCGGCCGCGCGGTGGGGCGACGCCGGCGACCGCTCCACCGGTACGCCGACCGACCGCAGGTCGCGGCCGACGCCCACGCCGAGCCCGAGCGAGACGCTGGAGCCGCTGCCGTTCGAGGCGAAGGACCTCGACCTGGACATCGAGGGCTGGTATGCCTGGAGCGTGCTGGACCGGCGCACCGGCGACATCATCGGCTCCGACAACATGGACGAGACCAGCACCACCGCCTCGCTGATCAAGTCCTGGATCGTCGCCGACTACCTGCGCCGGGCCGACGAGAAGGACCAGACCCCGAGCGACGCCAAGCTGGCCGACGCCACGAAGATCATCCGGGACAGCGACAACACCCGGGCCCAGCAGTTCTACAACGCCATCGGCGGGTCCGCCTCGATCAAGCGGCTGATCTCGATGTGCGAGCTGACCGACAGCAGCGTCGCCAGCGACGGTGGCTGGAGCCGGACGAAGCTGTCCCCGCGGGACACCGCAAGGCTGGGCAACTGCATCGCCGACGGCCGGGCGACCGGGCCGAAGTGGACCAAGTGGCTGCTCAACGAGATGCGGCTGGTCCGCGGCGCGGGTGACTTCGGCATCCGCAAGGCCTTCCCGTCCGCCGAGCGGAAGACCATCGCCATCAAGAACGGCTGGATCGACCGGACCAAGGAGCAGGAGATGCACATCAACTGCCTGGCCATCGGCGACACCTGGACGATGGGCGTGATGGTCCGCTACCCGATCGACATGGGCTACGACTACGGCATGAAGAACTGCCAGAAGATCACCGCAGCCCTCCTCCGCGACGCCACCTGACCTTCGGCGGCCGCCCGACCCGGGTCGGTCCAAGTGGCCCACCGCAGGTCCAAGCGGCCCACCGCAGGTCCGTGCTGGACGCGGGCCGGGCTGGCCGGCAGCGGTATTCGTAGGGCTGTCCGGCGGTGGGGATGATGGCCGGCATGGGGCGCTGGCCGCGCCAGCGGCGAATCGGCTGGGCCTCGCCCGTGCCGCCGCTGCACCGACGTCGCCGTGGGTGCCGGCTTCGGCGTCAGCCGGTGAAGAAGGCGGGGCCGCCGGCCGGAAGGGCCGGGGCGGCGCCCAGGTTCGCGGCCCGGCGGGCGAACTCGCGCAGCCCGGCCACCTGGCGCTCGCCGAGCGAGAAGTCCAGCGCCCGGAAGTACGAGGCCAGCGTGGCCGCGTCGAACGGCTCCCAGCGGGCACCCGCCTCGGCCACCTGGTCCAGCTCGGCGAGGCAGAGGTCGCGCGAGCGCAGGAAGGCCTCGTGCACCTCCTTGACCAGCCCGGGGTGGGCGGCGGCGAAGTCGCGGCGGACCGCCCAGACGGCGAAGACCATCGGCAGCCCGGTCCACTCCCGCCACGCCTGCCCGAGGTCGGTGACCTCCAGCCCCTGCTTGGGTGCCTCGTAGAGCGCGCGCAGCGCCACGTCGCCGATCAGCACGGCGGCGTCCGCCTCCAGCAGCATCTGGGTCAGGTCGGGCGGGCAGCGGAAGTACTCCGGCCGGACGCCGTACCGCTCGGCGAGCAGCAGCTGGGCCAGCAGCACCCCGGTGCGCGAGGTCGAGCCGAGCGCGACCCGGGCGCCGTCCAGCTCGGCCAGCGGCCGGGTGGAGACGACGTTCACCGAGAGCACCGGGCCGTCGCTGCCGACCGCCAGATCCGGCAGGAGCAGCAGCTCGTCGGCGTGCCGCAGGTACTCCACCTGGGAGATCGGGCCGATGTCCAGGTCGCCGGCGACCAGCGCCGCGCTCAGCCGGTCCGGCGAGTCCTTGTGCAGGTCGACGTCGATCAGCGCGCCGGAGCGCATCAGACCCCAGTAGATCGGCAGGCAGTTCAGGAACTGGATGTGCCCGACCCGGGGGCGTGCGACGTGCTCGACCATGGCCCGACCGTATCCCGGCCCGCGGGACGGGGCTCGGCGGGCCGGCCCCGGAGTGGCCAATTCCGCACCCGCCCCGCCGGCCGGCCTTAGCAGCACCCGCCGCCGGGCCGGCCAGCGCCGCCTCGGGTACGGGCGGCGGGCACACGACTCCGCCGGCTCCCGGCACACCGGCTCCCGGGTCGCCGGCGATCCAGCGGCAGGCGACCCGGGAGGCAGGCTCACGCCGGGCCGGCCGGCGCCGGGTTCTTCCGCACCAGGTCGGGAGCGAGCGGCGGCGGGCCGGCAGGTGCCGGGTCTCCCAGGTCGGAGGCGAACGGCGGCGGACCGGCGGGTTCCAGCTCTCCCCGCACCGAGTCGGGGGCGAGCGGCGGCGGACCGGCAGGTGCCGGTTCGAGGACGGCCGGGGTGGCCGCGCGGCTCGCCCGGCGCAGGGGCAGCGCGACGGCGGCGACCACCACCAGGCCGGCCACCCCGCAGGCGGCGACCAGCGGCCGCGGCGCGGCCACCTCCAACAGCAGCCCGCCGGCCAGGTAGCCGACCATCGCCGCGCCCTGCACCGACGCCCCGAAGAAGGCGAAGGCGCGTCCCCGCGCCGCCTCCGGCACCCGGCGGGCCAGCAGCACGGTGTCGAAGACGTTGTTGCCGCCGTTGAAGACGCCGCCGACCACGAAGATCGGCACCAGCAGCAGGGCGGCCGGCACCGCCGCCGAGGCCAGCACCATCAGGCAGCAGCCGCCGAGCAACGCCAGGCCGGCCCCGACCAGCGCGCCGTCCCGATCGAGCCGCCGCACCACCCGGGCGAACAGCCACCCGCCGGCCAGGATGCCGAGCGTCCAGGCGCCGGTCACCAGCCCGTACACCGTGGTGGAGCTGCCCAGCGTCTCGCGGATGAAGAAGACCTCCACCACGTTGATCGCGCCGACCGCGCCGATCACGCCGGCGACGCTGGCCACCATCGCCACCAGCAGCGGGTCCTGGCACAGCCGCCAGCCGGTCGCGGGCACCGCGCCGCCGGGCAGCGCCGGTTCCGCGCGCCGCCGGCCGCCCCGGCGGGTACGGATCAACAGCCCGGCCACCACCAGCGCGAGATAGCTGCCAGCGGCCAGCAGCAGCGGTGGACGGGCGCCGAACTGGCCCACCAGCAGCCCGGCCAGGGCTGGACCGGCGAGCGCGCCGAGCGTGCCGGCAGACTGGTTGAGCGCGCTGGCCCGGGGCAGATCCGCCGCCCGGACCATCACCGGCACCAGCGCCGAGATCACCGGCTGGGTGGCGGCGAGACCGGCCGCCAGCAGCGCCACCAGCACGATGACCAGGGCCGGGTGCTCGGCGTACGCGAGCGCGAGGCAGATGCCGGCCTGGGCCAGCCCGGCGGCCACCAGGATGGTGCGGCTGTCCACCCGGTCGGCGAGCCGCCCGGTCAGCGGGGCGAGCACCACCAGGGGCAGGGTCGCCGCGAGGAGCACCCCGGAAACGGCGAGCCCGCCGGCCCCGGCGGACTGCAGGGCGAGGGTCAGCGCGCTGGCGACCAGGAAATCGCCGCAGCTGGCGATGCCTCGCGCGGCGGTGGCGAGCCAGACGTCGGACCAGCGCGACCGGCCAGATATGAAGGACATACTTCGAAAATAATCCTTCACACCTGATCGACTCAAACCCGGTCAGTCCAGCGGCACCGCCTTGTACTGGATGGCGACCGTGCGCGCCCCGGCCGGCGGGTTCACCCGGGACCGCTTCCGGTACGGCTCCAACAGGCGGTCGACCGCATCGTTGAGCTCGGTCAACTCCGCCGCGGTGAGCAGCAGTTGGCTGTCGGCGAGACGGGTCGCCGCGTACCACTCGGGCGGCTCGTGGGGCGCGCGCCGCAACCAGTCACGGCTGCGCTCCAGGTCGCGGGCCAGCCACGCCTCGATCAGCGCGCGCTCGGCGGCCTGCGCCTCCGGCTCGGTGGTCCGTCCGGCGTCGATCGTCCAGCTCGGACTGACCGTCCGCCAGACCCGCTCCCGCGCGTCGCCCCGGCTCGGCGCCTGCTCCACCAGCCCGGCCTTGGCCAGTTCCCGCAGGTGGTAGCTGGTGGCGCTCGGAGAGAGCCCGACGATCTCCGCACACTCGGTGGCGGTCGCCCCGCCCTCCAGCCCACTGAGGTGTTCGGTGATCGCGAGTCGGGCTGGATGGGCCAGCGCCCGCATCACCCGCGGGTCGCTGATGGTCACCCGACTACGCTCGGCACGCGGCTCGGTCATCCCCTCATGATCCCCGCCCACCCCGCCGCCGCACCATCGCCCCGCGCGGACCGGCGCCCCGACCAGGCAGGACGGGTCGGTAGGAGGACGAGATGAAGACGACAGTGACGATCGGCCAGATCCCGACCGACTGGGACATCGACGCGAACCTCGCCGCGATCGCGCGGGTCGTGGGCCGCGCCGAGCCGGACGACCTCGTGCTGCTGCCCGAGGGCGCGCTCTCCGGGTACGCCCCCGACCTGTCGCCCCTGGCCACGCTCGACCGGGCGCGTCTCGCCCGAGCGGTCGGGACGGTCGGCGAACTGGCCCGGCAGCGCCGCGTGCACCTCTTCTGCGGCTCGCTGCTGCCCGAGGACGGCGTCTGGTGGAACGTCGCGCTGCACTTCACCCCGGCCGGCGAGCGGTGGACCTACCGGAAGATCAACCTCGCGGTGAACGAGCGCCCGGTGCTCCGGGCCGGAGCCGAACTGCCGGTCCGCCGGGTGGCCCAGCCCTGGGGCGACCTCCTCGTCGGCGTACAGCTCTGCCGGGAGCTCCGCTACCCCGAGCAGTGGCAGCAGCTGGCCCGCTCCGGCGCGGCCGCCTTCGTCTACCTGACCAACGCCGCCAACCCCGAGGCCACCACCGGCGTCTGGCGCAGCCACCTGATCAGCCGCGCCGCCGAGAACCAGCGGTACGTGTTCGCGGTGAACCTCGCCGACCCGCGGCAGCACTGCCCGAGCATGGTCGTCTCGCCCCGCGGCGAGGTGCTCGGCGAGCTGCCGCCCGGGGAGACCGGCATCCTCCGGACCACCATCGACCTGGCCGAGGTCTCGGACTGGAGCCTCAACCAGCAACGCCGGGACGTCATCGACCTGCGCTACCGGCCGACGCCGCACCACCCGGCCGCCACCGCACCCCGCCCATCCGCTGCTCACCGGCATCCGTCGGAAACGTCGACGCGGCCGTAGCACCCGCAACCGCCGACACGGCGTCGCCGATGCCACGAGGCGGCCGGGACCGCGTGCCGGCGCAGGTCCAGGCAACGGCCCGGCGGCCGGGACGATAGTCCGCATCAGCGCGGTCTGCCTGGACCCGCCCGATCCCCTGCCGGCCAGCTCGACCGACTTCACGAAACTGTCGTACGGGTGTTCTAACGTGGACTGCGTGATGACGGCGTTGGCGCAGGTCGGTGAGGTGGTGGGCGAGTGCGCCGACGCCGCCGCGTGGGCCTTGTCCGACGCCGAGCTGACCGCGTCGCTCGATGCGGTGCACCTGCTGGAGCAGCGCTTGGCGGCGGTGAAGCTGCCTGGTGCGCGAGGTCGACGGCCGCGGCCTGGCGGTCGCGCAGGGCGCCTCGTCGACGGCGGTGTGGCTGCGGGAGCGGCTACGCGTCTCGGGCCGGTCGGCGCGTCGCCTGGTCGAGGTCGCCGCCGCTGTCGATGCCGCCCCTGCAGTGGCGCGCGCGGCGCTGCTGTCCGGGTCGATGACGGTTGAGCAGGGCATGGTGGTGGCGCAGGCGGTCGCCGCGTTGCCCACCGAGGCGGGGCCGGAGGTGGCGGACAAGGCCGCACAGCTCCTGGTCGACTGGGCCGACCGGTTCGAGCCGGCGATCCTGCGCCGACTCGGCGAGCGGGTGCTCGTCCACGTCGCCCCCGACCTGGCCGACCGCGCCGAGCTGGCGGCACTGGAGGCGGCCGAAGCCCGCGCCGAGGCGCGCCGGCACCTCACTCTCGCCGACCAGGCCGATGGCCAGGTACGGCTCACCGGCACCCTGGACGCCGAGACCGCGGCCGTGCTGCGCGCGGCCATCGATTCGCTCTGCGCCCCGAGCGGGCCGCACGACGACCGGGCACCCGGCCAGCGCCGCGCCGACGCCCTCGGTGAGGTCTGCCGCCTCGCCCTGCGCACCGGCGCTCTCCCGGCCAACGGCGGCGACCGGCCACAGCTCGTCGTCACCGTGCCGCTCGACCCGATGACCAATCAGCTCGGTGCCGGCACCCTCGACACCGGCCTGCGGGTGACTCCCGGCGCACTCCGCCGGCTCGCCTGCGACGCCGCCGTCCTGCCGGCCGTGCTCGGCGGCGACAGCCAGGTCCTCGACCTCGGCCGCCAGCGACGCCTGATCAGCGGCCCGCTGCGCCGCGCACTCGTCCTGCGCGACGGCGGCTGCGCCTTTCCCGGCTGCGACCGGCCGCCGCGCTGGTGCGACGGCCACCACATCCGGCACTGGGCCGACGGCGGCCCCACCGCCCTGTCCAACGCGGTGCTGCTCTGCGGCCACCACCACCGACTCGTCCATCAGGGCGAATGGGCGGTGCGACTCGCCGCCGACGGCCGACCCGAATTTCTCCCGCCCGCCTGGCTCGACCCGCAGCGGCAGCCGCGCCGCAACCTCCTGCATCGAAGACCATGATCCAGCCATCCGGGACCGCCGCATGCCCTCGTCCCGGCCCTCGCACCCGCACAACCGGCGGCCAGCGTCGGCACTCCCCACCGTCCGGCACCCGTCCGACCTCCGCGAACCGCCGCGGCGAGGGGCGGTGGAAATTCGGTGGAGGGGTGGTTGGGGGGCGCGTAGGCTGTCAGGTCGCTTCGACGGCCAGGGTGCGCTGGGCACCGCAACGGACGTCCCGCGCCGGAGGCCGGCCATCCGCCTGCCGGACACGCGAGCGATCAGCAGATGACCTCGAGGGGAAATCAGCGTGACCGCACTCGACCTCGACCTCGACACCGACCTCGCCGCGGAGCGCGAGCACCTCGCCGCCTCCCGCGCCGCGCTGAAGCGGATGCGGGAACGCGCCGAGGCCCTCTTCGCCACCGGTGACCAGGTGGCCGGCGACGCGTACGCGGCCGAGACGCTGGGCCGTACGCTGGCCCGCCGGGTCGCCGAACTCGCCGACGACCCGTCCACGCCGCTCTTCTTCGGCCGCCTCGACTTCGCCGGCGACACCGCCCCGGCCACCGAACCCGGCGGCGAGGGGGACCTGGACCACGCCGGGCGCCGGTACCACGTGGGCCGGCGGCACGTGACCGACGAGCGGGGGGAGCCGCTGGTGCTGGACTGGCGGGCCCCGGTCTCCCGGGCGTTCTACCGGGCCAGCGCGCGGGATCCGCAGGGCCTGGCGGTCCGGCGCCGGTTCGGCTTCAACAACGGCGCGCTGACCAGCTTCGAGGACGAACACCTGGACCGGGGCGAGGAGCTCGGCACGGCCAGCCGGATCCTGACCGCCGAGATCGAGCGGCCCCGGGTCGGGCCGATGCGCGACATCGTGGCCACCATCCAGCCCGAGCAGGACGAACTGGTCCGGGCCGAACTGGCCGACTCGATCTGCGTACAGGGGGCGCCGGGCACCGGAAAGACCGCCGTCGGCCTGCACCGGGCCGCGTACCTGCTCTACCTGCACCGGGAACGGCTGCGCCGGGCCGGCGTGCTGATCGTCGGGCCGAACCGGGCGTTCCTGGCGTACATCGCGGCGGTGCTGCCGGCGCTCGGCGAGGTCGAGGTCGCCCAGGCCACCGTGGAGGACCTGCTCGACCGGGTGCCGGTGCGGGCGGTCGACGACCCGGCGGCCGCGGTCGTCAAGCACGACGCAGGGATGGCCGAGCTGCTCCGCCGGGCGGTGCACGCGCACATCGGCGAGCCGACCGAACCGATCACCGTCTCCGACGGCTCGTACCGGTGGCGGATCGGCCTGGAGCCGCTGCACCGGGTGGTGCAGGAGACCCGCCGGGAGAATTTGCCGTACGCGGTCGGCCGGGATCGGGTCCGGGCCCGGGTGGTCAGCCTGCTGCAACGCCAGGCCGAGGCGCGGCGGGCCGAGTCGCCGAGCGACGCCTGGCTGCGGCGGATGGGCCGCTGCCGGCCGGTCGTCGACTTCCTCGACGCGGTCTGGCCGGCGCTCACCCCGGAAGGGCTGGTACACGCCCTGTTCGCCGACCCGGCCCGGCTGGCGGCGGTGGCCGAGGGCCTGCTCACCCCGGCCGAGCAGGCGTTGCTGACCTGGGCGAAGCCGGCGCGCACCGCCAAGGCCGTGAAGTGGACGGCCGCCGACGCGGTGCTCATCGACGAGGCGGCCGGGCTGATCGAGCGCCCGGCCGGCTTCGGGCACGTGGTGGTCGACGAGGCGCAGGACCTCTCGCCGATGCAGTGCCGGGTGATCGCCCGGCGCAGCGAACACGGGTCGATCACCCTGCTCGGGGACCTCGCCCAGGGCACCGCGCCGTGGGCCGCCACCGACTGGCGCCAGTCCCTCGCCCACCTAGGCAAGCCGGAGGCCACGGTGGTCCCGCTGACGATCGGCTTCCGGGTGCCCGCCGCCGTGGTCGCGTTCGCCAACCGGCTGCTGCCGGCGCTCGCCGTCGACGTGCCGCCGGCGGAGTCGCTGCGCCGCGACGGCGCGCTGGACGTGCGTACCGTCGGCGATCTCCCGGCCGCGACGGTGGCCGAGGTGCGGGCGGCGCTGGCGCACGAGGGCTCGATCGCGGTGATCGCCGCGGACGACGCGGTCGACGGGCTGCGCGCGGCGCTGGCCGCCGCCGGGGTCGAGGCGGCCACGGCCGACGACCCGGCCGCCGGGGCGCGGGTCACCGTCGTGCCGGCGACGCTGGTGAAGGGCCTGGAGTACGACCACGTCATCGTCGTCGAACCGGCCGCCATCGTGGCCGCCGAGCAGCGCGGCCTGCACCGGCTCTACGTGGTGCTCACCCGGGCGGTGTCCCGGCTGTCGGTGCTACACCACGCGCCGCTCCCCGCCGAGCTCAGGTGAGCCCGGCGGCCGGGCCGGGTCAGCCCAGCAACTGCCGGCCGGCGTACATGATCCGGTTGCTCGGCGAGCTCGACAGGTCATTCCAGTACCACTGCTGCACCGGGTAGAGGAGCCAGGGCGAGACGGCGGGGGCCGAGCCACCCGGCGGGACCGGGCCGGAACGGACGGGGGCCTTCCCCACCGCGAGTTCGGTCAGCAGGCCGGCGGTGTTCTCGTATTGCGCGCCGACGACGATCTCCAGCGGGCCGGTGCCGTCGAGGTCGAGGACGGCCACCGCGCTGCCGAACCAGTCGCCCTGCTCCGGCTGCTCCGCCGGGCCCCGGTAACCGGGCGTCGCCATGCCCTGGTGGTACGCCACCGCGACGCCCAGCCCGCGCGGCCCGCCCGGGTAGAGCACCACCCCGCCGGCCCCCTCCACCCCGGCGGCGGTGCGCTGCGACGCGCCGACCAGCACGTCCGGGTAGCCGTCGCCGGTCACGTCACCCGTGGAGAGCGAGTTGGCGAAGTCGGCGGCGGTGATGCCACCGACGTACTCCTCGGCCGGCCGGCGTACCTGCGCGCCCTGCGTGGTCAGCCCGGTCGCCGAGCCGCGGACGTAGGCCAACTCACCGTGGGCGGAGCGGGGCGCTCCGGCCAGCACGTCACCGTGGCCGTCCCGGTCCAGGTCGGCGATCCGGAGGGTCTCGCCGAGGGCGCCGATCCCGAAGTCCTCGCCCCTGACGCTCGTCGCCCCGTCGGGGCGGAGGCCGGTCGGGCCGCCGGGCAGCAGGATGACCAGGCTGCCCGCGCCGGCGCCGTCGATGCCCGGCGCGCCGACCGCCACGTCCGGATGGCCGTCGCCGGTCACGTCCCCGGCGGCGACGGCGAAGCCGAAGTGGCCCCGCCCGGCTGCCGCTCCGGGGACGCCCGGCGAGTCCTGGTTGAGCTGCTGGGCGCCCTCGGTGGTGAGTCCACCGGCGCTGCCCCGCAGCACGGTCACCGTTCCGGCCAGCGAGTAACCGGCCACCGTCTCGCCCGGCGCGCCGACCACCAGGTCCGGGTACCCGTCGCGGTCGAGGTCACCGACGGCCAGCGCGCGGCCGAACTCGGCGCCGCCCCGCGCGACGCCGGGAACTCCCGGCGTGTCCTGAGTGACCTGCCGGGCCGCAGCCGGATCGACGCCGTACCGGCCGCCGGAGTAGATCCAGATGTCGCCGGCCGAGCCGTTCGCCATCGGGTCGCCGACGACCAGATCGGCGTAGCCGTCGGCGTTCAGGTCGCCGGCCGCCAGCGCGTCGCCGAACCGGGAGTTCAGGCGCGCCCCACCGGGCGGGAGGAGGTACTGGCGCCAGTCTGAGCCGGAGTAGTCGATCATGATTCCGTAGCCGGTGGCGCCCTGGGTGGTGACGAAACCCGCCACCACCAGCTCGTCGCGGCCGTCGCCGTCGAGGTCGAACCGGGCCCGCGGGTCCGCCGGCGCCGCGTCGGCCCGCCCGGAGCGGGGCGCCACTGCGGTGGCCGTACGTCCGGTCGGGGCTGACGGCGCGGTGGCGCGGGCACCCGACGCGCCGGTGGTGGGCGCCGAGGCCGCGCGGTCGTGGGGCGCCGGCCGGGGCTCGGCGCCGGATCCGGGCCGCTCGCCCACCGCCGGTACGGGTGCCGCGTCGGCGGCCGGCGCGAGCGCCGGGTCGGCGGCCGGCGCGGGCGACGAGGCCGCGACCAGTCCGAGACTCACCAGGGCCGTTCCGGCCGCCAACACGTTCCTGGTCAGGATCCCCCGCACGGCGACCACCTTCGTTCGAGCGCAATCAGCCAGCGGCAGCGTAGACGGCGCCGGGGGCGGCGTACATCCTCCGGTGGTCGGCGGTTGCGGGGAGGGAGTACACCTGAGCCGTACCCGACCGTCCACGGTGCCGACTGGGAGCCGCCATGATCCTCGCCCGGGCCGTCCAGGCCAGCCGTAGCTACGGCGACGTCCTCGCCCTGGACCGGGTCGACCTCGACGTGCCCGCCGGTGAGCTGGTCGGCCTGCTCGGCCCGAACGGCGCCGGCAAGAGCACCCTGCTGAACCTGCTCGTCGGGCTGCGTCGGCCGACCTCCGGCCGGGTCGAACTCTTCGGCGGCGACCCCCGGGACCCGGCGAGCCGGCGACAGATCGGAGTCACCCCGCAGGAGACCGGCCTGCCCGGCACGCTGCGCGTCGGCGAGGTGGTCGACTTCGTCGCCGCCCACTACCCCGATCCGGTCCCGCGCCGTGAACTGCTCGACCGGTTCGGCCTGACCGAGCTGGCGCGGCGGCAGACCGGCGGCCTCTCCGGCGGGCAGCGGCGGCGGCTCGCGGTGGCGCTCGCCTTCGTCGGCCGGCCCCGGCTGGTGCTGCTGGACGAGCCGACCACCGGCCTGGACGTGGCCGCCCGGCACACCCTCTGGGACGCGATCCGGGCGTTCCACGACGACGGCGGCACAGTCCTGCTGACCAGCCACTACCTGGAGGAGGTCGAGGCGCTGGCGCACCGGGTGGTGGTGATCGGGCAGGGTCGGGTGCTCGCCGACGACACGGTGGCCGCGATCCGCGGCATCGTCGGCGTACGCCGGGTCAGCCTGGTCGCCGACGCGCTGCCCGCGCTGCCCGGCGTGGTCCGCACCGAACAGGTCGACGGGCGCACCCACCTGGTCACCACCGACGCCGACCAGTTGGTGCGGGACCTGGTCACCGCCGGGGTGCCCTTCGCCGACCTGGAGGTCCGGCCCACCTCGCTGGAGGAGGCGTTCCTCGCCATCACCGCCACCGAGGGCGAGCGGCCGGCCGACGGCGGCCAGCCCGGCGCCGAGGGCCGACCCGCCGACGCCCCGGCCGCCCGACCGACCACCACCGTCTGAGGAGGCGACCGGAGTGCAGCTCGCCCTGATCCACGCCCGCTACCAACTGCTGGAGATCGTGCGGATCCCGGTGGCGGTGTTCGGCAGCGCGTTCTTCCCGGCCGCCGCGATGCTCTTCTTCGTGGTGCCGTTCGCCGGAAAGGACCCGGTCGCGGCCACCTTCGCGACCGCCTCGATGGTCACCTTCTCGGTGATGAGCGCCAACATCTTCCAGTACGGGGTCGGCGTCGCCGAGGACCGTGACCAGCCGTGGAACCCGTACACCCGGACCCTCCCGGCGGGGTCGGCGCCGCGCTTCGCCGGCCGGGTGCTGGCCGGCCTGGCGCTCACCTACCTGTCGCTGGTGCCGGTGGTGGTGATCGGCGCGACGCTCACCGAAGCCCGGATCACCGCGCCGGCGTTCCTGCTCGCCCTGGTCACCGTCGCGCTGGTGTCGGTGCCGTTCACGCTGATGGGGCTCGCCATCGGCTACTCGCTGCCCAGCAAGGCGGCGATCGTGGTGGCCCAGGTGGTCTTCTTCCCGCTCGCCTTCGGCGGCGGCCTGCTCACCGCCCCGGACCAGGCGCCCGCCTTCATCGAGGCGATCGCGCCGTACCTGCCGACCCGGGGCGCGGTGGAGCTGATGTGGGCGGCGGTCGGCGACTACCCGCTGAACCCGCTGTCGATGGCCATGCTCGGGGTCTGGGTGGTGGTCCTGGCGGCGCTGGCCGGGTGGGCGTACCGGCGGGACGAGGGTCGACGGTTCAGCTGACGATTCGCCCGATCCGCCCCGTACGGCGCGCGAACGGTGCCACGATGCCGGCAGGGCGTGCCGGCGTGGGCGCCCACAGCCGAGGGGGGTCGACGTGAGCACCGTGCCGCCGGGTACGCCCTGCTGGGCCGACCTGGCCACCCCGGATCTCGCCGACGCGCGGCGCTTCTACCCGCAGCTGTTCGGCTGGACGGGGCGGATCGCGCCGGAGCCCGAGGCGGGCGGCTACACCGTCTTCCAGCTCGACGGGCGGGCGGTGGCCGGGGTCGGGCCCCCGGCCATCCCGGAGCAGGTGCCGATCTGGTCGACGTACGTCGCGACCGACGACGCCGACCTGGTGGCCGGGCGGGTCGAGCGGGCCGGTGGGCAGGTGGTGGTGCCGCCGTTCGCGGTCTTCGACCGGGGGCGGATGGCGGTCTTCGCCGACCCGTGCGGTGCGGCGTTCAGCGTGTGGCAGCCGATGGCGATGCCCGGCGCCGAGGTGCTCGGCGTACCCGGCGCGATGAGCTGGAACGAACTGGTCACCCCCGACCCGGACGGCGCCAAGGTCTTCTACGAGCTGGTCTTCGGCTGGCACCCGGACGACCAGCCGATGGGTTCGGTCACCTACACCGGCTGGCGGCTCGGCGCGCAGATCGTGGCGGGGATGATGCCGCCGCTCGGCGACGATTTCCCGGCCGACTCACCCGCCTACTGGTCGGTGTACTTCGCGGTGGCCGACGCGGACGCGGCGGCCGCCCGCGCCGCCGAGCTGGGCGGCACCATCCTGGTCCCGCCCCAGGACATCCCGGCCGGCCGGTACGCCGCCCTCCGCGACCCGCAGGGCGCGCTCTTCAACGTCATCGCCCCGGCCGGCCCCGGCTGACGGCCATGGCGCTCGCCGTCCCGCCGCCCAGCGCCCCCGCCCAGCGCCGCCCACGAGCACCAGCGCCGCCCGCCAGCACCAGCGCCGTCCACGAGCACCAGAGCCGCCCACGAGCAGAGGAAGCCGAGCCGAAGCCATGACGGACATCCCACCGGGGGCACCCGCCTGGGTCGACCTGGTCACCACCGACCTCGCCGGCGCGGCGCGCTTCTACGCGCCGCTGTTCGGCTGGGCCGTCGCCGGGGCGGACGCGCAGCCCCCCGCCGACGGTCACCTCGTCTTCCACCAGCAGGGCAGACCGGTGGCCGGCGCCGGGCTGGGGGCGGGACCGCAGCGGCCGCCGGCCTGGACGCCGTACCTGGCGACCGACGACGTCGACGGGGTCGCCCAGCGGGTGACCGCCGCCGGTGGTCGGGTCCTGGCCGGGCCGTCCGACGTCACCGGCTCCCGGCGGACGGCGCTCTGCGCCGACCCGGCCGGGGCGTCGTTCGGGGTGTGGCAGTCGCTCGGCCTGCCGGGGGCCGAGGTGTTCGACGTACCCGGCTCGCTGACCTGGGCCGAGCTGACCACGCGGGAGTGGGACCGGGCGAAGGAGTTCTACCGGGCGGTGTTCGGCTGGACGGCGGACGACCAGCCGATGGGCGAGACCACCTACACCACCTGGCAGCTGGACGGCAGCCCGGTCGCCGGGATGATGCCGATGATCGGCCAGGACTGGGGCGATCTCCCGTCGCACTGGATGGTCTACTTCGCGGTCACCGACGCCGACACCGTCGCCGCCGAGGCGCTGCGGCTGGGCGGGGCACTCGCCGTCCAGCCGACCGACCTGCCGCGCGGCCGGTTCGCCGTGCTCACCGACCCGCAGGGGGCGTTCTTCTCGATCCTCGGTACTACTCCGCCCTGACCGTCCGCGGCTCCGGCCGCACCGGCACCACCAGCGGCCCGTGCTCGCCGTCCACCACCCGCACGCTCGCCCGGTAGTGCTCGGCGAGCAGCCGCTCGGTGAGCACCTCGCGGGGCGCGCCGCTGGCCACCACCCGGCCGTCGGCGAGCAGCACCAGCCGGTCGGCGTACTCGCCGGCCACGGAGAGGTCGTGCATGGTGGCCAGCACGGTGAGACCGTGCGCCCGGCGCAACTGGTCGACCAGCTCCAGCACCTCCTGCTGGTGGCCGATGTCCAGCGCGCTGGTCGGCTCGTCGAGCAGCAGCAGGGTGGCGCCCTGGGCCAGCGCCCGGGCCAGGAAGACCCGCTGCCGCTCACCGCCGGAGAGGGTGGCCAGTTCCCGGTCGTGGAAGCCGGCGAGGTCCAGCCGGTCCAGGACGTCGTACGCGGCGGCCAGGTCGGCGGCGGACTCCCGGCCCAGCGGCGGGATGTAGGGGGTGCGGCCGAGCAGCACGTAGTCCAGCACCGCCATGCCGGGCGGCACGACCGGGGACTGGGCCACGGTGGCCACCACCCGGGCCCGCTCCCGGCGGCGCAGCGACTCGCTCGGCGTACCGAAGAGGGAGATGGCGCCCGGCGCGGGCAGCAGGCCGCCGACGGCGCGCAGCAGGGTCGACTTCCCGGCGCCGTTCGGGCCGATCACGGTGACCCACTCGCCGGCGGCGACGGTCAGGTCGACGCCGGCCAGGATCGGCGCGCCGTCCAGGCGGACGCGCAGGTCGCGCACCTCGACCGCGGGCGCGCTCATCCGATCACCCGCCGGGTGGTGTGCAGCACCAGCACGAAGAACGGGCCGCCGAGCAGCGCGGTGACCACGCCGATCGGCACCTCGGCGGGGGCCGCCGCGGTGCGGGCCACCACGTCGGTCAGCGCCAGGAAGGCGCCGCCGAAGAGCAGCGAGAGCGGCAGGATCACCCGGTAGCTCGACCCGGCGAGCAGCCGTACGGTGTGCGGCACGATGATCCCGACGAAGCCGATCAGGCCGGAGGCGGAGACCGCCGCGGCGGTGCCCAGCGAGGCGGCGGCGATCAGCAGGTAGCGGGAGCGCTGCGGGTGCAGCCCCAGGCTGGTCGCCTCGTCGTCGCCGACGGAGAGCACGTCGAGCTCGCGCCGGTGCAGCAGCACCACCACGGCGGTGAGCAGGAAGTACGGCAGCACCAGCCGGACATCGTGCCAGCCGGCGGTGGCCAGCCGGCCGAGCAGCCAGGAGTAGACCTGCTGGATGCTGTCGGAGTTGCGTTGCAGCAGGTACGTCTGCCCGGCGGAGAGGAACGCGGAGACCGCCACCCCGGCCAGGATCAGGGTGGCCGGCGAACGCCCGCGGCCTCCGGCGGCGCCGAGCAGGTAGGTCATCGCGACCGCGCCGATCGAGCCGACGAACGCGGCGAGCGGGATGGTCGCGGGCAGCCCGGTCAGCGCGCCGCCCGCGCCCACCCCGAGGGTGATCGCGGCGGTGACCGCCAGGCCGGCCCCGGCCGCCACCCCGAGCAGGTACGGGTCGGCCAGCGGGTTGCGGAAGACCCCCTGGTAGGCGGCGCCGGCCAGGGCGAGCAGCCCGCCGACCAGCAGGCCGAGCACCACCCGGGGCAGCCGCAGCTCGGTGACGATGGCGATCTCCCGCTCGGTCAGCCCGCTGTCGATGCGTACCCCGGGAACGAGGTTGAGCAGCTCGGCCGCGACGCTGCCCGGTGGCAGGCTGACCGGGCCGAGCGACACCCCCGCGACCAGGGCGACCAGCACCGCGACCAGGCCGGCGACGAGCCAGCGCGGCCGCAGCCCGGCGGGCCGGGACGCGCGGGGCGTCCCGACCCGCCGGCTGGCCGGCGCCATCACGGCGGACCTGGTCATCGGCAGGTCACGCCGGCGCCTTGGCGACCGCGTCGATGATGGCCCGGAGCAGGTCCACCACCCGCGGGCCCCAGCGCGAGGCGATGTCGTCGTCCAGCCCGACGACCTGGTTGTTCTTGACCGCGGTGATCCCGGCCCAGCCGGCGCGGCCCTTGACCGTCTCGGCGCTCTGCTGGCAGCACTTGGTGTCGGCGAGGAAGACGAAGTCCGGGTCCGCCTTGACGATCACCTCCTGGGACAGCTGCGGGTAACCGCCGTTCTTGCCGTCCGCGTCCGCCGGGTCGGCGATGTTCTCCAGGCCGGCCATCGCGTAGAGCGAGCCGATGAAGGTCTTGCTGGTCGCGGTGTACAGCTCCGGACCGAGCTCGTGGTAGTAGGTCAGCTTCTCGGTGCGCTGCGGCAGGCCGGCGACCAGCTTGGCGATGTCGTCCTTCATCCGCTTGGTGACGTCGGCCGCCTCGGCCGGGTGGCCGGTGAGCGCGCCCAGCTCGGTGAGCTGCCGGTACGAGTCGTCCAGCGTGGTCGCCGCCGGGGTGATGTACACCGGGATCTTCAGGGTGCCGAGCTGCTCGACGATCTTGTTGCGGTCGTCGGAGAGCACCACCAGGTCGGGGCTCCGGCCGGCGATCGCCTCGGCGTTCGGCGAGAAGCCGGACAGGTCGGTCTTCGGCGCGTCCGGCGGGTAGTTCGAGTTGTCGTCAACGGCGGTGACCTGCGGGCCGGCGCCGATCGCGTAGAGCATCTCGGTGGCCGAGGCGGAGAGCGACACGATCTTCTCGGGCCGCTTCTCCAGGGTGAGGTCGCCGACCGTGACCGGGAAGGCGGCGGCCGCGGCGCCGCTGCTGCCGCCGGCGGCGGGGGTGTCGGAGGTCTTCTCGGCGCAGGCGCCGAGGGCGAGCGCGGCGACCGCGAGGGTCGCGGCGAACAGCCGGGGGATACGTCTGGACATCTGTCCTCCTGTCGGTCGAGGAGCGTGGTGCTTCGCCGACAGGGACCCCGTGCGCCCGTCCGCGAGGCGCCCTTCCTCGAGAGCGCGGATCGCGACCACCCGCAGGCGACCTGGCTCGTCCACCGCGCGTCGGGCACCGGCCGGGGCCGGTGACGCCGCGCGGGGCATCACAGTTGCGGGACAGCGCCGGTTTCACACCGGCTTCGCTGCGAGATGGTCGGTAAGACGGTAGCGCACCGCCCGGACGTGCCCCTACGGACGATCGCCGCCGGACGGCCGTCGACCCGCGGTGCGGCGGGTCACCGGCGACCGTCCGGCGGCGATATGTCCTGGATCGGGCTGGTGGGTGGGGCCCCGTCGGGGGCGGAACGGGGCCCCACCGGTCAGGAGCTGGTGATGGTGACGTTGTCCACAGCCGCCTCGACCAGGCTCGCGCCGGAGGCGTCCGCCGCCTCGACCACGATCCGCACCGACTGCCCGGCGTACGGGGTGAGGTTCAGGTTCGCCACCGCCCAGGAGCCGTTGCGGTTGGTGGCCGCCCCGGACTGGGTGAACAGGGCCGTGGTGCCGCCGTTGTGCACCACGCTGACCCGGAGGTAGTCGGCCGACGAGGCGTTCGACCCGTGCGCCAGGTACCAGGCCAGCGAAAGGGTCAGCGTGCCGGCGGACGGCAGGGTCACCGCCGGCGACCGGGCGCTGGTCACGCCGCCGTCGATGTCGTAGTCACCCGCCCCGGTGCCGGCCAGCCGGCCGGTGACCAGGTCGTTGCTGCCGGCGTACGGGGTGAGCTGCTTGGCGCCGCTGGAGGTGGTCGCCTGGGCGGCGCCCCGCTCCCAGGCACCGGTGGTCGCGGTGTCGGTGCCGTTCGGGTTGATGGTCCACCCGGTAGCGGTCTCGAAGGTGTCCGACCAGACAGTGGTGCCGCCGCCACCGCCGCAGTACTGCGCCTGCTTGCCGATCACCCGGTACGGGCAGTCCGCGTACTCGCTGAGCAGCAGCACCGCCTCCCGGTTACGCGAGGTCTGGGTCGGGATCACCTCGTCCGGCGGGTAGAAGCCGCCCCCGGACGCCGAGCCCGGGTACATCTCGAAGGTGTACGCCCAGATGCCGTGGGCGCCCCACATCCAGTCGATGCTGTCGCCGTCGGTGATGTAGAGGTCGCTGGACTGCTGCGGGGTGTAGCCGTTGGTGTTCGCCATCTGCTGGCCCAGCGTGGCGAAGGTGTTGTACTGGTCAGCGGTCATCCCGGTGGTGGTGTTGCTGTACGTGTAGCCGAACGGCCAGAGCACCAGCTGGGAGTAGGTGTGGAAGTCGATGTTGGCCTTGATCTGCTGCACCGCGCCGACCACCCGGCTGTTGACGAAGTCGCGCAGCGCCCGGGTCTCCGGGGCGGAGAACGCCGACGGGCCACGGTAGGTTTCCGACGAGGTGGAGCCGGACGACCCGCCGCAGCAGCCCCACTGGTAGGACCAGTTGCGGTTCAGGTCGGTGCCCACGTAGGACGAGCCGCTGTTCGGCTGCCGGTTCTTGCGCCAGGACCGGTAGGAGCCGGTGGCGATGTCGTACTCGCTGCCGTCCGGGTTCACCGTCGGGACGATCCAGATCTCCCGGCTGTTGACGATGCCGGTCACCCGGGAGTCCGAGCCGTAGCTGTCGGTGAAGAGGTTGAGCAGGTAGATCGCCATCTCCACGGTGAGGTGCTCGCGGGCGTGCTGCTGCGCGTTGAACAGGATCTCCGGCTCGCTCTCGTCGGTGCCGACGTTGTCGGAGATCTTCACCGCCATCAGGTCCCGGCCCTCGTACGAGCTGCCGATGCTGATCTTCCGGGCGATGGCCGGGTGGTCGGCGACCACCTGGTTCACCACCGCTGTCAGCTCGGCGTAGTCGTGGTAGTTCGAGTCGGCCGGCGGGAAGGCCGCCGTGCCGACGTTCCCCTCGCCGTGGCTGTGGCCGTCGGCCGACGGAGCCGGGACCGCCTCCAGCCGGAAGCCGAGCCGGGTGATGGCGGCCGCCTCGGCCGGGGTGGCCGAGACGTTGAGCACGCCGTGCTCGACGTAGTCGATCGCGGCGCCGGTGCCGGCGACCGCTGTGCGGTCCGCCACGGTACGCGGGCCGAGCACCCGGTAGGACGTGGCGGCCGATCCGGCGTCGCGGCCCGGGTCCGGCCGGGCGGAGGCCGGTGCGGCGGCCACGGTGAGCAGTCCGAACCCGACGGCGACGGCGAGCGCCAGCCGGCGGCGCGGGGTTGTGGTGCGGAAGGCCATGGACAACCTCCTCGGAGGGCGGGAGATCCCGCTCGGTGGGGGACACTCCACCACCAGCCACATGGTCATATCAATATTCATCGCTGTTTGGTCCATGCCAACCGGATCCTCACACTGGCAAGGATTTTCCAACTCCCGACCTATGGCGAAACTTCCTTGCAGGCGGGACACTGACCGGCAACGATGCCCCACCTCCTTCCCTGTGGAGTAGCGATGCCCAGAAGACGTCTACGCGCGGCCACCCTCGCCGGGGTCACCGCGCTCGCCCTCCTCGGCACGACGGCACCCGTCGGCGCCGCGCCGGTCGCGGCCCCGGCCGGCCGGCCGGTGGTGCACGACGAGCAGATCACCTTCCACGAGTGGTCGCGGTATCCCGACTGGCGTCGGGGCACCCACGCCGGCACCCGGGCGGTGCCCGGCGCGCACCCGGGCCTCACCCTGGCCCGGCCGGCCGGCACCACCGACTACACCGACCCGCACACCGGCACCACCCGGAGCTGGGAGTACGCCACCTGGACCTCCCCGCTGACCCAGGTCGGGTTCGACGCCACCGAGCTGATCGCCTCGTGGAACGCGGACACCCCGGCCGGCACCTGGATCCAGGTCGAGCTGCAGGGCACGTACAACACCGGCGGCCAGACCCCGTGGTACGTGATGGGCCGGTGGGCCGAGGGCGACGCCGACATCAAGCGCACCACCGTGAACCGGCAGGGCGACCCCTGGTCGACCATCTGGACCGACACCTTCAGCATCGACGACGCCGCGGCCGGGGTGCTGCTGCGGGCGTACCAGCTGCGGGTCACCCTCTACCGGGCGCCCGGCCAGCAGGCCGCGCCGAAGGTCCGCACGCTGGGCGCGATGAGCTCCACCGTGCCGGACCGGTTCACCGTCGAGCCGAGCGCCGGCGGGATCGCCTGGGGCGTCGAACTGCCGGTGCCGCGCTACTCGCAGAACGTCCACACCGGCCACTACCCCGAGTACGACGGCGGCGGCCAGGCCTGGTGCTCCCCCACCTCCACCACGATGGTGATCGAGTACTGGGGCCGGAAGGCGTCCGAGGAGGACACCGCCTGGGTCGACCCGACCTACCCGGACCCGACCGTCAACCACGCCGCCCGGATGGTCTACGACTACGCCTACGACGGCGCCGGCAACTGGCCGTTCAACACCGCGTACGCGGCCAGCTACCCCGGCCTGGAGGGGCGGGTCACCCGGCTGCACTCGCTGGACGAGCTGGAGCGCTTCATCGCCGCCGGTATCCCGGTGGTGACCAGCCAGTCCTTCCTCGCCAGCGAGCTGGACGGGGCGAACTACGGCACCTCGGGGCACCTCTTCGTGGTGGTCGGCTTCACCGCCGACGGCGACGTGATCGTCAACGACCCCGCGTCGTCCAGCAACGACGTGGTCCGCAACGTGTACTCCCGCAAGCAGTTCGAGCAGATCTGGCTGCGGACCAAGCGGATCAACGCCAGCGGCGGGGTGTCCGGCGGCTCCGGCGGCGTGGTCTACCTGATCAAGCCGGAACGTCTGCCCTGGCCCACGGTCGCCGGCTCCACCAACTGGTGACCTGACCCGATCCCGGCGGGTCCCGCCCGTCGATCAGGGGGTTCGCGTCGTCCCGGTCCGTCCGGGCGACGCGAACCTCCTGGTCACTTGGAGTCGGGACGGTCGGCGGAGTCGTCCGGCTGGTCCTCGCCGGCGAGGGCGGAGCGGAGGCGCTCCTTCTCGGCGCGGCGGCGCTCGGCGGCGGCGGCCATCTCCTCGGCCATCTCGTCACGCCAGCCGCGCAGCAGGAAGAAGGAGGCCGCGGCGGAGAAGGCGAGCGCCACCATCAGCTTCAGGAAGACGTTCATGTCGACCGGCCAGAGCGCCGCCAGCACGAGCACGAACAGGCCGATCCGGCCCAGCGTGTACTTGACCGCCGCGCTCACGGCAGAACCTCGGTTCGCGACCGCCGGGCCCGCGCACTCCTCGCGCTCACTCTGTCCACTCCTTCTCCGCCCGCCGGGATCACCGGCGGAGCCTCAGCCCGTGCGGCGGGCCAGCCAGCGCACGCCCGGGAACCACACCACCGCGTAGCAGAGCGTGAACGCCGTCGCGGCCAGCGCGCCGGACGCCAGCGGGGGCAGGCCGGCGACCAGGCCGGCCACCACCAGCCCGGCGACCACCCCGACCGCGGCGGCCAGCAGCGCCGCCACCACCCGGGCCGCGCCGAACTGCCAGGCCCGGAAATCGTCCCAGAACAGCCAGGCCGGCAGGATCACCGCCAGCCAGCCGTTGGCGCGGCCGAAGTCGCCGCTGCCCACCAGCGCGAACGCCCAGTCGAAGAGCACCAGCGCCAGCACGCCGATGACCAGGCCGGCCAGGGCCACCCCGACCAGGTCGCCCAGGGTACGGATGCGGCCCTCGGCGTCGCGCCGGGGGAAGCCGCTCTGCTGCTCGGTCATGGTCCTACGAGGGTACGTGCCGGCTCAGGCCCAGACCCGCTGCGGCTCGGCACGGCGCTGCGCCAGCGACGGCGCCGCGTCGTACTCGCGGACCACCTCGTAGCGGGTGTTCCGCTCCACCGGCCGGAAGCCGGCGTCCCAGATCAGGTGCAGCAGGTCGTCCCGGTGCATGGTGTTCGGGGTGCCGTACGCGTCCGCGTCATGGGTGATCTTGTATTCCACCACCGAGCCGTCCAGGTCGTCCGCGCCGAAGTTGAGCGAGAGCTGGGCGACCGACAGCCCGTGCATCACCCAGAAGCACTTCACGTGCGGGACGTTGTCGAACAGCAGCCGGGAGACCGCGAAGGTCTTCAGCGACTCCGCCGGCGAGGCCATCGTGGTCCGCTCCTGGATCCGGTTGCGGACCTTGCCGTCCGCCGAGTCGACGAAGTCGTGCTGGTAGCGCAGCGGGATGAAGACCACGAAGCCGCCGGTCTCGTCCTGGAGCTCCCGCAGCCGCAGCACGTGGTCGACCCGGTGCCGGGGCTCCTCGATGTGCCCGTAGAGCATGGTCGACGGGGTCTTCATGCCCTTCGAGTGGGCCAGCCGGTGGATCCGCGACCAGTCCTCCCAGTGGCAGGCGTGGTCGACGATGTGCTGCCGGACCTCCCAGTCGAAGATCTCCGCACCGCCGCCGGTCAGCGACTCCAGGCCGGCGTCCATCAGCTCGTCGAGGATCTCGTCCGCGGTCAGCCCGCTGATCTTCTCGAACCACTGCACCTCGGTCGCGGTGAACGCCTTCAGCTTGACGTTCGGCAGGGCGGCCTTCAGCTCGCGCAGCACCTTCGGGTAGTAGCGCCAGGGCAGCGTCGGGTGCAGGCCGTTGACGATGTGCAGCTCGGTGAGCTGCTCGTCCTCCATCTCCTTGGCCTTGCGGACCGCCTCGTCGATGCGCATCGTGTACGCGTCCTTCTCGCCCGGCTTGCGCTGGAACGAGCAGTACGCGCAGGAGGCGGAGCAGACGTTGGTCAGGTTCAGGTGCCGGTTGACGTTGAACATCACCCGGTCGCCGTTCAGCTCCGTGCGCCGGTGGTGCGCCAGCCGCCCCAGCCAGGTCAGGTCGTCGCTGTCGTAGAGGGCGATGCCATCCTCCCGGGTCAGCCGCTCCCCGGCGTACACCTTCGCTTCGAGCTCACGCTTGAGTCCGGCGTCCATCGACAGCCACGTCCCCTTCCACCTGCGGTCCGGGACCGAGCCTACGTCGCCCGCGACGGGTCGCCGTCGGCACGGTCGGCGCCGGGTGCCCCCGCTCACCGAACTCTCAGCCGGCCGTTACCTGACGACGCATCGACATCGCTGTCTCCGTGCGGTAAGACAGATTGGGACGCGGACACACACTGGTAGCGTCCGCACGCACGGCCGCGCCCCACCGGGCGCGGGGACGGTACCGGACGGGGAGCGGAATGGTCGACAGCGGGCGCGGGCGGCGACACGGACGACGGGGGCGCCCGGTGGTCTCACCGGTGCTACGGCCGGCGCTCTGGTCCGCCCTGCTCGGCGCCGTCGCCGCCGCGGTCCTGGCCAGCCCGTCGTACGCGGAGCCCGGGCTGCCCACCACCGTCCCGGACAGCGGCGCCCGCCCGACGTACACCGGGGCGCTGCGGCTGCCCGGCGGCGCGCCCGTTCCCGGCCTGCCCGGCGCTCCCGGCGCGCCGGTGTCCAACCTGGGCAACGGTCCGCTGGCCAGCCAGATCTACGCCGCCGAGGTGCGGGTCGGCCAGCTCGGTGACCAGTTGCTGCTGCTGCGGCAGAAGCGCACCGAGGCGGACACCCAGCTGGCCACGGCCAAGCGGGATCTCGACCTCGCCCGGGACGCGCTCGCCCGGGCCCAGCAGGGCGCGGACGCCGCCGCGGCGGACGCGTTCAAGGCCGCCGCGGCCCTGCCGCCCGGCGGGTTCGCCGGCGACCTGCACGACCTGAACCGGCTCTCCCGGATCACCCGGGGGGAGAAGACCGAGGGCGGCACCACCGCCGCGGCCGGCGAGCTGTCCCGGGCGCGCACCGGCGAGCAGGTCGCCTACCAGGCCTGGCTGGCGGCCGACTCCCGGGCCCGCGGCGCCCAGCAGGAGTTCACCACCACCGAGCAGTCCCTCCGCGCCGAAGAGGCCAAGCTGCTCAAGCTGCGCAAGGACAACTCCGCGCAGCTGATCGAGCTGGAGCGGCAGCAGGAAGCGGCCGAGCAGCGGCTCGGCGCGGGCTACCTCGCCAACGAGACGGTCGACGGGCTGGCCGCGCACCCGTCGGCGCTGGCCGCGGTGGCGTACGCCAAGGCGCAGCTCGGCGACCCCTACCTCTGGGCGGCCGAGGGGCCGGACCGGTTCGACTGCTCCGGGCTGATGTGGGCCGCGTACCGCTCGGCGGGCTACAAGGCCCTACCCCGGGTCTCCCGCGACCAGTACTACGCGACCCGCTCCCGCACCGTGGCCCGTACCGCGCTGCTCCCCGGCGACCTGCTCTTCTTCGCCTCGGGCAGCAGCTGGACGAGCATCCACCACGTGGGCATGTACATCGGTGGCGGCAAGATGGTGCACGCCCCGACCACCGGCGACGTCGTCAAGATCTCCACGGTCCGCTGGTCCCGCCTGTACGCGGCCACCCGGGTGATCGGTGCGGTGCCCGCGCCGACCACCTCCCCCAGCCCGACCCCCAGCAAGCCGGCCACCCCGAAGCCGACGCCGACCCAGTCGAAGCCCCCGAAGACCACCGAGCCGACCCTTCCGCCGCGGCCGACGCCGACCAGCCCGTCGCCGACCCCGACGCCCACCGGCAGCACCTCGCCGAGCGCCACCGGCTCGCCGACGGAGTCCACCCCCGCCGACGACGCGACCACCTCGGCGCCGGCCAGCGCCAGCGCCTCGTCCAGCGGCGACGCGGAGCCCAGCCGCGAGGCGGAGCCCAGCGGCAGCACGACGAGCGGTTCGGCGAGCCCCAGCGCGGGTAACTGAGCCAGCGCTCCACCACCGACCCGGCGGGCGACGCGGGCGCCTACCGGCGCGGTACGGACTCCGGCTGTGCGGTCGGGGCGGAATGTGGCACGGTGACACTCAGGCACGCCCGGACCCCTCGCCGCGGATCCGGGCGCGAGCGTGGCGCGGAGGGCGGGCACATGGCCGATCAGCAGGTTCCGGCGGAGCCGGTCGACGACGCCCCGGCCCCGGCCGAGCGGGCCGAGACGACGGCGCGGAAGTCGGCCGGGCCGCCCGCCACCGACCAGGCCGCCGCCGCAACGACCGGGAACGACCCGACCGGTACCGACGACGGGATACCCGTCCAGCGTGAGCCCGACGAGCGGCCGGCCGGCGCCGAGCAGGCCACCGAGGGCGCCCCGACCACCGGCCAGGTCGACCCCGCCGACGTCGAGGAGGCCGACCCGGCCGCGGTCGACGACGCCGAGCCGGCGGCCGTGGACGGGGCGGTCGCGCCGACCGTCAGCAAGGCCGACCCGCCCCCCGCACAGGTTGCGCCGACCGCGGCCGAGCCGGCCGTCACCGACATGGCGGAGCGGGCCACCTCCGAGGAAGCCGCGCCGACCGCTGCCAAGGCCGACCCGGCCCCCGCAGTGGTTGCGCCGACCGCACTTCAAGACGCCGAGCCGGGGGCCGTGGACGGGACCGAGCCGGCTGAGGACGCGCCGGACCAGGCCGATCGGGTCGGTGCCGGGGCGGTGGCGGGCGGTGTCGCCCGGGCGAGCGCGCGGGTGAGCGTCGCCGGCGCCGTCGCCCCGCCGGGGGCCGGCCCGTCGCCCAGCGGCGTGGGGGCCGCCGGCACCTACCGGGCCACCGCGTCGGTCAACCCGGGCACGCCCGCCGTGCCGGGCCAGCGCGCCGGCGCCCCGGCCCGGGCCAGCGCGGCCGTACCCGGAGCCAGCCGGGTCGCGGCCGGCGAGGCGGACCTGCCAGCCGGTGCCCGCGCCGGCACGGCGAAGGTCTACCAGGCCGCGCCGGTCAACCCGGAACCGCCGGAGCCCGCCCAGCCGCCGGAGCCGGCCCAGCCCCCGAAGCCGCCCACCCCCGAGCCGGAACCGGCACCCGCGCCCGTGCCGCCGGTGCCCGGGCCGACCCCGCCCGCACCGGCCCCACCCGTGCCGCACCCGACGCCGCCGACCCCCGGGCCCTATCCGCCCGGCCCGGTGCCGCCGAAGCCGGGACCGACCCCGCCCGGTCCCCTGCCACCGCCCGGGCCGCCGGCCCCGCCGCCTGGCCCGCCGGTGCCGCCGCCTCCGCCGCCACCCGGTCCGATGCCGGCCCCGCCGTTCCCCCCACCGCCGGCCACCGCCGCCGCACCGGGGCAGTCGCCGGTCTTCACCGCCCGGGCGAGCGCCCCGGTCGCCGGACCGGCCCCGCGGGGTGCCGCGCGAGTCCCGACGTCACCCGGCTCCGCGGCGCCGGCCGGCGGCGCGCCCACCTCCGCACCACCGGTACCGATGCCGGATCCGCCCGCACCGCCGGCCGCCGCGCCGGTCACCGTCGCGCCGCCCTACGGCCGGCCCGCCACGCCGCCGCCGGTGTCCGCACCACCGGCCGCCGGATCACCGGCCCCGCCGTCGGTTCCCGGGCCGCCCGCCGTGGCGCCGGTACCGCCCGTGGTGCCCGCGCCGGCGCTGCCGGCCTGGCCGCCGCCGGCCGCCCCCGCCGACCGGCGGAACGACCGGGCCAGCGGGCCGGAGCCGGCGACGCCCGCCGGTGCCGCCGGCTGGTCGGCCACCAGCCCGGTCAGCGCCCCCGGGCAGCCCGGCCGGTACGACGGCGGGCCGGACCTGGCCAGCACGGTCTACGGCGCCGGCACCGACGGGCCGGGATTCACCACTGTCTCCTTCCCCGCCGGCAACCCGCTGGAGAACTCCGGCTCGCTGACCGGGCACATCCTGGCCCAGGGCTGGGCCGACTCGCCGGCTGCCGAACGGTCCAGCAACACCCGGGTGGTGATCGTCCTGGCGGCCTCGCTGGGCCTGCTCGTGGCGATCAGCGTGCTGGTCGTGCTGCTCGCCAACGACGTCATGGACGGGCTGGTGGGCGGCATCCTGACCAACTGACCCCCGCTGCCGGGGCGATGGTGAGCCCGCCCACTACGGCTCCGCGTCACCCTGGCGGGCCGGTCGCTCCGCCGTACACTTGTGGAGATCACTGACCCGGCGCGCGTCCTGCGCGCCCATGGGCGATCTTGCGAGCGATTCGGCGGCGGTGAGCCGCGACCGGCCATCGCGAAGATGCGCCCCGCTCGAAAGGCATTTCTTGACCACCTTTGCTGATCCCAGCACGTTTCCGTCCGCCTTCAACGCCCTCACCGGAGATCCCACCGAACCGGCCGCCGCGGTGACCGCAGCCGAGCCGACCGACGCGGTGACCGCCCCGGTGACCGCCGCCGAGCCGGCCGACGCTCCGCCGGCCTCCGACTTCGCCGCGCTGGGGCTAGCCCAGCCGCTGGTCCGCGCGCTCGCCCGGCAGGGCATCACCGCCCCGTTCGAGATCCAGCGCGCCACCGTGCCGGACGCGCTGGCCGGCCGGGACGTCCTCGGCCGGGGCCAGACCGGCTCCGGCAAGACCCTCGCCTTCGGCCTGCCGGTGCTCGCCCGGGTCGCCGCCGGGGAACGGGCCCGGCCGCTGCACCCGCGGGCCCTGGTCCTGGTGCCGACCCGGGAACTGGCCATGCAGGTCAACGACGCGCTGCTGCCGCTCGGCAAGGCGGTCGGGGTGTTCCTCAAGACCGCCGTCGGCGGCGTGCCGTACGACCGGCAGATCGACGCCCTGCGGCGCGGCGTGGAGATCGTCGTGGCCACACCGGGGCGGCTCGGCGACCTGATCGAGCGGGGCGTCTGCCGCCTCGACGACGTCGAGGTCACCGTGCTCGACGAGGCCGACCAGATGGCCGACATGGGCTTCCTGCCGGAGGTCACCGAGCTGCTGGCCAAGACCCCGGCCGGCGCGCAGCGGCTGCTCTTCTCGGCCACTCTGGACGGTGACGTGGACGCGCTGGTCAAGCGGTTCATGACCGACCCGGTCACGCACTCCACCGCACCGCCGACCGCCGCCGTCTCCACCATGGACCACCACCTGCTGCTGATCCCGCCGCACGACAAGTTCCCGGTGGCGGCGTCGATCGCGGCCCGGGAGGGCCGGACCATGGTCTTCGCCCGCACCCAGCTCGGCGTGGACCGGCTGGTCGAGCAGTTGGCCGCGGTGGGCGTACGGGCCGGCGGGCTGCACGGCGGCAAGACCCAGCGGATGCGCACCCGCACCCTGGCCGAGTTCCGCGAGGGCCGGATGAACGTGCTGGTCGCCACGGACGTGGCGGCCCGCGGCATCCACGTGGACGGGGTGTCGCTGGTGCTGCACGTCGACCCGCCGAAGGACCCGAAGGACTACCTGCACCGGGCCGGGCGCACCGCGCGGGCCGGCGAGTCGGGCGCGGTGGCCACCCTGGTCCTGCCCAAGCAGCGCCGGACCACCCTCGCCATGCTGGAGAAGGCCGGCGTGGAGCCGGCGCAGACCCGGGTGCGGGCCGGCGACCCGGCGCTCGCCGAGCTGACCGGCGCCCGCGAGCCGAGCGGCGTACCGGTGCGCGACGAGCCCGAACAGCCGCGCCGGCACGGCGACCGGCCCGGCGGCCCGCGCCGCTTCGCCGACCGCGACGGCCGGCCGGAGCGCCGCTACGGCGACCGGCCGCAGGCCGAGCGCCGGTTCAACGGCCACGGTGAGCGGGCCGAGCGCCGCTTCGGCGACCGACCGGCCGACGGCCGGAGCTACGGCGAGCGCGACGGTCGGCGCCACGGCGACCGACCGGCCGACGGCCGCGGCTACGGCGCCCGCGGCTTCGACGACCGGGGCGAGCGCCGCTTCGGCGACCGACCGCAGGGCGAGCGGCGGTTCAACGACGGCCACGGTGAGCGGGCCGAGCGCCGCTTCGGCGACCGACCGGCCGACGGCCGCGGCTACGGCGCCCGCGGCTTCGACGACCGGGGCGAGCGCCGGTTCACCGACCGCCCGCACGGCGAGCGCCGCTACGGCGACCGGCCGGCCGACGGCCGGGGGCACGGTGAGCGGTCGCAGGGTGAGCGGCGCTACGGCGACCGGGGCGGCTTCCGGCCGGAGGGCCGGGGCCGGGACGACCGGCCGCGGGACGACCGGCGCGGCCACGGTGGCCGGCCGCCGGCGCGTACCCACTGACCGTACGACGCAACGGAAACGCCGCCCGGAGCCGAAGCTTCGGGCGGCGTTTCCGCATGCCCTGCCGACCTGGGCCGGGTCGCGTAACGTCCGGCTCATGCCGACCATGCCGAAGTCGCTCTTCTGGACCCGGACGGACACCGCCGGCGCCGAGCACGCCCGGTTCGACGACACCCGGGGGCTGACCGCGCGGGGCACCCAGCTGGCCGTCGACCCGATCCCCTACACCTGCCGCTACCAGCTGGCCACCGACGAGGGGTGGGCGAGCACCCGGCTCGAGATCGAGGTCGAGGGGGCGGGCTGGCTGCGCAGCGTACGCCTGGAACGGGCGGCCGACCGGTGGCGGGTGACCACCGCCGAGCAGGGTGACCTGGACGGCGCGCTGACCGCCGCCGGCCACCCGCCGGCCGGGCTGCCCGGCACCGACGATCCGGACCGGCTGGCCGACGCGCTCGACATCGACCTCGGCGGCTCGGCGCTCTTCAACATCCTGCCGGTACGCCGGCTCGGGCTGACCGACGCGCCGCCGGACACGGCGCGGCGGATCACCGTCGCCTGGGTGCTGGTGCCGGGCCTGCAGGTGGTCCCGGCCGAGCAGGTCTACACCGCGCTCGGCCCGGGCCGGGTCCGCTTCGCCAGCGACACCTTCACCGCCGACCTGGAGCTGGACGCCAACGGCTACGTGCTCCGCTACCCCGGCCTCGCCGAGCGCTCCGCCGGCACCTGACCCCCGCCGCCCGCGCCGCCCACGACCCCGCTCGTTCACGGAAAGAGTGGCCATTCTCCGCGGAATGGCCACTCTTTCTCTGTTCGTGCGCCCCGGGCTGGCATGCGCCCCCGGCGGGCGTGCGCCCCCGGCGGGCGTGCGCCCCCGGCGGGCGTGCGCCCTGGCGGGCGGGGTGGCGCTGGGGGCGGGTGGGTCAGGCGGGCCAGGCGCCGGTGGTGAGGAAGCGGTCGACGGTGGCCAGGTGGGGCGCCAGGTCGAGGCCCTGGGCGGCCACCCAGGAGTCGGCGTAGTAGGTGTCCGCGTACCGGTCACCGGCGTCGCAGATCAGGGTGACCACCGAGCCCTGCCGGCCGTCGGCGAGCATCCCGGCGATCAGCCCGAACGCGCCCCAGAGGTTGGTGCCGGTCGAGCCGCCCACCCGCCGGCCGAGCACCGCCGAGGCGGCCCGCATGGCGGCCAGCGACGCGGCGTCCGGCACCTGGACCATCCGGTCGACCACCGAGGGCAGGAAGGACGGCTCCACGCTCGGCCGGCCGATCCCCTCGATCCGGGAGCCCCGGCCGGTGCGGATCGACCAGTCGGCCGCCTGCCAGGCCGGGTAGAACGCGGAGTTCTCCGGGTCGACCACGCAGAGCTTGGTGGGCAGCCGGCGGTAGCGGGCGTACCGGCCGATGGTGGCGCTGGTGCCGCCGGTGCCCGCGCCCACCACGATCCAGGCCGGCAGCGGGTGGCGTTCCAGGGCGAGCTGCGCGTAGATCGACTCGGCGATGTTGTTGTTGCCCCGCCAGTCGGTGGCCCGCTCGGCGTAGGTGAACTGGTCCATGAAGTGCCCGCCGGTGTCCTCGGCCAGCCAGCGGGCCTCCACGACCACCCGGGCCGGGTCCTCGACGAGATGGCAGCGGCCGCCCTGGAACTCGATCTGGGCGACCTTCTCCGGCGAGGTGGACGCCGGCATCACCGCGATGAACGGCAGCCCGAGCATCCGGGCGAAGTACGCCTCACTGACCGCCGTCGACCCGGACGAGGCCTCCACGATGGTGGTCTCCGGGCCGATCCAGCCGTTGCAGAGCCCGTACAGGAAGAGCGAACGGGCCAGCCGGTGCTTCAGCGAGCCGGTGGGGTGCACCGACTCGTCCTTGAGATAGAGGTCGATGCCCCACTCCCTGGGCAGCGGGAAGGGCAGCAGGTGGGTGTCGGCGGACCGGTTGGCGTCGGCCTCCACGGTGGCGATCGCCTCGGTCACCCACGCCCGGCTGGCCTCGTCGCACCGGTCGAGATGAGTCACGCCGGAAACCTAACAAGGCCGGTCAGGGCCGCTCCGCGCCGCCCCGGCGGCGCTGCCGGCGTTGGCCGGCCCGGCCGACCGCCGCGATCACCGGGGTCAGCCCGACGGCGAGCCGGGGCAGCGTGTCCAGCAGCCGCACCTGCGCGCCACGCCAGCGCGGCAGGCTGACCACCGGCCGGGGCCGCCGGGCCAGCCGGGCGGCCCGCGCGGCCACCCGCTCCGGCGTGAGCAGCGTGCCGGTGAAGGAGACCGCCGCCCCGGGGTCGTCCAGCCGGTCGTGCAGCATCGGCGTCCAGATCCCGTCCGGGCACAGGCACGACACGTGTACGCCCCGGTGCCCGGCCGCCCGCAGGTCGGCCAGGGTGCCCAGGCTGAACGCGAGCAGGGCGTGCTTGCTGGCCGCGTAGACGGTCTCGCCGGGAGCGGCGATCAGGCCGGCCAGCGAGACGACGTTGAGCACGTGCCCGTGGCCCTGGGCGCGCATCACCGCCAGCGCGGCCAGGGTGCCGTTCATCGCGCCGAGGGTGTTCACCTCGACGACCCGCCGCCGGGTCGCCGCGTCGTGCGCCCAGGACGGGCCGGTGACCAGGATCCCGGCGTTGTTCACCCAGAGCCCGAGACCGCCCCGGTCGGCTGCCTCGGCGGCCACCGCCGCGCAGGCCGCCTCGTCGCGGACGTCGAGCGGGCGGGACCAGCCGCCGAGCGGGGCCGCGGCCTCGGCGACCGCGGTCGCGTCGAGGTCGGTGAGGAGCACCGGCCAGCCGTCGGCGTGCAGCGCGGCGGCGAGCGCCCGGCCGAGGCCGCCCGCCGCACCGGTCACCACGGCGGCTCCGGGCGCGGGCGTGTTCATCGGCGCACGCTACCGCCGCCACGCCGGGCCGCGCCAGAGCCGACCGCGCGCCGGCCGGCCGGGGCGGTCAGGCGGAGGGCGGGGTGACCGGTTGCGGGCGGTTCTCCCACTTGGTCGACAGCGCGATGCCGGTGCGGGTGGACGCCACCCCGGGCGTTCGGTTCAATCGCACGATCAGCCGCTCCAGCTCGGCGATGGTGGTCACCCGGGCCTTGAGCAGGAACGACTCGACGCCGGCCATGAAATAGCAGGACTCGATCTCGGGGATCGCCCGGAACGCCTCCAGCACGTCGTCGGTGTCCGCGCCGGAGTCCTCGATGATGCCGATCAGGGCGGTCACGCCGAGCCCGAGCGCCTCGGGCTCGATCTCCGCCCGGTACGCCCGGATCACCCCGCCGGCCTCCAGCTTGCCGACCCGTTCGTGCACGGCGGGGGCCGAGAGGCCGACCTGTCGGGCCAGTTCGGCGTAGGACAGGCGGGCGTTGCCGCGCAACAGCTCCACGAGGCTCAGGTCGATGGCGTCCACGGAATGTAGACCCTAGTCGCACAGGCGTAACGCCGGGCGTTCGGCATCCGTTGGATATAACAGCAGGTGACTGTTCGCAGACTGACGGTGACGGGAGGGCAACGCCGGTACCATTTACTAACTTCCCACTCAGTGCGTTTTTCGCGTTTGGCGGACAGGCCAGGTCGCTGGTGCTGTAATTGCCATACGTCCCTCATGACGGCTCTGGGCTCGCACCGGCCGGGGGCAGTGTGTTCAGCCGGGGGCTTCGTCGACGCGAGGAGGGGGCTGTGGACACTGGAGATCGCCTGCTGACACCGGGAGAGGTCGCCGCGCTGTTTCGGGTTGACCCGAAGACTGTGACGAGATGGGCGGCGGCGGGCCGGATAGGAAGCATCCGGACTCCAGGCGGGCATCGCCGGTTTCGGGAATCCGAGGTGCGCGCCCTGCTGGAAGGGGAGGGCATGCTGGACGAGGCGGAGGACGTGGGCAAACCGCGCAACGTGGGCCCCGCCGCCTCGACCGGGCCCGGTCCGGCCAACGCCGGAATGTACTGAGGATCGGCACGCGGACCGGACGCGGGGTCCGGTCCGCGTCCTGACTCACCTATTGGTCCCGGGCCGCGCCCAACTCGCCCGACCAGCGCCGGAACAGGGTGTGCGGCACGCCCAGCGAGTCCAGCACCTTGCCGGCCACGAAGTCCACCAACTGCGCGGCGGATGCCGCCGCACCCGCGCCGTAGAAGCCCGGGCTCGCCGGGAGCACCACCGCGCCGGCGTCGTGCAGCGCGATGAGGTGTTCGAGGTGGCTACGGGTCACCGGGGTCTCCCGCGGCACCACCACCATCGGCCGCCGCTCCTTGAGGTTGACCTCGGCCGCCCGTTGCAGCAGATCCTTGGAGAGGCCGATCGCGATGCCGGCGCAGGCCGCCGTGCTGGCCGGCACCACCGCCATCCCGCGTACCGGGTAGGAGCCGCTGCTCGGCCCGGCCGCCAGGTCACCGGCGGGCCAGTGCCGCAGGTCGGCGCCGGCCAGGTCCCGGCCCAGCCAGGCGGCGAGGTCCTCGGCCCAGTGCCCGTCCCGGAACGGCCGCCCGGTCTCGTCCAGCAGGGTCAGCCGGGCCGCCCGGGAGACGATCAGGTCAACCGGCTGCCCGGCGTCGAGCAGCCCCCGGACGACGGCCGCCGCGTACGGCGTGCCGGACGCCCCGGACACCCCGACCACCCATGGCTCTCGCATGCCTCCAGCCTGCCTGGTCGCCGCCGCCGGCCGTCGGCCGCCCCCGGAACGCCGCGCGCTGGACCACCGGCCGGCCCGGACCACCCGGCCCGGGGCGGCGGTCCGCCGGTCAGGGCCGCAGGCCGAGCCGGACCACCAGGTCGAGCAGGGCGAACGCGAACAGCGCGATGCCGACGAAGCCGTTGGCGGTGAAGAACGCCCGGTTGACCCGGCTCAGGTCGGTCGGGCTGACCACCAGGTGCTGGTAGCCGAAGGCGACAGCGGTCAGCGCCAGGCCGATCCACCAGAGCCAGCCGAACCCGACCAGCGCGCCGAACCAGACGAAGAGCGCGAAGGTCACCACGTGCGCGACGGTCGACGCGTGCAGGGCGAACCGCAGCCCGTACCGGGCCGGCACGCTGTGCACGCCGATCCGCCGGTCGACCTCGGCGTCCTGGCAGGCGTAGATCAGGTCGAACCCGCCGATCCAGAGCCCGACGGCCGCGCCGAGCAGCCAGGCCGGCCCGGAGCCGTCGAGGGTGCCGGTGACCGCCAGCCAGGCGCCGACCGGGCCGACCGCCTGGGCGACCGCGAGGATGGCGTGCGGCCAGTTGGTGAACCGCTTGCCGTACGGGTAGACGACCAGCGGCACCACGGCCAGCGGCGCCAACGCCAGGCAGAGCGGGTTGAGCAGGGCGGCGGCGGCCAGGAAGACCACCAGCGCGACGGCCGCGCCGGTCCAGGCCGTCCGCACGCTCACCGCGCCGGTGACCAGCTCGCGCGAGGCGGTACGCGGGTTCCGCGCGTCGATCCGCCGGTCCAGGATCCGGTTGGCGGCCATCGCGAACGTCCGCGCGCCGACCATCGCCACGGTGATCAGCAGCAGGTCGAGCCAGCGCACCCGCCCGCCGTTGACCTGCATGGCGGTCAGCGCCGACAGGTACGCGAACGGCAGCGCGAAGACCGAGTGCTCGATCGCGACCAGCCTGAGGAAGGACTTGACCCGGCCCGGCCGCTCGACCGGCACGTCCACGACGGCCATCAGATCCCGTACTCCTTCCAACGCTTGTCGACCAGCGAGACCACCTCGGACGACATCCGCATCTCCTCCGGCCAGCCCCGGGTGTAGCCCTCCTCGGGCAGCTTGCGGGTCGCGTCGACGCCCGCCTTGCCGCCCCAGAACTGCTGGTACGACGCGTGGTCCAGGTGGTCCACCGGGCCCTCGGTGAGCAGCAGGTCGCGGGCGTAGTCGACGTTGCCGAACGCGCGGAAGGCGACCTCGTTGTAGTCGTGCACGTCGCAGTCCTCGTCGACGATCACGATCAGCTTGGTCAGCGACATCATGTGCGCGCCCCAGATCGCGTTCATCACCTTCTGCGCGTGCTTCGGGTAGCGCTTGCGGATCGACACGATCGCGCAGTTGTGGAAGACCCCGGCGGCGGGCAGGTCGTAGTCGACGATGTCCGGGATCAGGAAGCGCAGCAGCGGCGCGAAGATCCGCTCGGTGGCCTTGCCGAGACCGTGGTCCTCCTGCGGCGGCTGGGACGTGACGATGGAGTGGTAGACCGGGTTGCGCTGCATGGTCATGCACTCGATGTGCATCACCGGGAACGGCTCCACCGGCGTGTAGAAGCCGGTGTGGTCGCCGAACGGTCCCTCCGGCAGCCGCTCGCCCGGCTCGAGGTAGCCCTCCAGCACGATCTGGGCGTGCGCCGGCACCTGGAGCGGGACGGTCAGGCAGTCCACCATCTCCACCCGCTCGCCGCGCAGGTACCCGGCGAACAGGTACTCGTCGATGTCGGCGGGGAGCGGCGCGCTGGCGGCGTACGCGACCGCGGGGTCGGCGCCGATGGCGATCGCCACCGGCAGCCGCTGCCCGAGCCGCTCGGCGACCGCGTGGTGCGCCGTGGAGTTCTTGTGGATCTGCCAGTGCATGCCGATCGTGTTGTGCGAGTGCTGCTGCAGCCGGTAGAGCCCGAGGTTGCGCTTGCCGGTCTCCGGGTGCTTGGTGTGGGTCAGCCCGAAGTTGTGGAAGATCCCGCCGTCGCCCGGCCAGACCTGCAGCCCCGGCAGCCGGTTCAGGTCGACGTCGTCGCCGCGGTAGACCACCTGCTGGCAGGGGGCGGTCCTGACCTTCTTCGGCGGCATCGACTTGAGCTGCATGACCTTGCCGAGCCCGTCCATCATCCCGGAGAGGCCCATCGGCAGCTCCGGCTTGAGCATGTTGCCGATCCGCTCGCCGATCTCGTCGAGGTGCTCCACCCCGAGCGCCATCGCCATCCGCTTCTCGGTGCCGAAGAGGTTGATCGCCACCGGCATCTCGCCCCGGGTCGGCCGCTCGAAGAGCAGGGCCGGGCCGCCGGCCCGGACGGTACGGGTGACGATCTCGCTGATCTCCAGGGTGGGGTCGACCGGGGCGCTCACCCGCCGGAGTTCGCCCGCGCGCTCCAGCGCCGCGAGGAAGTCCTTCAGATCGTTGTACGGGAAGCCACGAGCCGCCATGCCAGCCAGTCTCCCGCACCCGTGTGCGCGCCGCCCACGCCGGGTGGGCGGATGCCGCCGCCGGCCGTGTGCACTCCACCACACCGGCCGCCCGGACCGGGCCGGAATGTCGGTGCCGGGTGGCAACATCCCCGGGCCGTCGCAGGAGTACGAGGGGAGCCGGGATGCCACGCCGCACGTCCGTGTCGTTGAAGGTCGTCGAGCGGGGAGCGGGCACCCCGGTGCTGGCGCTGCACGGCTGGACCCCGGACCACCGGCTGATGCTCGGCTGCCTGGAACCGGTCTTCGCCGCCCGCGCCGGCTACCGGCGGCTCTACCCGGACCTGCCCGGGATGGGCGCCTCGCCCGCCCCGGCGGAGATCGCCAGCTCCGACGACGTGCTCGACACCGTCCAGGACCTCGTCGACGACCTGCTCGGCGACGAGCCGTTCCTACTGGTCGGCGAGTCGTACGGCGGCTATTTGGCCCGCGCGCTCGCCCGGTCCCGCCCCGACCAGGTGCTCGGCCTGGCGCTGATCTGCCCCACCGGCACCGCCGTGGAGCACGCGGACCGCCGGCTGCCGGAACGGCAGGTGCTGCGGCCCGACCCGGCCCTGCTCGCCGCGACCGACGCGCGCACCGCCACCGAGTTCGCCGACATCGCGGTCGTGCAGACGCCCGAGACGCTGCGCCGGTTCCGCGAGGAGATCATGGCCGGGTTGGACGCCGCCGACGCCGCGGCGATGGCCCGGATCCGGCAGCGGTGGACCCTCACCGAGGACCCGGAGGGCGGCGCGCCGTTCACCCGGCCGACGCTGGTCCTCACCGGGCGGCAGGACCACGTCACCGGCTACCTCGACCAGTTCGCGCTGCTGCCGCACTACCCCCGGGCGACGTTCGCGGTGCTCGACGTGGCCGGCCACAACCTGCAGATCGAGCAGCCAGGGCTCTTCGCCGCGCTGGTCGGCGAGTGGCTCGACCGGGTCGCCGCCGAACGCTGAGCGACCAGCGGCCGGCTCACGGCCGGGCGCTCAGCGGGCCGCCGGCCGCGGTCAGGCGGGCTGCCAGGCGTACCGGGCCAACGGCGGGTCGACCGGCGCGGCGGTGAGCCGGTTGGCGAAGGTGGAGATGGTGTACGTGCCGACGCCGAGCACCACGTCCAGCGCGTGCCGGGGCTGGTAGCCGGCCGCCAGGAACGCGGACAGCTCCGCCTCGGGCACCGCGCCCCGGTGGTCGAGCACGGCGCGGGTGAAGCGGCGCAGCGCCTCGAGCCGGTCGTCGGGCAGCGGCGTGCCGGCGCGCAGCGCCTCGATCAGCTCCGGCGCGGCGCCGTGTCGGGTCAGGGTGGCGGTGTGCATGGCGACGCAGAGGTGGCACTCGTTGCGGGTGGCGACCGTCAGCACGACGACCTCCCGGTCGATCGGGCCGAGGTCGCACTTGTCGAAGATGCCGGTGACGGTGAGGAATCCGGTGAGCAGTTCCGGGGACTCGGCCATCAGTCCGACCGCGGTGGGCAGGTGGCCGAGCTTCCGGCGTACCCCCTCGACGGTCGGGCGGGCGGCGGCGGGAGCGGTCTCGACGGTGTGCGGGGTGAAGACGGGCACGGGTGGGCCTTTCGTCGGGCAGGGGCGGCACGGCACGCGGACCGGGACCGGCCGTGACGTAGGATCGTCAACGTGGTTGTCCAAATGGTAAACCTGGTTGTCGAACATGGCAACTGACCCCGACCGGCCCGGCTTCCTGCTGCCCCTGCTGCTGCTGGCCGGCTTCCGTACGCTCATCGACGACCTGCACGCCGAGCTGGCCCGGCAGGGGCACCCCGAGCTGCGCCCGCTGCACGGCTTCGTGCTCCAGGCGGTCGGCGCCGACGGCACCACCGCCACCGAGCTGGGCCAGCGGCTGGGCATCTCCAAGCAGGCGGCCGGCAAGACGGTCGACCGGCTGGTCGCCCTCGGCTACCTGGAACGCGCCGACGATCCCCGCGACGCCCGGCGCAAGCTGGTCCGGATGACCCCGCACGGGCACGACGGGCTGCGCCGCTCGGCGGTGATCTTCGACCAGCTCCGGCAGCGCTGGGCGGACACGTTGGGCGCGGACCGGGTGGCCGCGCTGGAGGACGACCTGCGCATGGTCACCCCGGCCAACTGGTTCCGCCTCGACGTCCCCGGCTGGTTCGGCGGCTGACCGGCCGCCGCCGGACTGCCCTCGCGGGCCACGCGGCCAGGCCGGCCGGCCAACAGGGAGCATCGGCCGGACCACCGGCCGGATCGGTCCGGCGGCGAGAAGTCTCACCGGTGCTGGCCGGCGTCCGCGCGCGGGGGCAGGGTGGGCGCATGTCGGACGCGTACGTCGTGGGCGACCCGGACGGGCTGTCGCCGCTGCTGGCCGAGATCCGGGACGTCGTGGCCCGGGAACTGCACGCCCAGCTCGCGCTCCGGGCGGAGCGGATCGAGCTGGCCGACGTGCCGGAGGTGGCCTACCAGGTCACCCTGCGGGTGGACGAGACGGTACGGCGGCGCGGTAGCGGCGGTCACCCGCCGGAGTAGTGCCCGGCCGGCTCGACCAGGAGCGTCCGGACCTCAGTCGAGGCCGCCGTAGGAGTGCAGGCCCTCGAAGAAGATGTTCACGCCGAACAGGTTCATCAGCATGGTGCAGAAGCCGACCACGGCCAGCCAGGTGGCCACGTTCCGCCGCACGCTCGGGGTGGCCCGGGCGTGCAGGTAGCCGGCGTAGATCACCCAGGAGATGAACGACCAGGTCTCCTTCGGGTCCCAGCCCCACGGCCGGCCCCAGGCGGCCTCGGCCCAGATCGCCCCGGCGATCACCGCGAAGGTGAAGATCGGGAACGCGAAGGCGTGCAGCACGAAGGTCAGCCGCTCCAGCGCGGCCGCCGCCGGCAGCCGCTTCGCCAGCGTGTACGGGAAGCTGCGCTTGCCGCGCTCGTAACCGGACCGCATCAGGTACGTCACCGCCGGCACCACGCCGAGCAGGAAGATGCCGGAGCTGAACACGACGGTCGAGACGTGGATGACGAACCAGTACGAGTTGAGCGCCGGCACCAGCGGCACCACCGGCACGTAGAGCACCAGCTCGGCGGTGGCCACCAGCAGCACCATCACCAGGGTCAGGAAGAGCCCGAGGCGGCGCAGCGACGGCCGCTTCCAGAGCACCACCAGCCAGGCGGCGACGCCGATGAACGAGACCGTGAGCACGAACTCGTACATGTTGCCCCACGGCATCCGGTCGGCCGCGATGCCGCGGGTGACCAGCGCCGCGAGGTGCAGCACGGCGCCGAGCGCGGTGACGCCGACCGCGATCCGGCCGGCCAGCCGGGCCCGGTGCGCGCTGCGCCCGGCGGCGGTCGACTCGGCCACCACCGGCTCGGCCGGAACGCTGCCACCGGCCGCGCCGACGCCGGCGCCGACCAGTTCCCGCGCCGGCGCGACGACCCGGGCGCGGGCGTTGCCGAGCGCGTACTCGACCGCGTGGCTGATCATGGCGACCAGGTAGGCCAGGATCGCGAACGACACCAGCTGGTCGGAGAGTGCGGACATCACTCGGCTCCTTCTCGCGCTCCGGCCGGGTCGCCTCCGTCGCGATCCGCACCGGCCCGCTCGTCCGCCCGCTCGTCACCGCTGACCGCGGCCACGAGCTGTGCGAACTCGTCGGCGAACCCGGGGTGGTCGGTGCGCGGCAATCCACCGGCCTCGACCAAACTACTACCGCCCGTCGGAGATCCGCTCGCCGGGTCGGCGGAACCACCCGCCGGGACGACGGCACCGGCCGGGAGCACCCGGAAGAAGACCCGCCGGCGACGGACGAAGAGCGAGCCCATCAGGCCCGCGAGCAGCGTGGCGGCGCTCACCAGCAGCAGCGTCGAGCCCGGGTCGTACCGGACGGACAGCACGATGTACGGCTCCGTCCCGAGGAACTCCAGCCTGGTGCCGTCGTCCAGGGTCCAGGTCTCGCCGACCTTGAGCAGCTTGGTGCCGACCTCCTTGACCTTGCCGGTCCGCACCTGCCGCTGGTCCAGCTCGTAGACCGACCCGGGGATGCCCGCGTCCAGGCCGAGGTTGCCCCGGTACGCGACGAGGTTGAGCAGCGGGTTGCGTTCGGTCGGGAACTCCGACCGGACGAACGGCCCCTGCTGCGGGGCGGTCGGCAGGTACAGCCCGGTGAAGGCCATCTGGAGGTCGGGGTCGCGCCGCCCGGTGGCCGGGTCGACGTTCGCGTCCGGGAAGGCAGCCACGCCCTCGCCGGTGATCCCGATGTCGCCGGTGGTGAGGAACGGCGTCGTGCTGGTCTGGCTGCGGCCGAACCGGTCGGTGTAGCGGATCACCGGGGCGTACCCGTGGCCGAGCAGGTAGACGTTCGCGCCGTCGACCCGCAGCGGCGAGTTCACCGAGAACTCGGCCGGGCGCGGCGCGCGGCCCTCCTCGTCGACGGTCACCTTGGCGTTGAAGAACTTCGGCTGGCCGTTGTCCTCGAGGAACTCCGCCTCGAAGTCGTCCAGCCGCAGGCAGAAACCGGGCAGGTCGGCGCTGCTCACCCGGGGGCCGAACTTCGTCTCGGCGTACTGCTGCTGGGTGTTGCAGAATGCGTTGTCCGCGCCGGCGACCAGCAGCCGGTTGCCGCTCCAGCCGTACCAGGAGCCGAGCGCGACGCCGATCAGCACCACCACCATCGAGGTGTGGAAGAGCAGGTTGCCGGTCTCCTTGAGGTGGCCCTTCTCGGCGGAGACCTCGTCGCCGCGGACCACCACCCGCCAGCGCCGCCGGCGCAGCACCTCGGCGATCGCCGCCGCGCCGCCGGCCGGCGCGGCCAGCACCGCGTGCTGCGGCAGCCGGTCCAGCCGCTTCGGCGCGACCGGCGGCTTCGCCCGCAGCGCCCGGGCGTGGTCGCGGAGCCGGGGCGTGATGCAGCCGATCAGCGAGGTGAACAGCAGCAGGTAGATCGCGGAGAACCAGACCGAGCCGAACGCCTCGAAGGCACCGATCCGGTCCAGCACCGGCGCCAGGTCGGGGTGCGCGACGAAGTAGTCCCGGACGTCCTCCGGGTTGACGCCGCGCTGGGGCAGCACCGAACCGGGGATGGCGGCGACGGCGAGCAGGAAGAGCAGCACCAACGCGGTACGCATGCTGGTCAGCTGCCGCCAGGAGTTGCGCAGCAGGGCCAGCACCGGGTTGGGCCGGCGCCGGGGAGCCTCGGCCGGGGACGCCGGCCGGTCGTCCACGACGGTCATCAGATGCTCACCTCGCCCACCCCGACGGTGGTCTGCAGCCAGATCACGAAGTTGGTCCACCCGCCGGTGACCAGCGCGAGGCCGATCAGGATCAGCAGGGCGCCGCCGATCCGGGTGACCCAACGGCTGTTGCGCCGGACGGCGCGGAACACCCCGAGCAGGCGCTGGAAGCCCAGCCCGAAGACGACGAACGGTATCCCCAACCCGAGGCAGTACGCCACGGCGAGCACCACTGCCCGGTCGGTCTGCCCCTCGATGGCGGCCATGCCGAGCACCGCGCCCAGCGTCGGTCCGACGCAGGGCACCCAACTGAGCGCGAAGACCGCGCCGAGCACCGGCGCGCCGAGCAGCCCGGCGGCGGGCAGCCGCTGGATCCGGAACTCCCGCTGCATCCCCGGCACCAGCCCGAGGTAGCCCAGGCCGAGCAGCACCACCAGCGCGCCGATGACGATCTCCAGCGTCCGCTCGTGGTCGAAGAAGATCCGCCCGAACCCGGCGAAGAGGATCGCGGTGGCGGTGAAGACGACGGTGAAGCCGGCGACGAAGAGCAGCGTCCCGGCCAGCACCCGGCCCTTGACAGCGGTCCTGGCCAGCGGCCGGGCGGCGACGGCCAGCCCGCCGCCCGAGGTGTCCGGATCGCCTCCGGCGGCCGGGCTGGGCTTCGGGTGGCCCTCCAGGTCGGCCCCGGCCAGCCCGGTCACGTACGACAGGTAGCCCGGCATCAGCGGGAGCACGCACGGGGAGAGGAAGCTGACCAGCCCGGCCAGCGCGGCCGCGCCGATGGCGAGCAGCAGCGGGCCGCTCTGCGCCAGTTCCCGGAACGTCTCGCCCATCAGCGTTGACCGGTCGGTGCCGGCGACTCGGCGGCGATCCGCTCGACGATGGGCTGCAGGCCCTCCTGCTTGACCGCCGCCCGGATCACCGCGGCGATCCGCCCCTCCCGGTCCAGCACCACGGTGGCCGGGATGGTGTTCGGCGGGATGTCCAGGGCGAGCGCCAGCCGGCTGGGCGGGTCGAACAGGCTCGGGTAGCTGACCCGGCCCTCCTCGAAGGCCTTGGCCTTGTCCCGCTGGTCCTGCACGTTGATGCCGAGGAAGGTCACCCCGGAGCCCTTGGTGGCCTGGTAGGTGGCTTCCAGGTCGTCCGCCTCGGCCCGACAGGGCGCGCACCACGAACCCCAGAAGTTGACCACCACGACCTGGCCGCGGGCGGTGGCGACGTCGTAGCTGCCGCCGGTGAGCAGTTCACCGGCGAGCTTCGGAGCGGCGGACCGCTGGTCGGGCGCGCACTCGATGATGCCGTCCCGGTTGGCGCAGGCCTCCTCCCCGCCCGCCGGCGAGCAGGCGGCCACCGCCACCGCGGTGACGGCGGCGAGCAGAGCGCCGGTGCACCTCCGGACGTTCATCAGGCCCCCTTGGCCGTCCGGGCGGTCGGCGACATCGCGATCAGGTGGGCGGCCGGCTCGGAGTAGCCGATGCCGACCACCTTGGCGCCCTCGAAGTGGAACGAGGTGAGGCTGGCCAGCCCGCACTGCCGCTTGCGCGGGTCGTGCCAGAGCCGCTTGCGCTCGATGTGGCGGCGCAGCGTCCAGATCGGCAGCTGGTGCGAGACCAGCACCGCCTCGCGCCCCTCGGCGGCGACCCGGGCGGCGTGCAGGGCGGCGAACATCCGCTCGGCGATGGCCCGGTAGGCCTCGCCCCAGGACGGGGTGACCGGGTCGCGCAGCACCCACCAGTTGCGCGGGTCGCGGAACGAGCCGTCACCCGGGGAAACCTTCTTACCCTCGAACCAGTTGGCGCTCTCGATCAGCCGCTCGTCCACGCCGACCGGCAGCCCGAACTGCGCGGCGATCGGCTCGGCGGTCTGCTGGGCGCGCTCCAGCGGGCTCGCCACCACGTGCACGATCTCCCGGTCGGCCAGCCCCTGCGCCGCCGCCTTGGCCATCTGCACGCCGAGTTCGGAGAGGCGGAACCCGGGCAGCCGGCCGTAGAGGATCTTGTCCGGGTTGTGCACCTCGCCGTGCCGCAGCACGTGGACCACCGTCGTACTCACCGCTACCCCCCGAGACCCGCCGACGCCGCCGCGGCGGCCGCACCCGGCAGCGCGGCGGCGATCTGTTCCAGCGCGGCGTCGTCCAGCGCCGCCGACACGAACCACGATTCGAACGCGCTCGGCGGCAGGTAGACCCCGGCCGCGAGCATCGCGTGGAAGAACGCCTTGAAGGCCGGCACCTGCTGGGTGCGGGCACTGTCGTAGTCGACCACGTCGGCGTCGGTGAAGAAGATCGAGAACATGCTGCCCGCGTACGACAGCCGGTGCGGGACCCCGGCGGCGGCCAACGCGTCGGACGCCAGCTTGCCCACGACGGCGGCCGTCTCGTCGAGCTTGCGGTAGACCGCCTCATCGGCCAGCCGCAGCGTGGCCAGGCCGGCGGCGCAGGCCAGGGGGTTACCGGAGAGCGTGCCGGCCTGGTAGACCGGGCCGGCCGGGGCGAGCCGGGCCATGATCTCCGTGCGCCCGCCGAACGCCGCGGCGGGCAGCCCGCCCCCCATGACCTTGCCGTACGTCCACAGGTCGGCGTCGCTGGCGTCGAGGCCGTGCCAGCCGGAGCGGGAGACCCGGAACCCGGTCATCACCTCGTCGACGACGAGCAGCGCGCCGTGCGCGTGCGCGATCCGGGCCAGTTCCTGGTTGAAGCCGTCGCGCGGGGCGACCACGCCCATGTTGCCCGCGGCGGCCTCGGTGATGATCGCGGCGATGTGCTGCCCCTCGGCGGCGAACGCCTCCTCCACCGCCCGGACGTCGTTGTACGGCAGCACGATGGTCTCGCTCGCCGCGGCGCCGGTGACGCCGGGCGAGTCGGGCAGGCCGAGGGTGGCCACGCCGGAGCCGGCGGCGGCGAGCAGCGCGTCGACGTGCCCGTGGTAGCAGCCGGCGAACTTCACGATCTTGGAGCGGCCGGTGAAGCCGCGGGCCAGCCGGATCGCCGACATGGTCGCCTCGGTGCCGGAGTTGACCAGCCGGACCTGCTCGACCGGCGTGCGGTCGACGATCTCGGCGGCCAGCTCCACCTCACCGGGCGTCGGAGTGCCGAAGCTGGTGCCCCGGGCGGCGGCGGCCTGCACGGCGGCGACCACCTCCGGGTGGGCGTGACCGAGGATCAGCGGCCCCCAGGAGCAGACCAGGTCGACGTAGCGCCGGTCGTCGGCGTCGTAGAGCCAGGGACCCTCCCCCCGGACCATGAAGCGCGGGGTGCCGCCGACGGCGCGGAACGCGCGCACCGGCGAGTTCACCCCGCCCGGCACGAGGGCGCGGGCGCGGTCGAACAGGGCCTCGGAGGCCGGCGCGTCGGCCGGGTAACGGCCGGATCCGGCGGGAAACATATCGGTCACGATGCGGCCATTGTGTCAGCGCCGGACGGCGAATCGGCAGGCACCCCGCGCGGGGGTTACCAGTCTCACCCGGTCGCACCGCCGACCGGCGGCCCGCCACGCGCCCGGCCGGCGATCGGGCGTCCGGATCGGGCCCGGTCGGCTCGCCTCGACGGGCCGGGCGGTCGAGATCGCGATAGGGTGACCGGGTGGATCGTGCCGAACTGTCCATCACGGTACACCGGACGGGCGACGAAGCAGTGCTGCGCCTCGCCGGTGAGATCGACATGCTCACGGCCGCCCAGCTGTCGACCGTCGTCAATGAGGTGCTGACCGACCCGCCACCGCGCATCGTGCTCGACCTCGGCGGGGTCACCTTCTGCGACTCGCAGGGCCTGGGCACCCTGGTGGTACTCAGCCGCAAGGCCAGTCACGCGCAGAGCCTGCTCGTCCTCACCCACGTGGGCGACTTCCTGCTCCGCGTCCTGGACATCACCGGCCTCCGCTCCGCCCTGATGATCCGCAACGACCAAACCACCGGCTGACCCCCTCCCCACCCGCGCCCCCCGCCCGGGTTCCCGGGTTCCCGGGTTCCCGCCCGGGTTCCCGGGTTGATCATGAAGTTGTTGCCGCCCCTCGTCCGAAATGCGGCAATTAACTTCATGATCAACGCAGGGGCCCGGGTGGGTGGGAGGTTCCGGGGGGTTAGGGGGTGTTGCCCCAGCGGGCTTGTTCGAGGATCTCCACGGCGCGGTGGTGGGCGTCGGAGTCGTCGGCGCGCAGCAGGGTGGTCGCCTCGTCCACGGCGTCGGTGAGCATCCGCCACTGCGCGTCCCGCTCGCGCACCAGGTCGGACTGGGCGGCCAACTGCCGGGTCTTGACCCACAGCTCCACGAAGACCGACACCTTGGCGCGCAGCACCCACGGGTCGAACGGCTTGGTGAGGTAGTCGACGGCGCCGACCGCGTACCCGCGCAGGGCCAGTTGGGCGTCCCGGTCGGCCGCGGTGAGGAAGATGATCGGCACGTGCCGGGTACGCTCCCGGCGCTTGATGTGACTGGCCGTCTCGAAGCCGTCCATCTCCGGCATCTGGGCGTCCAGCAGGATCACCGCGAAGTCGTCCACCAGCAGTTGCTTCAGTGCCGCCTCGCCGCTCTCCACGGCGACCGACTGGACCGGCAGCCCCTGGAGGATCGCCTCCAGTGCCATCAGATTCTCCCGCCGGTCATCGACCAGCAGCGCCTTCGCCATCTGGGTCACGAGCTCTCCTCGGTCCGGCCGCCGCTGATCCAGGACGCCATGAGCTCGATCAGCTCGTCCAGGTCGACGGGTTTGGTGATGTAGTCGCTGCCGCCGGCCTCCAGGGCGGACTCCCGGTCCCCGGGCATCGCCTTCGCGGTCAGGAAGACGATCGGCAGGTCGGCGAAGCGGTGATTACGCCGGATCTGCCGGGTCGTCTCGTAACCGTCCTGGTCCGGCATCATCGCGTCCATCAGGACGATGTCCACCTCCGGATGCTCGGCCAGCAGGCGAACGCCGTCCGCCCCGTTGTCCGAGTACAACACGGTCATGCCGTGCAGTTCCAACGCGCTGGTCAGCGCGAAGACGTTCCGGACGTCGTCGTCCACGATCAGCACGGTGGCTCCCTCGAGCCGCCGGGTGGTCGGGCCGGGCGTCGGCTCGGTCAGCTCCACCGGCGGCATGAGCAGCGAGGACGGCAGCCCCGCGCGGGACGGCGACGGTGGCAGCGGGGCCACCACCGCGTCCGGCGCCAGGACGTCCGGCACGAAGAGCGTGAACGTCGAGCCCTGCCCGGGCGCCGAGGTCACGCTGATCGCGCCGCCGAGCAGCCGGGCCAGGTCGCGGCTGATCGACAGCCCCAGCCCGGTGCCGCCGTAGCGGCGGCTGGTGGTGCCGTCGGCCTGCTGGAACGCCTCGAAGATCAGCGACAGCTTGTCGTCGGAGATGCCGATCCCGGTGTCGATCACCGTGAAGGCGATCACCTGCCGGGCGTTGACCAGGGCCGGCACGTCGAAGACCTCGTTCTCCGCGGCCGGCGCGATGCGCAGCGTCACCGCGCCGTTGTCGGTGAACTTGACCGCGTTGGAGAGCAGGTTGCGCAGGATCTGCTGCAGCCGCTGGGCGTCGGTGACCACCGCGGACGGCAGGTCCTTGCTGACCCGTACCTGGAAGTCCAGGCCCTTCTCCTCGGCCTGCGGCGCGAACGCCTGCTCGACGTACGCGCGGATCTCCTCGAACCGGACCTCGGTCGGCTGGACGTCCATCCGGCCCGCCTCGATCTTGGACAGGTCGAGGATGTCGTCGATCAGCGAGAGCAGGTCGGAGCCGGCGCTGTGGATGGTCCGGGCGAACTCGATCTGCTTCGGGGTGAGGTTCTCCTCCGAGTTCTCGGCCAGCAGCCGGGCCAGCAGCAGCAGCGAGTTCAGCGGCGTCCGCAGCTCGTGGCTCATGTTGGCCAGGAACTCCGACTTGTACGCCGACGCCCGGGTGAGCTGCTGCGCCTTCTCCTCCAGGCCCAGCCGGGCCAGCTCTATCTCCCGGTTCTTGGTCTCGATGTTGCCCTTCTGCTCGGAGAGCAGGGTGGCCTTCTCCTCCAGTTCGGCGTTGGTGCGCTGCAGCTCCGCCGACTGCTCCTGCAGTTCGAGCGCCAGCCGCTGGGACTGGGCCAGCAGCTCCTCGGTGCGCCGGTTCGCCTGGATGGTGTTTACCGCGATGCCGATGGTGAGCACCAGCCGCTCCAGGAACGACAGGTGCAGCTCGGAGAAGGGGGTCACGCTGGCGAACTCGATCACGCCGAGCAGTTCGCCCTCGAAGAGCACCGGCAGCACGACCAGGTCGGCCGGCGGCGTGTCGGCCAGCCCGGAGCGCAGGGTGAGCCGCCCGTCCGGCGCGCCGCCGACCCGGATGGTCCGGCGGGAGAGCGCGGTCTGGCCGACCAGCCCCTCGCCCGGCCCGAAGGTCACGTCGTGCCCGCGCGCCACGTAGCCGTACGAGGCGGTCAGCCGCAGCCGCATCACGCCCTCGGAGGTGTCCGCCAGGAAGAACGCGCCCAGTTGCGCGTCGACCAGCGGGGTCACCTCCATCATGATCATGCGGCAGACCTCGCCGAGGTCGCGCTGGCCCTGGAGCAGGCCGCCGATCCGGGCCAGGTTCGAGTCGAGCCAGCCCTGCTCGGCGTTCTTCTTGGTCGTCTCCCGGAGGGTGACGATCATCTGGTTGATGTTGTCCTTCAGCTCGGCGACCTCGCCCTGCGCCTTGACCGCGATCCGCTGGGTCAGGTCGCCCCGGGTCACCGAGGTGGAGACCTGGGCGATCGCGCGCAGCTGAGTGGTGAGCGTCGAGGCGAGTTGGTTGACGTTCTCGGTGAGGTCCCGCCAGGTGCCGGAAACCCCCTTCACCTGGGCCTGGCCGCCGAGCTTGCCCTCGCTGCCCACCTCACGGGCCACCCGGGTCACCTCGTCGGCGAACGACGAGAGCTGGTCGACCATCGTGTTGACGGTGTTCTTCAGCTCCAGGATCTCGCCCTGGGCGTCCACGGTGATCTTCTGGGACAGGTCGCCCTTGGCCACCGCCGTGGTCACCGAGGCGATGTTGCGTACCTGGCTGGTCAGGTTCGACGCCATCGAGTTCACGTTGTCGGTCAGATCCCGCCAGGTGCCGGAAACCCCCTTCACCTGCGCCTGGCCGCCGAGCTTGCCCTCGGTGCCCACCTCACGGGCCACCCGGGTCACCTCGTCGGCGAACGACGACAGCTGGTCGACCATCGTGTTGACCGTCGACTTCAGCTCCAGGATCTCGCCCTGCGCGTCGACCGTGATCTTCTGCGACAGGTCGCCCTTGGCCACCGCCGTGGAGACCTGGGCGATGTTGCGTACCTGGGCGGTCAGGTTCGACGCCATCGAGTTCACGTTGTCGGTCAGGTCCCGCCAGGTGCCGGCGACCCCGCGTACCTGGGCCTGGCCGCCGAGCTTGCCCTCCGTGCCCACCTCACGGGCCACCCGGGTCACCTCGTCGGCGAACGACGACAGCTGGTCCACCATCGTGTTGACCGTCGACTTCAGCTCCAGGATCTCGCCCCGGGCGTCCACGGTGATCTTCTGCGACAGGTCGCCCTTGGCCACCGCCGTGGTCACCGAGGCGATGTTGCGCACCTGGCTGGTCAGGTTCGACGCCATCGAGTTCACGTTGTCGGTCAGGTCCCGCCACGTACCGCTGACGCCCTTGACCTGGGCCTGACCACCCAGCTTGCCCTCGGTGCCCACCTCGCGGGCCACCCGGGTCACCTCGTCGGCGAACGACGACAGCTGGTCCACCATCGTGTTGACGGTGTTCTTCAGCTCCAGGATCTCGCCCTGCGCGTCGACCGTGATCTTCTGCGACAGGTCACCCTTGGCCACCGCCGTGGAGACCTGGGAGATGTTGCGCACCTGGCTGGTCAGGTTGCCGGCGAGCTGGTTGACGTTCTCGGTGAGGTCGCGCCAGGTGCCGGAGACCCCGCGCACCTGGGCCTGACCGCCGAGCTTGCCCTCGGTGCCCACCTCACGGGCCACCCGGGTCACCTCGTCGGCGAACGACGACAGCTGGTCCACCATCGTGTTCATGGTGTCCTTGAGCTCCAGGATCTCGCCCTGGGCGGCCACGGTGATCTTCTGCGACAGGTCGCCCCGGGCCACCGCGGTGGAGACATGGGCGATGTTGCGCACCTGGCTGGTCAGGTTCGACGCCATCGAGTTGACGCTGTCGGTGAGGTCCTTCCAGGTGCCGGCGACGTTCGGCACCTCCGCCTGGCCGCCCAGCTTGCCCTCGGTGCCCACCTCCCGGGCCACCCGGGTCACCTGCTCGGCGAAGAGCCGCAGGGTGTCGGTGAGGTAGTTCATCGTGTCGGCCAGCTCGGCCACCTCGCCGCGCGCCCCGACGGTGATCTTCTGCGACAGGTCGCCCTTGGCCACCGCCGTCGCCACCTGGGAGATCGACCGCACCTGGCCGGTGAGGTTCGACGCCATGGTGTTCACCGAGTCGGTGAGGTCCTTCCAGGTGCCGGCGACGCCGCGGACGTCGGCCTGGCCGCCCAGCTTGCCCTCGGTGCCCACCTCGCGGGCCACCCGGGTCACCTCGTCGGCGAACGAGGAGAGCTGGTCGACCATCGTGTTCACGGTGCGCCCGATGCGCAGGTACTCACCGCGCAGCGGCCGGCCGTCGATCTCCAGCGCCATGTGCTGCGAGAGATCGCCGTCGGCGACCGCCACGATCACCCGGGCGATCTCGGTGGTCGGCCGGCCCAGGTCGTCGATCAGCGAGTTGATCGCCCGCTGGCCCTCCGCCCACGAGCCGTCCAGCCCCTCGTCGTCGAGGCGTTCGGTGAGCCGGCCGTCCCGGCCGACGATCCGGCTGATCCGGCGCAGGTCGAGGTACTGCCGCTCCTGGAGGGAGACCACCTCGTTGAAGGCGTCCGCCACCTCGCCCGCCCGGCCCGCCCGCCTGGGCAGCCGGACCTTCAGGTCGCCGCGGCGCACCCGCCGCAGCGCCTCGGTCAGCTCGACGAGGACCGCCTCGTGGTCGGGCGCGGTCTGGTCCGCGGCTACCGACTGTTTCGCCGTGGTCATCATTCCTCGCTCACGTCGGGGGCCACCGGTGCGTGCCGGCACGTTGGCATCCCATCATTGTGCCCGCGAGCTCGGCCAGCGCCACGTCGCGCGGCCGCTCGGCACGCGCAAACCGACGTCCGCCGCCCGGCCCGGCCCGCCGCGCCAACCCGATCGGGACCACTCCGGGCCCAGCCCGGAGGGCTCGCCGCCGTCCCGCCCCGGCCACGCCCGCACCGCCTCGGGCGCCCGCTTTCGCCGGGATCGAGCCGACCGTCCGGAGCGCGGCGCTCCCCGCGAGACCGCCCGCGGCCCGGTCGGTGGGACCGGCCGGCGGGGGATCGGCTTGGCACCGGGCGGGTGGCGGTGGAGGATACGGGGGTGGCAGCGGAGGCAGGCCCCACGACGACCGGGGGCCCGGACGAGCATGTCCGGCGGGTCCGGCTGCCCGCCGACCGGCGTACGCCCGCCGCCGCGCGGGCCGTCGTCCGGTCGGTGCTCGCCGAGGCGGATCTCGACCAGCTGCTCAACGAGGCGCTGCTGCTGACCACCGAACTCTCCACCAACGCGGTCGAGCACGCCGGCACCGAACTGGACATCGAGGTCGTCGCCGACCGTACCGGGCTGACCGTGATGGTGTCGGACTTCGCGTCCGGCCCGGTCGACGAGCTGACCGTGGGCGTCCGCAACGACGCCACCGAGATCACCGAGGTCGCCGAGCGTGGCCGGGGCCTGCTGCTGGTCGACCACTTCGCCAGCCGGTGGGGCACCACCTACCTGCCCAGCGGGAAGGGCGTCTGGTTCCGGCTGGACCGGCCCGACGCGCCGGGCGACGAGCCGGCGGCCTTGGGGGCGGAGGCGGCGACGCCGGGCAATGGCGGGAGCGGGAGCACCACCGGGGAGAGCTCCGCGCCCAGCGCCGGCGCGATGAGCGAGCTGATGCAGACCAGCCCCGACCCGTACGCCGAGGACCCGCTGCCCGACTTCGCGACGAGCCTGCTCACCCGGGTCGCCGAGATGGTCGGCGCCACCGGCGGCGTGGTCCGGTTGGACCGGGGCGACGGGCAGGGCCCCCAGGTGCTGGCCCGGTACGGCCGCCAGCCCCGGGCCGACCACGAGCTGCTCCGGGTGCCGCTGACCGTGCACCGGCCGTACGCCGGCGAGCTGGAGCTGGACGCGGCGCCCTCGGCGTACGCCCGGCCGCTGGCGGCGCTGATGGCCGAGCGGCTCTCGCTGCACCTGGAGAACGACCGGCTGCGCCGGGCGGACGTGCGCCGGCAGGCCTGGCTGACCTTCCTCGCCGAGGCCAGCGAGCTGCTCGCCCAGTCCCTGGACGTCGAGTTGACCATGGCGCTGATCCCGCAGCTGGTGGTGCCCCGGCTCGGCCAGTGGTGCGCGGTGCACACCACCGACGAGTGGGGCCGGCTGCGGCTGGCCGCCGCCAGCCACGCCGACGAGTCGATGCTGCCGCAGCTGCACGCGGTGCTTCGGGAGACCGGCCCGGACTCGATCCAGGCCCGGCTGCGCGAGGCGTCCCGCAACGGCACCCAGACGCCGCTCGGCACCCCGATGGAGGGCTTCGCGGTGCCGCTGATCGCCCGCGGGCAGCGGCTCGGCACCCTGGCGGTGGGCCGGCCGCAGCGGCACCGGCACGACCCGGACGAGGTCGCCGTGCTGGAGGACGTGGCCCGCCGTGCCGCGCTGGCCATCGAGAACGCCCGGATCCACGCCGAGCGCCGCCGGGTGGCGCAGACCCTCCAGCAGTCGCTGCTGCCGCCGGTGCTGCCCGTGGTCGAGGGCATCGGCTTCGCCGCCGAGTACGTCCCGACCGGCGACGACGCCGACGTCGGCGGCGACTTCTACGACGTGCTGCCGCTGCCCGACGGGCGCTGGCTGGTGGTGGTCGGCGACGTCTCCGGCAAGGGGGTGCAGGCGGCCGCGGTCACCGGCCTGGTCCGGGACGTGATCCGGGTGCTGGTCGGCGACGGCAAGCCGCTGCCCGAGGTGCTGTCCCGGCTGAACGAGACACTGGTCGAGCGGGGCAGTGGGCGCTACTGCACGCTGGCCCTGGCGGCCGTCGGCCCCGGCGAGCGCGACCAGCTCGACGTCTCGCTGCACCTCGCCGGCCACGACCGGCCGGTGCTGGTGGGTGCCGGCGGCGGCGCGACCTTCGTCGGCACCGGCGGCACCGCGCTCGGGCTGCTCGACTCGATCGCCTCGCCGACGGCGGAGCTCTCCCTCGACCCCGGCGACGCGCTGATCTTCTACACCGACGGGGTCACCGAGCGCCGGCGCGGCCGGGAACTCTTCGGCACCGACCGGCTCCGGGACGCCGCCGCCCCGCTGGCCGGCTACTCGGCGGACGTGGTGGCGGCCCGGCTGCGGTCCACCGCGATCGGGTTCTCCGGCGAGGCGCCCCGCGACGACATCGCCATCCTGGTCCTTCGCAACGACGCCGGCTGACCGGCCGGCCGAGCGACCCGTCCGGCGGGACAGCTCGGCGTGGCCGCGCGGGCTAGGTTGGTGGCATGTCGAGTGCCGTGCAGACCGCCCCCGGCCGGGTGCCCCTGCTGCGCACCGTCCTCGCGGCGCAGTTCGCCCTCGTCACCGCGTCCGTCGTGGTGACCGGGATGTGGTTGGGCCGGATGGCCGCCGGCGGCGTCGGCCCCGCCGAGCTGGCAACCGGGGCGTACGACCCGAAGGACATGGTGCCCTTCGGGATGTCCGTGGCTAACCCGTTCACCTGGCTCTATCTGGCGGTGTCGCTGCTCTTCCTCGCCGGCCTGGTCGCGGTGCCGCTGCTGGCGTGCTACTCCCTTCTGCTGCTGATCCGGGACCGGGCGGAGACGCCGCGCCGGACCCGGCGGCAACTGCTGGCGGTCACCGTCGCCGCGGTGACGGTGACCGCCCTGCGCTTCGCGCCGGCCGGCACCGAGCTGACCCGCTGGTGGCTGGACTGAGCCAGACGGATCACAAGCCGCCGGGGAGGCGGCCGGGGGCGAGCCGGTGGTGCGGGTCGAGGTGCTCCTTGGCTTCCCGCAGCCGGGCCAGCCCGGCCAGCTCGCCCCACAGGTCGACCGCCCGTCGCACCGGCGCCGGCGCGGCGAGCACCACGCACCGGCCCTTGCGGGCGAGCAGCACCCCGCGTACCGCGGCGAGGATCGCGGCGACCCGGTCGGCGGGCAGCGCCCCGGGCAGGGCGGCGTGCACCACGCCCAGCCCGGCCGAGCCGCGGACCGGCACCGGGGCGCCGGCCGCGTCGCGCAGCGCGTAGACGGCGGCGTGCAGGTCGGTGATCGGCACCTCGATGCGCAGGGCGGTGTCGCCCGGGGCGAACGGGTAGCGCCGCCACCACCCCGGCGCGGCCTGCTGGGTGGCCGACCCGTCGCCGAAGAGCGCCACCAGCCGCTCGGACCGCTCGACCACGTCCGCTGGGCCGCCTTCGAGGAGCACCGCCAGGCTGCCGGCAGCGGCCGGGCCGGTCGACGCGCGCCCCGTCATGGACGGATGACGCGCCATCGCCGCGGCCCGGCCGCGCGGCACCGGCCGGGATCCCGCGCCGGCCGGCAGATCCAGCTCGACGGCGGCCGGGTCGAGCCGGGCGGCGAGCAGCGTACGCACCAGGTCGTGCACCTCCAGCGGAGTCCACACCGGACGGGTGACCCAAACCCGGCGCGCCGGGGCGGCCTGCACCCGCAACGTCGCCGAGACCAGCACGCCGAGCGCCCCCTGCGAGCCGCAGAGCAGCCGGGCCAGCTCCAGCCCCGGCGCGCCACCGCCGGCGCTGACCAGTTCGCCGTCGGCGTCGAGGTAGCGCAGGCCGACCAACTGGTCGCAGGGGGTGCCGTGGCGGTGCCGCAGCGGCCCGGCCTCGCCGGCGGCGAGCACCCCGCCGAGGGTCGCCCCGGGCGAGGGCGCGTCCAGCGCCAGCCGCTGCCCGGTGCGCTCCAGGGTGGCCTGTACGGCCCGGAGCGGGGTGCCCGCACCGACCTCGGCCGTCGGCGCCCCCACCGGCTCGTGGCCGATCCCGGCGAGCCGGCCGGTGTCGAGCAGGATGTCGACCCGGTCGGGCGCGGCGCCCCAGTCGATCTTGGTGCCGGCGCCCCGGGACACCACCGTCAGGTCGTGCCGAGCGGCCAGCCGGAGCACCTCGGCGGCGGCGGCCGGGCGGCCGGGCACGGCGACCCAGCGGGCCGGGCGGCCGGCGACCTCGTCGGCGGGGCCGGCGAAGCGGGCGAACGGCGGGCCGCAGATCTCGGTCAACCGCCGGGTGATGTCGAGGGCTCCGGGTCGATCGGTGGAACTCGCTGCAGCCGCCATGCCGGTCATCGTACATGTGTTCGAAAGCCGGTGGTGACGCGTCGCCTAATCGGGCGACGGACGGCGGCCGGCCGGTAACGTGACGCCGTGACCACCGAGACTTCCGTTCCCGTGGCGAAGCGGGTGCCCAGCGAGCGCACCCACCACGGCGACACCGTCGTCGACGAGTACGCCTGGCTCGCCGGCAAGGACGATCCGGCGACGATCGCCTACCTGACCGCGGAGAACGCGTACACCGAGGCGCGCACCGCCCACCTGGCCGGGCTGCGCGCGGAGCTGTTCGAGGAGACCCGCCGGCGCACCCAGGAGACCGACCTGTCGGTGCCGACCCGCAAGGGCGGCCACTGGTACTACACCCGCACGGTCGAGGGCCAGCAGTACGGCGTGCACTGCCGCCGGGCGGTCCGCGACGGCGAGACCGAGCCGCCGGTCAGCGCCGACGGCGCCCCGCTGGACGGCGAGGAGGTGCTGCTCGACGGCAACCTGCTCGCCGAGGGGCACGACTTCTTCGCGCTCGGCGCCTTCGACGTCAGCCCGGACGGGCGCTGGCTGGCGTACTCGACGGACTTCTCCGGGGACGAGCGGTTCACCCTGCGGGTGAAGGACCTGACCACCGGCGAACTGCTCCCCGACGAGATCCCCGGCACCTTCTACGGCACCGCCTGGTCCGCCGACGCGTCGGTGCTGTTCTACCTGACGGTAGACGACGCGTGGCGGCCACACCGGGTCTGGCGGCACGTGATCGGCTCGGCCGCGGGCGACGACGTGGTGGTGCACCAGGAGGACGACGAGCGGTTCTGGGTCGGGGTCGAGTTGACCCGCTCGGAGCGGTTCATCCTGATCGACATCGCCAGCAAGGTGACCAGCGAGGTACGGGTCATCCCGGCCGGCAACCCCACCGGCGCGCCGGCGGTCATCGCGCCCCGGCGGCAGGGTGTGGAGTACTCGGTCGAGCACCACGGACACCGGTTCCTGATCCTGCACAACGACGGCGCGGAGGACTTCGCGCTGGCGTACACCTCGGCGGACGCGCCGGGCGACTGGGTGCCGCTGATCGAGCACCAGCCCGGCACCCGGCTGGAGTCGGTGGACGCGTTCGCTGACCACCTGGTCGTCTCGCTGCGCAGCAACGGGCTGACCGGGGTGCGGGTGCTGCCGGTCGGCGGCGGCGACCGGTACGACATCGACTTCCCGGAACCGATCTACAGCGTCGGCCTGGACGCCAATCCGGAGTACCGCACCACCCAGCTGCGGCTGCGCTACACCTCGCTGGTCACGCCCGACTCGATCTACGACTACGACCTGGTCACCCGGCAGATGGTGCTGCGCAAGCGGAAGCCGGTGCTGCCCGGGCCGGACGGGCGGCCGTACGACCCGGCCGACTACGAGCAGCACCGGGACTGGGCGCTGGCCGACGACGGCACCCGGGTGCCGATCTCGCTGGTCTGCCGCAAGGGCACCCCGCGCGACGGTTCCGCGCCCTGCGAGCTGTACGGCTACGGCTCGTACGAGGCGAGCATGGACCCCTGGTTCTCGGTGGCCCGGCTCTCCCTGCTCGACCGCGGGGTGGTCTTCGCGGTGGCGCACACCCGAGGCGGCGGCGAGCTTGGCCGCCGCTGGTACGACCAGGGCAAGCTGCTGGCCAAGAAGAACACCTTCACCGACTTCGTGGCCTGCGCCCGGCACCTGGTCAAGACGGGTTGGACGGCCAGCGACCGGTTGGTCGCCCGGGGCGCCTCGGCGGGTGGGCTGCTGATGGGCGCGGTGGCCAACATCGCCCCGGACGCGTTCGCCGGCATCGTCGCGCAGGTGCCGTTCGTGGACGCGCTCACCTCGATCCTCGACCCGTCGCTGCCGCTGACCGTCACCGAGTGGGAGGAGTGGGGCAACCCGCTCGACGACCCCGAGGTGTACGCGTACATGAAGTCCTACACGCCGTACGAGAACGTGGCGGCCCGGGACTACCCGGCCATCCTCGCGGTGACCAGCCTGAACGACACCCGGGTGCTCTACCACGAGCCGGCCAAGTGGATCGCCCGGCTGCGGGCCACCGCACCGCAGGGCGACTACCTGCTGAAGACCGAGATGGGCGCCGGCCACGGTGGACCGAGCGGCCGGTACGACGCCTGGAAGGAGGAGGCGTTCATCAACGCCTGGATCCTCGACCGGCTGGGCCGCGCCTGAGGCGTCCGCGATGACCCTCGACGACGACCGGGCGGACGCGGAGCCGCCCGGTCCGGAGGCTCCGGCGGAGCAGCCGGTGTCCCGGCGCGGACCGGCCTGGCTGGTCCTCGGCGTGGTCGCCGCCGCGCTGCTGGTCTGCTGCTGCTCGGCCCTCGTCGGCCTGGCCATCTCCTGGTCCACCGGCCTCTTCGACGCCCCCACCTGACCCGCCCGGCCCACTACAACCGCGCTCGTACCGAGAAAGAGTGGCCATTCCGCGAAGAGCGGCCACTCTTTCTCGGTACGTGCGGGATGCGGGGAGGCGGGGTCAGGCGGAGCGGCCGGTGACGAGGGCGGCTGCCTCGCCGGTGCGGACCATGCGCTGCCAGCGGAGCCGGTTGCCGATCACCGCCGTGACCACCGACTGCACCACCACCAGGTACATCACCTGGCGGTAGACCAGTTGCTGCAACGGCAGGCTCCACAGCGGCCCGAGCCGCTCCCGGTCCAGCCGCAGCGCGTAGCCGGCGGTGAGCGCCTGGAGCAGCAGCAGCCCGGCCCAGGCCAGGGCGAGCGACGACCAGGGCAGGAAGAGCAGGCCGTAGAGGGCGAAGACGTCCACCGCCGGCGCGGTGAGCGGCAGCACGAGCTGGAACACGGCCAGGTACGGCAGGCCGCGCCGGCCGAGCTTGCCGCCGGCGCCCCGCTCGCGCAGCACGTGCCGGTGCTTCCACATCGCCTGCATGGTGCCGTAGCACCAGCGGTAGCGCTGCCGCCAGAGCTGACGCAGCGACGACGGCGCCTCGGTCCAGGCGATCGCCGCCTCCTCGTAGACCACCCGCCAGCCGGCCCGCAGTACCCGCATGGTGAGGTCGGTGTCCTCGGCGAGGGTGTCCGCGGGCACCCCGCCGACGGCGAGCAGCACCTGCCGGCGGAACGCGCCGATCGCGCCCGGGATGGTCGGCATGCACTCCAGCACGTCATACATCCGGCGGTCGAGGTTGAAGCCGATCACGTACTCCAGGTGCTGCCACCGGCCGAGCAGCCGGCGCCGGTTGGCGACCTTGGTGTTGCCGGAGATCGCGCCCACGGTCGGGTCGGCGAAGCCCTGCACCAGCCGGTACACGGTGTCCGGCTGGAACACCGTGTCGCCGTCCACCAGCACCAGCAGGTCGGCCCGGGCGGCCCGGATCCCGGTGTTCAGCGCCGCCGGCTTCCCGGCGTTGGCCTGCCGCAGGACCCGCACCCCGCGCAGCCGCATCCGCTCCACGATGTCCGCTGTGCCGTCGGTGGAGCCGTCGTCGACCACGATCACCTCCAGCGCCGGATAGGCGCTGGCCACCAGGGACCGGACGGTCGCCGCGATGTTGGCCGCCTCGTTGTACGCCGGCACGATCACCGAGACCGGCACGGTGACCGGCGGCCGGCGGTGCTTCGGCCGGCGGACCCGCCGCACGTGCCGCTGGGCACAGACCACCTGGACGGCCAGCCGGGCCACCCCCAGCACCAACGCGATCCCGAGCAGCACGTTCATCGCCGTGGCCAGCCCACCGGCGCCGAGCTGGGCCCAGCGCAGCGCGGTGCCGCTCCAGCGGCTGCTCGCGGCGGCCGGCAGCATCGACCCGGGCGCGTCGATGCCGGCCGAGACGGTGGTGAACCGGTAGCCCTGCCCGGTCAGCTCGGGCAGCAGCCGGTCCAGCGCGGCGACCGTCTGGGCCCGGTCGCCGCCGCCGTCGTGCATCAGCACCACCGCGCCCCGCCCCTTCGCCGGGGTGGCCGCCTCGACGATGGCCGGCACCCCAGGGCGTTGCCAGTCCTTGGTGTCCCGGTCGGCGAGCACCGCGACGTGGCCGCTGCCGGCGGCGGCGCGCAGCGCCGCGTACTCCGGCCCGGTCAACGCCTGCGGGCTGGACGAGAACGGCGGCCGGAGCAGGGTCACCTCCCGGCCGGTGGCAGCGGCGACCGCCTTGCGGGTCAGCGAGAGTTCCAGGTCCCGCCGCCACTGCGGTGCGCCGCCGAGGTCGGCGTGGGTGAAGGTGTGCGAGCCGATCTCGTGTCCCTCGTCGAGGATCCGCCGGACCAGGTCCGGGTGCTCGTTGACCCGGGCGCCGACCACGAAGAAGGTGGCGTGGGCGCGGTGCCGGCGCAGCACGTCGAGCACCTGCGGGGTCCAGCGCGGGTCCGGTCCGTCGTCGAAGGTGAGCGCGATGGTCCGGTCCGGCAGCGTGCGGTCGACCGGCTCGGGCCGGTCCAGCCGCAGCACCGGGCCTCCGGAGGTGACCTGCTTCGGCACGCCGGCCGCCGCGCCGGCGCCCGCGCCGCCGCCCGCCGGGCCGGAACCGCCGGCCAGCCCGGTCACCAGGCCGTTCAGGGTGAGCGCGGCCAGCAGCAGCACCAGCCCGAGCAGGAGCAGGATCCAGTGCGCCCGCGGGTCCCGGCGGGCGACGTGTCGCGCCACCGTTACCTCGGCTTGCCCGGCGACTTCGACGGCTTCCCGGTGTTCTCGCGCCGCTCGTCGCCCAGCCCGGGGTGGTCCGAGGCGGTGGGGTGCGCTGCGGACGGGACCGAGGTGGGCCGCACGCCGGTCGTCGGCGAGCCGGTCGGCGCCGGCGCCGAGGTGCTGGTCACCGGCGACGGGCCCGGCGTGATCAGGGAGGCCTCCCCGAGCTCGGCGCGGCCGTCGACGCCCGCCGGCGGCCGGTCGTCGGACCAGCCGGGGACCGACACCGAGGTGTCCAGGAACAGGCCGGCGAGGATCAACGCCAGGCTGGCCAGCAGCCCGACGCCCATGGCGCTGCCGGCGATGACGGTGACCCGTCGGCGTCGGCCGGTGCCGTCCACGAACACCGGCGTCGGCTCGCCCGGCTGGTTCCGCATCTGGTGCACTCTCCCGCTGCCACGCGCGCCCGATCCGATCCGGGCGCGGGCCCGAGGACCGGGCCTTCCGGTGCTGACAGCGCCCCGGCACCGTCGGGCGTTACACCGCGTCAGGTCGTCCGCAGCTCCTCCACCGCTGTGCTGGACCGCAGGAAGAGCAGACCGACACCGACGGTGACCAGCACCGCGGCCAGCGCGCCCGCGCCGAGCAGCGCCAACTGCTCCAGCGGTACGTCGGGCGTGAGTTGGCGGCGGACCGGCTCGACCAGACGTTCGTACCGCGCCCGGGTGGCCGGGTCCGCGCACAGCTCCGGCCCGGCGTCGCAGACCATCCCGCTGACCGTGCCCGTGGAGACCGGGCCGGACCAGGCTCGGCCGAGCAGCAGCCCGACGGTCATCGCGACCAGGATCGCTGGGACGGCCGGCACCAGCGCCTGCCAGGCGATGGACCGGCCGACGACGCTCCGCGGCACCCCGCCCGCCACCAGCGCCGCGTACGCCCGGCGGCGGGCGACGATGCCCTCGACCAGCGCGACCAGCAGGCCGCCGGCGGCGATCGTCACGGCCACCGCCACGGCCAGGTCGACCAGATTCATCGTGCGCAGGTAGAACGGGTTCGCGCCCTCGTCGAGGCCGACCAGCCGGTGCTCCTGGCGCTGCACCCGGTCGCTGAGCGCGAAGTAGGCCCGCTGAGCCGCGGCGCCCGCCCCGAAGACCACTGCGGCGAGCAGGGCGGCGAAGGTCCGGCTGCCGGCCCACGGGTCGGCCATCAGCCGCCGGGCCGCCAGCAGCATCGCCGGGCGGCGGGCGAGCCGGTGCAGCAGCCGCCCCGAGACGTACGAGATCCAGCCGGTGCCGAGCACCACGCCGAGCACGGCGGCGAACCCGCCCCCGAGCACGACCGTGGGCACCAGCCAGCGGGCCGCCCCGCTCCCAAGGCCGTCACCCGTGCGCAGCAGCGGCAGGGCGCCCACGCCGGCAGCCAGGCCCAGCCCGATCAGGAGACCGGGCCAGGGTCGCGGTCCACGCCGCTGGCCGGTGCGCCGGACCACCCCGAAGGGCGTGGTGGTGACCCGGCGCAGCAGCAGCGCGGTGGCCGCCGCCGCGACCAGCGGCAGCCCGAGCACCACCGCGACCAGTGCGCCGACCGGCGGCAGCACGTCGGTGGGGAGCGCGAGCAGACCCCGCTCGTCCGGGCGGTGCAGCAGCTGGCGCCCGCCGAGATGGACCGCGAGCCCGGCGAGCGTGCCGAGCAGGGCGGCCAGCCCGGTCTCGGACACGGCCACCCGGGTCACCTGGCCCGGGGTGGCGCCGGCCAGCCGGAGCGCGGCCAGCCGGCGGTCCCGGGCCGGTGCGCCCAGCCGGGCGCACTGCCCGGCCAGCGCCAGCACCGGGATGGTGAGCAGCAACAACGCGAACGCGGTGCCGCCCCGCAGCCCCGGCTCACGCAGCAGGTTGTTGCGGTACTGCTCGGCCTGCGCCCATGGGTCGCCCGGCACCTCCGGGATGGCCAGCACGGTCAGCGCGGCCAGCACGGCGAGGGTGGCCAGCGCGGCGCTGAGCCCGGTCAGCACCACCCGGGCGGTGTCGGTGCGGGTGCCGGCCAGCGCCAGCCGGAGCAGCGTCGCCGGCCTCACCGGTGACCGCCGGCCAGCGGCACGTCGAGCCCCAGCCCGGTGTGGTCCACCATGCCGTCGCGCAGGACCACCTCGCGGTCGGCGTACGCGGCGATCCGCGGTTCGTGGGTGACCAGCACCACCGCGGTGCCCTGCTGGCGGGCCAGCCGGACCAGCTGGGTGAGCACCTGTTCGCCGGCGAGCGTGTCCAGCGCGCCGGTCGGCTCGTCGGCGAAGAGCACCCGGGGCTCGGTGACCAGCGCGCGGGCGGTGGCACAGCGCTGCTGCTGGCCACCGGACATCTCGCCCGGCCGGGCGTCGGCCACCTCGGCCACCCCGAACCGGTCCAGCCAGGTGAGCGCCGCGGTCCGCGCCTCTCGCCGCCCCGTGCCGGCGAGAAGCAGCGGAAGCGCGACGTTCTCCGCCGCCGTCAGCTCGGCGACGAGCTGACCGAACTGGAACAGCACCCCGAACTCGGTGCGACGCAGCCGGGACCGGGCCGCCTCGGACCAGGTGTCGATCCGCTCGCCCCGCCAGCTCACCTCGCCCGCGTCCGGCCGCAGGATCCCGGCGAGGCAGTGCAGCAGGGTGGACTTGCCGCAGCCGCTGGGCCCGGTGACGGCGACGATCTCCCCATCGGCCACGTCGAGCGTGACGCCGCGCAGGGCGGGCGTCGGCCCGTACGCCTTGACCACTGCGCGAGCCTGAAGTTGCGTCACGAGTGCACCTCCCGGTGCCAGTCGGCGACCCGGTCGAGGGTGGTGCGCAACCACCGGAGATCGGCGTCGAGGTGAGCGATGGCGTAATCGGCCGCCACGGCGTCGTCGAGGGTGGCCGACGGCGACGTCTTGACCGCGGTCAGCTCCCGCAGTCGTTCGGTGTGCGCCCCGCGCTGGGCGACCAGGTAGGCCCGGGCCCGGTCCACGTCGGCCACCAGCAGGGCCACCACGACCTTGGCGAAGAGCGTGCTGGTGACGTACGGCATCGGTGGCTCGACCGCGCCCAGCCACCGGTCGAGCGCGGCGCGCCCCTGCTCGGTCAGCTCGTACGCGGTGCGCTCCGGGCCGCCCTGGCGCTCCTGCCCGGCCGCCGCCACCAACCCGTCACGTTGCAGCCGGCCGAGCGTCGCGTAGACCTGCCCGAAGGCCAGCGGACGGGCCCGGGGCAACCGCTCGTCGTGCGCGCGCTTGAGCTCGTAGCCGTGCTTGGTGCCGGTGGCGAGCAGCCCGAGCAGGACGTGCGGAGTGGACACGTCCGCCACTATTCACTGAGCGAATAGTCGTTGTCAACGAAGCCCGCGCGGACGGGTGCCGCGCGGGCCTCGGAGGGCGGTCAGGCCGCGGCCGGTCAGGCCGAGGCGGTCCAGGCGGGATCCCGGCCGGTCAGGCCGAGCAGCCGGTCGAGGTCGGGCAGGCCGGCGTCGGTCGGCACCGGCTCGGCGAAGACGCCCATCTGCCGGGCCTGCGGGGCCAACTGCTCCACCAGCTCGTGCAGTGCCGGCACCACCTCCGGCGCCGGTCGGTACGACTGGCCGGTGGCCACGGCGAGGTCCCAGCCGTGCACGGTGAGGTCCAGCAGCACCATGCCGCCGATCACGGCCTGCGGCATGCCCATCCCCGGCGAGACGCCCTCCAGGCTGGCCGGGTCGGACCAGGCGTCGACCAACCGCCGCGTCTCCACCTCGAACCGGTCCCGCCAGCCCTCGCTGAGATGGTCGGGCTTGTCGGCCCACTGCACGCTCCGCTTCGCGGCGAGCTCCTGGAAGTTCACCACCACCTGGTAGAGGTGGTTGAGCAGGTCGCGCACCGTGTAATCGCTGCACGGGGTGGGCACGTGTAGTTGTTCGTCGGCGACGGCGCGGACCACCGCGACGGTCCGCGGCGCTGCCGCTGCCAGCAGATCACTAGTCTGGGTAGCCATAAAGCCAGCGTATGAGGGCGGTCTTGAAGAAATGCGACAGCAGCCGCGACGGGACAGCCGGGGCATCCTGGACCCGGCCCGGCTGCTGCGGCAGGTCCGCTTCCGCCGGCACCTGCCCGCCGTGGCGCTCCGCCCGTGGGTCGAGCACTACTGGTTCGTCGACTGGGAGCTGACCGAACCCTTCGTGCAGCACGTCGTGCCGCACCCCGCGGTCAACGTGGTCTTCCAGCGGGACGGCGCCGGGCCCGAGCGGGCCGAGGTGGCCGGCGTCGGGCTGAAACTCTTCTCGATCACGCTGCGCGACACCGGGCGGGTCAGCGGCGTGCAGTTCCGGCCGGGCGGCTTCCATCCCTTCTGGCGCCGGCCGGTCGCCGAACTCACCGGCCGGCGCTGGCCGTTCGCCGACCTCGCCGACCGTTGGCCACCCGCCGCCGGCGGGCCGGCCGGGTCCGGCCGCTGCGCCGGTACGGACGCCGAGCGCCGCCGTGCCCTGGACGACCTGCTCACCGGCTGGTCGCCCGAACCGGACCCGGTCACCGAGGAGGTGATCTCGCTGGTCGAGGAGATCCGCACCGACCGGAGCCTGGTGCGGGTGGATGACTTCGCCGCCCGGCACGACGTCTCCACCCGGCGGCTGCAACGGCTCTTCCTGGACCACGTCGGGGTGAGCCCGAAGTGGGTGATCCGGCGCTACCGGCTCCAGGAGGCCATCGAGCAGGCGGCCGGCGGGCCGCTCGACTGGGCGGCCCTCGCCGCCGACCTCGGCTACAGCGACCAGGCCCACCTGGTCCGCGAGTTCACCGCCGTCACCGGCGTCTCCCCCGCGGCCTACGCCCGCTCGGTCAGCTGACCGGAGCGGCGCGGCCCCGCGACCCGGTGACCGTCCGGGCCGAGCCGCGAGCGCGGCACGGGCCGGCCGCGGGCTCGGGTCAGCGGCGGCGCAGCGCCACCACGGCGACGTCGTCCTGGATCTCCGACGGCGCCAGCTGGACCAGCAGCCGCTGGCAGAACCGGTCCAGGTCGTCCTCGACCTCGGCGGCGCAGGCGGCCAGCGCGGCCAGGCCCTCGTCGATGGTGGCGTCCCGGCGCTCGATCAGCCCGTCGGTGTAGAAGACCAGGGTCGCCCCGGCCGGCAGCACGAACTCCAGGTCGGCCGGACGTTGCGCGCGGACCCCGAGCAGCGGGGCGTGGTGCTGTACGAACTCGACCTTGCCGTCGACGACCAGCAGCGGCGGCAGGTGGCCGGCGCTGGCCAGCCGGACCCGTCCGGTGGGCGGGTGCAGCAGCAGCACGCAGATGGTGGCCAGCTCGTTCGGCAGCAGTGTCCGCATCAGCTCGTTGACCCGGTGCAGGATCTCGCCCGGCTGGTGCCCCTCCACCGCGTACGCCCGCACCGCGTGCCGCAGCTCGGCCATCACGGTCGCCGCGTGCAGCGAGTGGCCCGCCACGTCACCGATCGCCAGCAGCAGGTGCCCGTCCAGCATGACCAGCTCGTAGAAGTCGCCGCCCACCTCGGTCCGCGCGCTCGCCGGCTCGTAGCGGACGGCCAGGTCGAGCCCGTTGACCTCGGGGATCCGCTGGGGCAGCAGGCTGCGCTGGAGGGTGACAGCGATCCGGTGTTCCTCGTCGAACGAGCGCTGCGCCTCCACCGCCGCGGCGACGGACTGGGCGAGCTGCACCAGCACCGGCGTGCGGTAGGTCTGGGTGCTGGTGGGCACCACGACGTAGAGCGGCGGCCGGTCGTCGCGCAGCCGGGCGGCGGCCACCGTCACGGTGTCCCCGGCCGGCCACCCGAGCAGGTCCCAGCCCGCCGGGTCCTGCACCCGGACGGTCGACCCGGTGGGCACCCCGGTGTCGTCCACGATCCACGGGACGATCACCGCCTCGGCGTCCGGCCCGGAGGCCACCCCGGCCAGGCAGTCGCCGTCGAAGGTCTCCGCCACCACCGCGGCCGGGCTCTTGAAGATCTGCGCGGCACCGGCCGCCGCCTCTTCGAGCAGCCGGGTGAAGTTCTGTGCCGAGTGCACCGCCACGGTGGTGTCGGCCAGCCCGAGCAGCCGCTCGGCCAGGAACTCGGCCCGCTGCCGGGCCCGGTAGTAACGCAGCACCGCGTGCGCGGTGGCAACCAGTTCCTCCGGCTCGATCGGCTCCGCCAGGTACGAGTCCGCGCCGCGGGTCAGGCCCTGCGCGCGGTCCCGCACGTCCACCGCGTGCGCGGACACGTGGATCACCGCTATCGCCGGGTGCGCGGCCTTGATCCGCTCGCAGACCTCGTAGCCGCTCAGGTCGGGCAGCCGTACGTCGAGCACCACCAGGTCGATCGGCTCCGCCTCGACCCGGGCCAGCGCCTCGCCGCCGTTCTCCGCCTCCAGCACCGTGAACCCGGCCCGGCTCAGCCAGCTGACCAGCAGGTACCGCTTGGTGCGACTGTCGTCGACCACCAGTACGGTCGCCGGGCCGCCCTCCACCGTCACGCTCCGCCCACGGGCAGGGTGACGGTGAACGTACTGCCCCGGCCCGGCTCGCTGGCCAGCTCCAGGGTGCCGCCGAGCAGCGTCACGAGCCGCCGGGCGTACGGCAGACCGAGGCCGGTGCCGCCGACCCGGGTCGCGCCCGGCACCTGGTAGAACTCCTCGAAGATCCGTCCGTGCAGCTCCTCCGGGATTCCCGGCCCGGTGTCGCTGACCGACAGCAGCCAGCGGTCGCCCTCCCGCCGCGCCCGCAGCCGCACCTCACCGCGCTGGGTGAACTTGAGCCCGTTGTGCAGCAGGTTGCGCAGCACCTGGCCGAGCAGCACCTCGTCGGTGCGCAGCGTGGCCGGCGTGGGCGGCTCCTCCACCACCAGCGCGACGTCGGGCCCGGTGGCCAGGGCCCGCAACGTGCCGCGCAGCTGGCCGAAGACGGGTCGCAGGTCCACCTCGGTCCAGTCCGGCTCGATCCGGCCCGACTCCGCCTTGGCCAGGTCGAGCAGCTCGTTGACCAACGCGAGCAGGTCGGCCGCCGAGGAGCGGATCAGCCCGACCTGGCGGGCCTGTTCGGCGGTGAGCGGGTCGGACGCGGAGTCGGCCAGCAGCCGGCCCAGCCCCATGATCGCGGTGACCGGGGCGCGCAGCTCGTGGCTGACGTTGGCCAGGAACCGGCTCTTCGACTCGCTCGCCGCGCGCAGCTGGGCCGACTTCTCGTCCAGCTCGGCGTAGAGCGCCACCACGCCGCGGTTGGTCTCCTCCAGCTCCTCGGTGAGCTGGTTGTAGAGCGCCATCACACCGCGGTTGGTCTCCTGCAACTCGTCGTTCAGCACCGCCAGCTCGTCGCGCTGGCTGCGTACCTCGTCCAGCGCGGCGATCAGCTGCTGGTTCTGCGCGGCGAGTTCGTCCACGGCGCTGCCCGGAGCGCTGCGCGCGAGCTCGGCACGGATCTCGGCGAGACGCTCCGGCGTCAGCGTGGGGGCGGCGACCGGGACACGTCGGGACATCATCACGACCGTATCCCCCTTCCCGGTGACCACGCCCAACTTGTCCACCAGCCGCGCCACCGCTGCCGACTCCGGCTCGTACCGGCCGTCGGGCAGCGGGGTCACCGGGGCGAGGTCCACCCGCAGCTGACGCCTACCGACATCGGCGTCATCGGTCAGGCGGAACGTCACGTCGGCTCCGCCGGAGGTACGCAGCAGGTCCCGCGCCACCTCGCTGAGCGCGGTGGCCATCCGGACCTGGTCCTGGTGCTCCAGCCCGACGACGGCCGCCACCTCCCGGCCGCGCTGGCGCACCAGGAAGATGTCGTGCTCCACCCGCAGCGCCAACTGCAGCAGCGGGGCCGAATCACTCACGTCCATGCCCGGGCGACCAGGACGCAGGCGTCGTCGCGGCGGACGCCGGCGTCGCGTAGCAGCGTCGCGGCCATCACCAGCGGCGACCGCTCTGCCAGCCCGGGGTAATCGGCGAGCTGCCAGCGGTCGGCCACCCCGTCGCTGTGCATGACCAGCAGCGCGTCGGCATCGAAGGGGTAGTCGTACTCCCGCACCGCCGGGCGCTGGTGCCCGGCGATGCCGGGCAGCGAGACCAGACCTCGACGGCGGCCGTCCCCGCCGACCACGGCGGCGGAGATGTTGCCGAGCCCGCTGTAGTGCAGCACACCGGCCGCCGGATCCGGCTCGGCGACCGCGAGCGCGGCGCCCCGGGTGTGCGACATCGCCCCGTGCAGGTGCCGGACCACGGCGGCCGGCGGCCCGGGCGGGGCGGCGCGGAACGCGGCCAGGGCGGCGTCGGAGGCGGCGGACGCCAGCGGGCCGTGCCCCAGGCCGTCGCAGACGAGCACCTGGTGCCGGCCCTCGACCACCCGCGCGGCGAACGCGTCGCCGCTGACCGACTCGCCGGTCAACGGCCGGGTCAGGCCGCCGACCCAGGGCCGCTCGGCGTCCGACTGACCGGGCCAGAGCTGCACGGCGAGCACCGTACCCCGGCCGGGCCGGGAGTAGCCGTCGAACCAGGTCGCCTGCCGGACGATCGCCCCGAGCCCGATGCCGAGGGTGCCGGTGGTGGAGTGCCCGTCGCGGGAGGAGAGAGTCAGGTCGGCCATCCCGGGCCCCGAGTCGACGGCCACCAGTTCCACGCCGGCCTCGCCCTCGCGCCGCACCGGGCGGAGCAGCAGGTTGCCCTCCTCCGCGTGCTTGACCAGGTTGCTGGTCAGCTCGGCGGCAACGATGGCCAGGTCGGCGGTACCGGCTTCGCCCATCCCCAACTGCCGGGCCAGGCGTTCGGCGGCCCGCCGTACGGCGCTGGCCGCGCTGCTGGTCTCCACCCGGAACCAGACGCCGCGGTCCGGGACGGCGTCCTCGGTCATCGGGACCACTTGGTGACCGTCACCCGGGTGCCCGCACCCGCCGCGGTCTGGATGTCGAACTCGTCGACCAGCCGGCGCGCGCCGCTGAGCCCGAGGCCCAGCCCACCGCCGGTGGTGTAGCCGTCGGTGAGCGCCAGGTCGAGGTCGGCGATGCCCGGCCCGGAGTCGGCGAAGAGGATCCGGACGCCCCGCCGGCGGCCGTTGTCCACCACGCTCACCTCGACCGCGCCGCCACCGCCGTAGACCAGGGTGTTGCGGGCCAGCTCGCTGGCCGCGGTGACCAGCTTGGTCTGGTCGACCAGGGAGAGCTTGGCGGCCACCGCCACCGTCCGCACCAGCTGCCGGACGCGCACCACGTCCTCGTCGCTCTGGATCGCCTGCGCCTGCGGGTGGCCCAGGTCGATGCCGGTGGTCATGCCGAGGCCGTCGTCTCGGCGTCCGGTTCGTCGTCGAACTCGATCTCGGACTCGTCGGCGCGGGCGGCCGCGATCTGTTCCATGCCCCGTTCGACGTTGAGCGCCGTCCGGATGCCGTTCAGCGACAGGCCGAGTTCCACCAGCGTGATGGCCACCGCCGGCCGCATCCCGACGACCACCGTCTCGGCGTCCAGCACCTTGGAGATCGAGGCGATGGTGGAGAGCATCCGGCCGACGAACGAGTCGACGATGTCCAGCGCGGTGATGTCGATGATCACGCCGTGGCTGCCGGTGGCGACGATCCGCTCGGCCAGGTCCTCCTGGAGCTGGACCGCTGTCTGGTCGGACATGTCGACCTGGATGGAGACCAGCAGGATGTCGCCGATCTTGAGGATCGGCACCCGCTCCATCACGCCTCCCGGCGGAGCTGCCGGCGACCGGTCTCCACGCCGGTCAGCCGCAGGACGTGCCGCAGCGCGTCGGCCAGGCTGGCCTTGGTGGCGATGTCGCCGAACTCGATGCCGAGGGCCACGATGGTCTGCGCGATCTGCGGGCGGATGCCGGAGATGATGCAGTCGGCCCCCATCAGTCGGGCGGCCACCACGGTCTTCAGGATGTGCTGGGCGACCTGGGTGTCCACCGCCGGGACGCCGGTGATGTCGATGATCGCGTACGGCGAGCCGGTGTCGACCAGGGTCTGCAGCAGCCGCTCCATCACCACCTGGGCCCGGGCCGAGTCGAGCGTGCCGACCAGCGGCACGGCGACCACGCCCTCCCAGAGCTTCACCACCGGGGTGGAGAGCTCCAGCAGCTGCTCCGCCTGGTCGGCGATGAGGCTCTCCCGGGTGCGGACGAAGCTCTCGAAGGTGAACAGGCCCATCTGGTCGACCAGGCCGGAGAAGGCGACGTAGTCGCGCAGGCTCGCCGCCCCGCCGTTCTCCTCCATCAGTTCCAGCAGCACGTCCTTGACCGCGAACACGCTGATCGCGGTCTCGGTGGCGGAGAAGCCCTGCCGGGCCCGGCCCCGGGACAGCTCGGCCAGCACGGCGCGCAGCTCGGCGGCACGCTCCGCCTCGAGGTCGAGGACCCCGTGACCACTCACGGTGACCATGCTCTGGTGCAGCTCCTGCACCTGCCGGCGCAGCTCGGCCTGGCTGAGCCGGCCGCGCAACGAACCGGCGACGATCTCGGTCCAGCGCTGTGTGACCCGCTCGGCGTGCTCGGTCAGCAGATCGGCCAGTCGACCGCTCTCCTCGGCGCTCAGCGCCATGGCAACCCCCCTCGACCTGGACCCGGCGGACTCTATCACCGCAACACCGTCAGCTACTTGCCGCATGGCAACGGTATGACCGGTGGCACCGGATCCCGGCTCCCGTTCTGCTACTCCTTGCCCGGTGGGATAACGTTCCACCGATAACAGGAGGTCTGGCGTATGTCCTTGACGGTGCACACGGAACAGCGCGGCGACGTGGTCGTCGTGTCGGTCGCGGGCGAGCTGGACATGGCGACCGCTCCGCAGCTGCAGGACCAGATCACCGATCTGCTCGACAAGGGCCGCAGCCGGCTGGTGTTCGACCTGGCGGAGGTCTCCTTCTGCGACTCCACCGGGCTGTCGGTCTTCGTCCGGGCCAAGAACAGCTGCGACGAGGCCGGCGGCGTGGTGCGGCTGGCCGCCCCGCAGCGCGGGGTGCTGCGCATCCTGGAGGTCAGCGGCCTGGTCGAGGTGCTGCACACCTACCCCACGGTCGAGCAGGCCGTCGCCGGCGACCCGACCCCGGCCTCCTCCTGAGCGTTCCGGCTCACGTCTCGTCCTCGATGTGTCGGGGACGGGCGATCACCATGCCCGCGCCGGTCTGCACCGCGAGCGCGACCAGCAGGAACCCGATCGGCGCGGTCCACCCGCCGGTCGCCTCGTAGAGGATGCCCACCAGCAGCGGGCCCAGGGCCGCGACGAGGTAGCCGACGCTCTGACTGAACGCGGAGAGCGCCACCGTCCCCTCGGTGGTCCGGGCGCGCAGCCCGATGGTCGCCAGGATCATCGGGAAGGCGCTCTGCCCGATCGCGAGCAGCACCACCCAGAGCAGCGCCCCGTCGTGCGGCGCGACGGCCATCCCGACGTAGGCGAGAGCCATCGCGGCGGAGAGCATCAGCACCAGCGGGTGCAGCGTGCGCAGCCGGCCGGCCAGGGTCGGCATGAGCAGCGCGATCGGCACGCCCAACGCCGTCACCCCGGCGAGCAGCAGGCCGGCGTCCTGCGGGCGGTAGCCGGCGTCGCGGAAGAGCTGGGCCAGCCAGCCCATGATCGCGTACGCGCCCAGCGACTGCGTCCCGAAGTAGACCGCCATCGCCCAGCCGAGCCGGGTCCGTCCCGGCCGGATCCGGCTCGACCGGGGCGCCACCGCCGCCGGGGTCGCCGCCCGCCGGGCGGCCCGCGCCCGCAGCGCCAGCGGCACCCACGGGAGCAGGGCCGCCAGGGCCAGTCCGGCCCAGACGGCGAGCCCGGCCCGCCAGGTGCCGAACACGTGCGCCACCGGCACCGCCGCCGCGGCGGCCACCGCCGCCCCCACCGTCAACGTCATCGAGTACGCCCCGGTGACCAGCCCGATGCGGTGCGGGAAGTACTGCTTGACCAGGAGCGGGAGCAGGACGTTCGCCACCGCGATCCCGGCCAGCGCGAGGGCACTGCCGGCGATGAAGACCAGCGCGGAGTCCGTGCCGACGCGGACCAGCTGACCGGCGGCGAGGATGGTCATCGCCACCACCAGCACCCGGGCCGGGGAGTGCCGACGGACCAGCCGAGGGGTGAGCGCCCCGAAGACGGCGAAGGCCACCGCGGGCAGGGTGGTCACCAGCCCAGCCAGCGCACCGGAGAGGGCCAGGCCGTCGCGCACCTCGTCAAGCAGGGCGCCGAGGCTGGTGATGGCGGCCCGCAGGTTGAGCGCGACGAGCAGCATGCCGACGAGCACGAGCAGGCCACCGGCGACCGGGCCGACCGACGCGGGGGTGGCGCCGGACGGTCCGGCGGCGGGAGCCGTCTCATCCGCCGCCGCGCCGACCGGGGTGGGCAGGTCGTCCGGCCCGGCGATCGTCTCCCGACCGGAACGCGGCGAGGCTCCGGCGTCGACGGCGGCGGTGGTGGTTGGCGGGGTCATGCGTCCGAACCTACAATCATGGGATGAATTCCGGGCAGGAGTTGTAACCAGTGCCACCGCCGGTTGATTCCGTCACCGTGCCGCCCCGCGGGCACCGGGTCCGGCAGACCATCGAGCAGCTCAGGGAGCGGATCCTCGGCGGCGAGTGGCCGGTGGGCGGCCGGATTCCCACCGAGCCGCAGCTGGTCGCGGCGCTCGGGGTGGGGCGCAACACCGTCCGCGAGGCGGTCCGTGCCCTGGTGCACGCCGGGGTGCTGGAGTGCCGGCAGGGCTCCGGGACGTACGTGGTGTCCACCGACGAGCTGGCCCCGGTGGTGGCCCGCCGGCTCACCGACGACCGGATGGCCGAGGTGGTCGAGGTGCGCCGCGCCTTCGAGGTGGAGGCGGCCCGGCTCGCCGCGCTGCGGCGTACGCCCGAGGATCTGGCCGCGCTCGACGCCGCGCTCGCCGTCCGCGAGGCGGCCTGGCGCGGCGGCCGGGTCGACGAGTTCGTGGAGGCCGACGCCGCGCTGCACACCGCGGTGGTCGCCGCCGCGCACAACGGCATGCTCGCCGAGCTGTACGCCTCGGTCGGCGCCGCGCTGCGCAGCACCGTCGCCCAGGCGATGGGCGGCGCCCTGGCGCCGGAGCGCTACGTCGACCACTCCCGCTTGGTGGAGGCGATCCGGGCCGGCGACCCGGCGCGGGCCGCCATCGAGGCCGGCGCTTTTCTGGAGCCCGGGCCCGGGGCATAGGTTGTCCCGGACGGAAGACCGGACACCTCGGGAGTACGGATGCTCAAGGGCTTCAAAGACTTCATCATGCGCGGAAACGTCGTCGACCTGGCGGTCGGCGTCGTCATCGGCGCCGCGTTCACGGGCGTGGTCACCCAGCTCACCAAGTCGTTCCTGGAACCGCTGATCCGGGTCTTCGTGCTGCTGATCACCGGCAGCGACAAGGGCCTGGCCGGGACCGCCCCGAAGTTCCGGGGCATCGCCTTCGACTGGATCGCGTTCGTCAACGCGGTGATCACCTTCCTGCTCACCGCGGCGGCGCTGTACTTCCTGGTGGTCTACCCGATGAACAGGCTGGCCGAGCGGCGCAAGCGGGGCGAGGAGCCGCCGCCCGCCGCGCCCAGCGAGGAGGTCAAGCTGCTCACCGAGATCCGCGACGCCCTGGTCGCCGCCGGGCACACCACCCCGGGTCAGCAGCGGGGCGCGCTCGACGACGTGCTCGGCCGGCGGCCGGAACCGCCCACCGCACGCTGAATCCGGCATCCGCACATCGGCCCCCATGGGAATCCCGTGGGGGTCGCACATTCTCGTACGTGTGTTCGATAGAGTCCCGCCATGGAGCAGCGAAAGCACTGGTGGAACGGGAAATGGGGGCGACTGGCCCGGCGGGACGTCTTCCTCCGGGTGGACGCCGACCGCTGGTACGTCGAGCAGCGCGCCGGTGGCGCCGAGGGGGTCTCCCAGTTCTACGAGTACGCCAGTGCCGACGAGGCCGAGGAGACGGTCCGGGCGCTGCTCGACGGGACGGACGCCTGGCGGGAACTCTCCCCCCGGCCGCCCGGCGGCTGGTCGACGGGGGCCTGACCGGGGCGGCGGCTGGCGGGGCGTGACCGGGGCGGCGTTTAGCGGCGCGCCGGCCCGGGAACCGCGCCACAATGAACCAGCAGGGCACCGGGCAGCAGCCGACCATCTCCAGGGTCACCACCGGAATGCGGGTGATCGACGCCGCCGGCACCGAGGTCGGCACCGTGGACCTGGTCCAGCGGGGTGACCCGAACGCGGTGACCGTGCAGGCGCCGACCGCCGACCCGGGCAGCAGCCTGGACGAGCTGATCGAGTCGACAGCGGTCGAGGAGCCGGACGTACCGGCCGACCTGGCGGCCCGGCTGCTGCACAGCGGCTACCTGAAGGTCTCCACCGACCTGGTTCGCACCGGCGCGGTCTACGTGCTGGCCGACCAGATCGCCGCGATCGCGGACGACCGCGTCCGCCTCACCGTCCCCGCCACCGACCTACCCCCGGAGGAGTGACCGCCGGCTCACCAGCCCTCGAAGATCGTCTGCTGCTGGGCAGGGCCGGAAGGGGTGCTGGCACCTGCTGAGCATCAGACGATCTCGGTTGCCGGCGCGGCCGGCGTCGGGGCCGGGGGCTGCGGGGTGGGGGGTTCGGTGGGGGTTGGGGGTGGGGTGCGGCGGCGGTGGAAGAGGAGGAGCATCAGGCCGCCGGCGACCAGGCCCCAGAACGCGCCGCCCACGCCGAGCAGCGTCACCCCGGAGGCGGTGACCACGAAGGTGACCACCGCGGCCTCGCGCGCCGCCGGCTCGGCGAGCGCCGAGGTGAGCGCGGTGGCCAGCGCGCCGAGCAGCGCCAACCCGGCGACCGCCTCGATCAGCACCGGCGGGGAGAGCGCGACCAGCGCGGTGGCCGCCCCGGCACCCAGGCCGAGCAGGGCCAGCCCGGCCCCGGCGGTCACCGAGGCGATCCAGCGGCGGTCCGGATCCGGGTGGGCGTCCGGCCCGGCGGCCAGCGCGGCGGTGATCGCGGCCAGGTTGACCGCGTGCCCGCCGACGGGCGCGGCGGCGGCGCTGGCCAGCCCGGTGACCCGCAACGCCGAGCCGAGCGGCGGCCGGTAACCGTAGCCGACCAGCACCGCCGTCCCGGGCACGTTCTGCGCGGCCATGGTGACCAGGAACAGCGGCAGCGCCAGCCCGACCAGCGCGGCGACGTCCCAGGCCGGGGCGGTCAACTCGACCACCGGCCGCAGCCCGACGTCGCCGAGGCCGGCGGCCGGCGTGGTCAGCGCGATCGCCACCACCGCCACCACCAGCGCCCCGGGCACCGCCCAGCGCCGCGCGAAGCGGTGCAGCAGCAGCCAGGCCGCCACCACCGGCACGGCCAGCCGGGGTACCTCGACCAGCGCGCGGACCGGCGCGGTGCAGAGCGGCAGCAGCACGCCGGCCAGCATCGCCCCGGCCACCGGTTGCGGGATCGCCGCGACGGCCCGGCCGAGCACCGGGAACAGCCCGGCGGCCACGATCAGCCCGCCGCAGACCAGGAACGCCCCGACCGCGACCGGCCAGCCCCCGGGCATCGGGCCGGTGGCCACCAGCAGCGCCGCACCCGGGGTGGACCAGGCGATGCTCATTGGCAGCCGGTGCCGCAGCCCGAGCCAGGCGGCGCAGAGGCCGGACGCGAGGCAGAGCGCGAGCAGCCCCGAGGCGGCCTGCGCGTCGGTGGCGCCGACCGCCCGCAGGCCGGCCAGCACCACGGTGAACGAACTGGCGAAGCCGACCAGCGCGGTCACCACCCCGGCCAGCACCGGTTGGGTCAGCCCGGCCATCCCCGCCTCCCACCCCGGCGCTCCGCCGGCTGCCCGTACGTCATCGTTCCGTAAACGGAACACCAGTCGTGTAGCACCATAGCGGGGTGCCGCAGCCCTCTCCAACCCGCCGAACGACCCCCGACCCCGGCGCCGACCCGGGTGCCGGCTCGGGTGCTGGCCCTGGTGCTGGTGCCGGTGCCGACCAGGGCGCCGACTCGGGTGCCGCCGAGGTCGGCCGGCGGGTCCGGGCGCTCCGCGAGGAACGCGGGATCTCGCTCTCCGCGCTGGCCCGGCTGGCCGGGGTGGGCAAGGCGACCCTCTCCGGGCTGGAGAACGGCACCCGCAACCCGACCCTGGAGACGCTATACGCGGTGACCGCGCAGCTCGGCGTACCGCTGACCGCTGTGCTCTCCGGGCCGGCCGCGACGCCGACCGTACGCGGGGCGGCGGTCAGCGCCACCCTGCTGGAGGTCTTCGACGACGCCGACGCCACCTACGAGCTGTACCGGATGCGGGTCGCGCCGGGCCCGGGCCAGCTCTCCCCCGCGCACCAGCCCGGCGTCACCGAGCACGTCACCGTCTTCGCCGGCGTCCTGCGCGCCGGTCCGGTGGACGCGCCGCTCACCGCGGCGGCCGGTGGGCACCTGCGCTGGACGTCGGACGTGCCGCACCTGTACGCCGCCGTCGGCGACGAGGAGGTGGCGGCCAGTCTGCTGCTCCGCTACCCGCGTCGCTGACCCCGGCACACCCGCCCCCGCCACACCGTGCGGGCGCGGTCAGCCGTCGACCGGGGCGGGCAGCCGGTGCCGCACCGCCCAGATCGCCGCCTCGGTACGCGACGCGGCCCCGGTCTTGCGCAGCAGGTTGGACACGTGCACGGTGACCGTCCGCACCGAGATGCCGAGCTCCCGGGCCACCTGCTTGTTGGACATCCCGGCGACCAGGCAGCCGAGCACCTCCAACTCCCGGGAGGTCAGCTCCACCTCGCCGCCGGCCAAGGGCTCCGCCGGGGCCCGGGAGGCCGGCGCCACCGGTGACCGCAGCAGCGCCGCCGGCTCCTGGCCCGCGTGTGCGGCGAGCAGCTCGGTCAGCGCGTACGGGTTGCCGCCGGTGCGGGCGCAGACCGAGCGCACCAGCGCGGCGGGTGGGCGCGTCCCGTCGTACACCTGGGTCAGCACCTCGGCGACCTCGGCCGGGCGCAGCGGGCCGAGGCGCTGGCGCACCGCGCCCGGCACCCCGCAGAGCCGGGCCAGCGCGCGGGCCGCGAGGTCCGGCGCGACCGCGTCCGCGGCGGGCCGGGTGGCCACCAGCAGCAGCGCCGGCAGTTCGGCGGCGGCGGCCAGCTCGCCGAGCAGGTTCAGGCTGGCCGGGTCGAGCGCGTGCAGGTCCTCCACCACCAGCACGGCCGGGCCGGCGCCGACCAGCAGCCGGACGGTCCGCACGGCGAGTCGGAGCAGGGCGCCCGGGGCGTACCGCTCGCGCGGCGCGGTGGGCTGCTGGGCCAGCCAGGCGAGCGCGTCCGGGGGCAGGTCGAGCGCGCTGGTGTCCCGCCCGCTGAGCACGGCGGCCAGCCAGTCGTACGGCGCCGGGTCGTGCACCCGGGCCGCGCCGGAGAGCAGCACCGCCGGTCGCGGGCTGAAGCTGTCCACGGCGGCCGCGACCAGCAGGCTCTTGCCCACCCCGGCGTCGCCGCTGATCACCGCCACGGTCGGGGCGGTACGCCGACCGGTGACCACGGTGGACCAGGCCCGGTCGAGCTCGGCCAGCTCACCGGCGCGCCCGACCATGGACACCGGCATCATTCCCCAACCCTACGCAGTAGTGCGTAGAGACGGCGGCAGGGTGTTCTTGGCAAGCTTGTCCCATGACGCTGATCCTCCGCTCGGCCATCCGCAACGACATCGGGCTGGTCCGGACCAACAACGAGGACTCCGCCCTCGCCGGTGACCGCCTGGTCGCGGTGGCGGACGGCATGGGCGGCCTGCCGGCGGGCGAGGTGGCGAGCGAGATCGTCATCCGGATCCTGGACGAGCTGACCCCACCGTCGACCCCCGACGAGGCCGCGGACGCGCTACGCGCCGTGGTGAGCACCGCCAACCAGCGCATCCACGCCGCCATCACCGTCGACCCCGCCCGCGAGGGAATGGGTACGACGCTGACCGCCGCCCTGCTCGCCGGGGACGCGCTGGTGCTCGCCCAGGTCGGCGACTCCCGCTGCTACCTGCTGCGCGACGGGGAGCTGAGCCAGCTCACCCGGGACGACACCTTCGTGCAGGCGCTGGTCGACCAGGGCGCGCTCTCACCCGAGCAGGCCCGGCACCACCCGCAGCGGTCGCTGGTGACCCGGGCCGTGCAGGGCGCCGACACCCCACCCGCGATCGGGGTGATCACCGTGGTGGCCGGCGACCGTCTGCTGCTGTGCAGCGACGGCCTCTCCGACTACGTGGCCGATCCGGAGATCGCCGCCGCGCTCACCCTGTACGCCGACCGACAGCAGTGCGGCGAGCAGCTGGTCAAGCTCGCCCACCAGGCCGGCGCACCGGACAACGTCACGGTGGTGGTCTCCGACGTCACCACCGCCTGATCCCGGCGCTGGCGGCAGCCGTCGACCGGCTGGCCGGATTCCGGTTGCGCCGGCGGGCCGGCCGGGTTGGGATGATCGGATGACGGTCCGCCGGGTGACTTCCGAGGAACGACTGACCACCAGCTTCCTGCTCGGCGCGTACGCCTTCGAGGCGTCGCCGCGCAGCGCGGCCCGGGCCGAGGAGTTCCGCCGCTACCTGCCCTACAACGAGGGCAACCGGACGCTGGTCGTGGAGGAGGACGGCACCACGCTGGCCGCCGCCTCGGCCATCCCGATGCGGCAGAACCTGCGCGGCGCGGTGCTGCCGATGGCCGGCGTCGCCGGGGTGGCCAGCCACCCGCTGGCCCGCCGCAAGGGGCACGTGCGGACCCTGCTGAACCAACTCCTCGACGAGATGCGCGACGAGGGGCACCAGCTCACCGCGCTCTACCCGTTCCGGCCCTCGTTCTACGCCCGGTTCGGCTACGTCGGGCTGCCGATGCCGCGCGCCGCCACCTTCGCCCCGGCGGATCTCGGCGAGCTGATCGCCGCCGACCTGCCCGGCGAGGTGGGCTGGGAGCGGATCGGCGACGGCTACCCGACCTGGCGCGAGTTCACCGAGCGGTGCCTGCGCGAGCGGCACGGCTTCGCGATCTTCCCCGACTACCGGGACGTCGGGCTGCGCGACCGCGACGAGCACTGGCTGCTCACCGCCCGCAGCGGCGGAACGGTCACCGGCGCGGTGACCTACCGGATCGACGACCACGGCGGCACCCTGGCCGCCGGCGATCTGCTCGCCACCGACCCGTACGCCCGGGCGCTGCTGTTGCAGTTCTTCGCCCGGCACGTCGACCAGGTGGCGAAGGTGACCGTCCAGCTCCCCGCCGACGAGCTGCCCGAGCTGTGGCTGACCGACCTGGCCGTGCACGTCGAGGCGCGGGTGGCCCGGCCGGATTCGGCCGCCCCGATGGCTCGGCTGCTGTCGGTGGACGCGCTGGCCGGGCTGCCCGCCGGGCCGGGCCGGGTCCGCGTCGAGCTGACCGGCGACCGCTGGCTGGCCGGGACGTACCTGCTGGACGGCACCACCGGCTCGCTGGAGCTGGTCGCCGGGCCGGCCACCGGCACCCCGCCCAAGGCCACGCTGACCGCCGCCGGGCTCTCCGCCCTCGCGTACGGGGTGCTCGACCCGGCCGAGGTGCACCTGCGCGGGCTGGGCGACGTGCCGGCGGACGCCGCGACCGAGCTGCGCCGGCTCTTCCCGCGCCGGCTGCCGTACCTCTTCGCCGGCTTCTGACCGCGCCGCCATCCGACGCGGGTCCGCGGACGGCGATCTCGCTCCTCGCGGGCCGGGAAGGCGCTGGCCACTTCCGGTCCGACCGCGCCGCCGCCGGCGCGACCCGCGGACCGCGCCCGGGCCGTGCCGGCCGACCGCGGCGAGCAGTTCCGCCCGCAGCGCGCATGGGGTGGTTCGCCACTTCCGGGAATCAGCGCGCTCCTGGCCTGCGCACCACCCGATCCGGGTAGCGTCCGGCGCGTGCCGGAATCGTTGCAGGCGGGTGGGTGGGGGCTGCTGGCCGGCTCCGCCCTGCTGATCGGGGCGGCGGCCGGCTGGTACGCCCGGGTGCCGCAGCGGGTCATCGCCTCGATCATGGCGTTCGGCGCCGGCACGCTGCTCTCGGCCGTCTCGTTCGAGCTGATCGTCAAGGCGTACGAGCATGGCGGGGTGCTGCCGACGACGCTCGGCGCGGCGGCCGGGGCGGTGGTCTTCACACTGGCCAATGTGGTGCTGGCGCGGCGTGGCGGCCAGCACCGCAAGCGCTCCGGCCGGCGGCAGCCCACCGAGGCACAACGACCCGGCTCGGGCAACGCGATAGCGGTCGGCGCGTTGCTGGACGGCATCCCGGAGTCGGTGGTGATCGGGGCCAGCCTGCTCGGCGGCAAGACGGTCAGTCTGGTCACGGTGGGCGCGGTCTTCCTCAGCAACGTGCCGGAGGCGCTGTCCAGCGCGGCCGGCATGCGGCACGCCGGCCGGAGCCGGCGCTGGGTCTTCACGCTCTGGACGCTGATCGCGCTGGCCACCGGGGTGTCCGCGGTCGCCGGCCACATCCTGCTCGGCAACGCCTCACCGGCGGCGCTGGCGGCGATCACCGCGCTGGCGGCGGGCGGCATCCTCGCCATGATCATCGACACCATGGTGCCGGAGGCGTTCGAGAACGCGCACCTGCTCGCCGGCCTGATCACGGTCGCCGGGTTTCTGATCGCCTTCGCCGTCGCCCATCCTTAGCTCCGGGTTAAACCGTTGCGCCGGACCGGTGCGGACGGCCGGTGTGCTCCTAGCATCACGGGGTGCGCCCGAAGTCGCTCCTCGTCCTGCTCGCGCTGACCGTCGCCGCGGCGGGCCTGCCAGCCTGCGGATCGTCCGACGCGCCCCGGGTCGAGCCAGCGGCGTCGGCCGGCGCGTCCAGCCCCGGCCCGGACGCCGCCCCGGCCGCCCGGGCGGGTCTCGGCGGCCCGGGCGCGACCGTCAGCCCGAAGCCCTCGACCGGTGCCGTGTTCAAGGCCGGCAACCCGAAGGGCCGGGCCGGCGTGCCGGCCGAGGCGCGGGCGGTGGACACCTCGAAGCCGACCCGCCGGATCGGCACCGGCACGGCGGCGAGCTGCACCTCCGAGGCGGTGGTCAAGGCGGTGGCGGCCGGCGGGATCATCACCTTCGACTGCGGGCCCGACCCGGTGACCATCGCGATGAAGGCCACCGCCAAGGTGCGCAACGCCAACGGGCCGAAGGTGGTGCTGGACGGCGGCGGCAAGGTCACGCTCAGCGGGCAGGGGCGCCGGCGGATCCTCTACATGAACACCTGCGACAGCGCGCAGGGCTGGACCACCTCGCACTGCCAGAACCAGGACCACCCGCAGCTCACCGTGCAGAACCTGACCTTCGCCGACGGCAACTCCACCGGGGACCGGGCCGAGGGCGGCGGCGGTGGGGCGATCTTCGTCCGGGGCGGCCGGTTCAAGGTGGTCAACTCGCGCTTCGTCCGCAACCGCTGCGACCGTACCGGCCCGGACCTGGGCGGCGCCGCCGTCCGGGTGCTCAGCCAGCACGAGAACAAGCCGGTGTACGTGGTGCAGAGCACCTTCGACGGCGGCTCCTGCTCCAACGGCGGGGCGCTGAGCAGCATCGGCGTCTCCTGGGTGGTGCTGAACAGCGTGTTCACCCGCAACCAGGCGATCGGCAACGGCGCCAACCCGGCGCGGGCCGGCACCCCCGGCGGCGGCAGCGGCGGCGCGATCTACTGCGACGGCGACGAGTTCACCGTCCGGATCGCTGGCACCATCATCGAGGGCAACCGGGCGAAGGAGGGCGGCGGGGCGATCTTCTTCGTCAGCAACAACCGCACCGGCACCCTGAAGATCGAAAGCTCTACCCTCCGCCGCAACCCCAGCGACGGCTTCGAAACCCCCGGCTACCCCGGCATCTTCTTCCTGGGCGCCCGCCCACCCACCCTCACCTAACCCCGACCCCGCGCCTGGTTGCCCCGTCGCGGCCCCCGTTGATCATGAAATTGGTGCCACGACACACCGACACGAGTGCCACCAACTTCATGATCAACGGCGTGGATCGAGGGTCAGTAGGGGTTCTTGTGGCCGGCGGGGCGGGCGCGGAGGAGGGCGGCGGGGCGGCCGGGGAGGTTGCGGGCGGCGGACATCGGCGGGCTGGGGGTGTGGGCGCGGGTCGCCATGCCGGCGAAGAGTTCCTTCAGGGCGGCGAGCGCGTCCGTGCGGGGCTCCCAGCCCAGCTCCCGCTCGGCCCGCTCACTGGACATCAGCGGCGCGTTCAACGCCAGCTCCACCCAGCCGGCGTCGATCGGTTGCAGCCGCGCCCGCCAGGTCAGCGCGGCGGCGACGCGCAGCACCGGGGCGGCCACCGGCACCGTCCAGCCGTGGAAGTGCCGGGCCACCAGCTCCGGGGTCAACACCGGGTCCGCGGCCAGGTTGAAGGGCCCGCGCGCATCACCCAGCACTGCTCGGGCGTACGCGTCGGCGACATCGTCGGTGTGCACCGCCTGCATCCGCAGCCGGCGGTGCGTCGGCACCAGCGGGATCCGGCCGTACTTCAGCAGCCGGACCGGCGCGAACGGGCCGAGGAAATAGCGGCTGATCTCGGTGGCGGCCTCCCGCTGGAAGTTCAACCCGGGTCGCATTCGCACCACCCGCACCGCCGGGTGCTCCCGCTCCAACTGGTCGAGCAACGCCTCGACCTCGGCCTTGTGCCGGCTGTACGACGACCCGGGCACCCCGGTCGCCGGCCAGCGCTCGCTGACCGGGTGGTCCTTCGGGCCGGGCGCGTAGACGCCGACCGACGAGGCGTACACCAGGGCCGGGACCCTGGCCCGGGCCACCGCATCGAGCACCGCCCGGCTGCCCTCGACGTTGGTCCGGCGCAGCACCCGCTGGTCGTGGCTGGGCTGGATCTGCCAGGCCAGGTGCACGACCGCGTCCGCCCCGGTGAACACCTCGGCGAGCTGGCCGGCGGCGCCCGGCTGGCCGATGTCGCAGGAGTGCCACCCCACCTGGTCGTACGGCTCACCGGCGTCCGGCCCGGGCAGCCGGCGGACCACCCCGGCCAGTTCCACGCCGCGCTCCCGGCGCAGCCGCCGCAACAGGGCGGTGCCGGCGTTGCCGGTCGCCCCCACCACCACGATCCGCATGCCCGACCCGTACCCGGTCAGCCGCCCATCAACCGCCCGTCTTCGCCGCCGGCTCGGCCTGCGTCCGCCCGCTCTCCCGGACGTCCGGACCGGGGGCCACGCGCCGCGACGGATTCGGGGGATCCCGCGCCGCGCTGCCGGACTGGGCGGAGCGGTTGTCAGGGGCGGGGGGCGTGGCGCACCCAGGCGTGCTTCTCGTCCCGGCGGCGGCCGGCGGTGGCGGCCAGGCAGCGCGGGCAGATCCAGCCGACCGGGTCGGCCTCGGTGAGCTGGTCGGTGCCGGAGTAGTCGAACCGCACGTGCGGGAAGCGGCGCAGCCGGGTACGGCTCAACGGCAGCCCGCAGACGGTCTGGTTCTGCCCCGGCAGCCAGGCGTGCACCTCGCCACCCGGCTCCCGCACACCATCCGGGCCGACCTCCTCGCCGGAGGCCGCCACGGCCGGGGTGCTGCTCATCCTCATGCCGGTACGGTTCCCCGCCGCTCCTCCCCCATGCCCGTCGCAGCCGAAGTGGGCATGGCGTCCCGTTACTTGTGACCTGCTGCCGGCATCTGCCGTGACCGGGGGCGGCGCGACGGGCGAGAGTCGCATCGACAGGAAGTCCGGTAACCTGAGCGCGCGGGCCGCTAGCTCAATGGCAGAGCTGTGGACTTTTAATCCATAGGTTCAGGGTTCGAGTCCCTGGCGGCCCACCATCTACCGCCTCTGAGCTGCGGGAACGCTGGGAAGAGATCATCGGGAACAACCAGGGCACAAACTAGCGGGGACCTTGGCTTGCGGGCGTGCCGGGCTGCTTGGCGACAGCCTGGCGCAGGAGCTGCCCGACGACCCCGCGCGGACGGTCCTTCTTCGGCAGCCAGTGGACGTAGGTCTCCAAGGTGATCCGCAGGTAGGCGTGCCTGCCAGCGCTGGCTGGGAAACCCACAAGCGGCATATGTGGAGCAGTGCGCGGAGTTTCAGGACGGCTTCGGCGCCGGCGCTGCGCCCAGCTGTCGACGCGTTCGTCCGAAAAATTCGCTACCCGGCGGCCGGAGCGCAGTGATACACAGCCGAGGTGCAAAACACTGTGGAGTTCCCCGAGGTCCTGCGGCTGATCGAAGACCGCTCGGCCGCGTTCCGCGCCGCGATCGCGTCCGCCCCCGACCTTGACGTCCAGGTCCCGACCTGCCCGGACTGGACGCTGCGGGAACTGGCGCAGCACCTCGGCGACGGCCGCCGCCGCCAGGCCGCCATCATCGCGGCGGGCCCGGGCGCTGAGCCCCCGGCGAGGACGGACCCGAAGGGCGCCCCGACCGCGCCCCGCGACCGCGAAGCCCTGGACGCCTGGCTCGCCGAGTCGACCGAGCTCATGCTCGACGCGATGCGCGAGGCCGGCCCGGACCGCGGCTGCTGGACCTGGTGGGGCCGCTCGCAGGCCCCGGAGACCAGCGGAGCCGTGGCCCGGCACCAGATCCAGGAGATCGCCGTCCACACCTACGACGCCCAGCTCACCCAGGGGGCCGCACAGCCGCTGCCGACGGACGTCGCGGTCGAGGGCGTCGACGAGTTCCTGACGACCGTCGCGGCGACGACCGTCCCCTGGCCGTTCAAGCCGGCGACCATCGACCTGCACATGACCGAGGGCCGCTCCTGGCGCCTGACCCTCAACGCCGACGGCGTCCGCTGCGACGACCTCGCCGCCGACGCGGAGCCGGGCGACATGGCGATGCGAGGCGCAGCGAGCGAAATGGTCCTCTACTTCTACGATCGCGTCCCGCTCGACAGCCTGGAGACCACCGGCGACACCGAGCCGATGGAGCAGCTCGCAGACTGGGACCCGAACGCGTAAGACCTCGGCTGGACCAGGGAAGCCGATGGGCCCGTGTCGAGTAGCCGGGAGGGGTCTAGCTTCCGGCTTTCACCGATCTGGACGTGACAGTCCCACCGTGAACGCTCTCGATAAGGGAACCACCGACGGCCGGGCTCCCGCCATCTGCGGCATGACTCATGGACCGCTCAGGCGAACGGTGCAGACGATGCCGTCGAGTGCTCAGACGCACCGTCGCTGCGCCCAGCAGGGTCGCGGCGGCCAGCGGCAGCCACAGCGCCGCCGCGCCCAGGCTGAGCAGACCGGTGATGATGACGGGGTCGACGGCCCGGGCCAGGCCGTAGCTGAGCTGCCAGCGGGCGAGCGCGCGCCCCATCAGGTGTGGCGGTGCTGACTCGATCACCAGCGGCACGCTGCTGCTGGTGTAGAGGATTTCCCCCAGCGTGAACGGGACGATGACCAGCGCGACGAGCACCGTGCCGGGGCCGCCGCCGGTCGCCCCGCCGAGCCAGAAGGCGAGGTAGGAGGCGGCGAGCAACAGGCCGGACCAGAAGAGCACAGTGCGGTGCGGCCACTTCGCGAGGCGCACTACGACGACCAGTTGCAGCGCGATCACCATGACGGTGTTGGCGACGAAGATGCCCGAGGGCCACGCCAGGGACGCGTGCAGGCCCTGCACCAGCAGCAGCGGCAGGGCGATCTCGAGGACGTCGGCGTAGAACGCGTACGGAATGCCGGCCAGGGCCAGGATGGTGACGGTGCGTAGGCCAGCACTGTGCGCTTCCTTCGTTGCCGCAGCCGGGGCGGGGGCCGGAACATCCTGCTGGGGCAGCGGCACCCGGGCGATCACCGCCGCGCCGAACGCGCACCCGAGCGCCGTCGCCAGCGCGAGCCAGCGGAGCACCTCCGGCCCGGTCGCGACCAGAACGGTGCCGAGCAGGGCGCCGGCGCCCAGGCCGGCGTTGCGCAGTGAGCGGCCCGCGGCCAGCGCCGCCGCACGCTGGGCCGGGCCGGCGAGCGCGGCGACCAGCGCGGAGTTGGTGGGTGGAGCGATCTGCGTGCCGACGCCGATGAGCACCGCACCGATCGCGAATCCGGCGATGCCGGGCACCAGGGCAAGCAGCAGCGACCCCACCGCCCGTACCAGTAGGGCGGCGACGGCGGGGGCCCGCCGCGCTCCGCGGTCGATCCACCATCCGGCGAGTGGGACGGCGCCGAGGCCGGCCAGCATGCCGACGGTCAGCGTCATGCCGGCCTGCGGCGCGCTGAGCCCGATCAGCACGGCGTAGATCACGATGAACGGGCGCAGCATCCCCGAGGTCGCCGCCTCGACTGTGGCGCTGAGCGCGTAGCGGCCGCCGCCCGGGATGCGGACCAGCTCACGAAGGGTCGTACGGGTGGTCGTCACGGCTCCGATCGTCTGGCCGCACGGCTGCGAAGGGACCCAGGTTGGCCAGCGTCGTCAATCCATGCCTCGTCGATTGACAGACGACGTCAATCGGTCTGCCCGGGCGCGGACCCCTGCCATGATCGGTACTGTGGTTACCTCGGTCGACATCGCCGGCGTACCAGCCGATCGGATCCGGATAACGCCGTCGCCGCTCGCGGAGCTCGGCGCGGTGCTGCACGTGCTCGCGGAGCCGCAGCATCATCCGGACACCGCCGCGGCGGTTGCGAGGATGGCGGCTGCCCTTCCCGCGGAGCTGGCCCCAGACCTCGAGGAATTTGGTCTGCTCTGGCACTCCGGCCGGGCTGACTTTCTGTTCCCGTCCGATCCACGGCCGAGCCTGCGCGAGGAGCTGGACGACGTCGACCGCCTGGACGACGAGCGTTGGGTCGCTGCGGCGCTCGCCGCCCATCGAGCCGTCTCACCGGCGCCGCGAACGTGGTCGCCGCTGCGTGACCCGATCGTGCGGCAGCGGGCGCTGGCCGCGGCCCGCGCCCGAGGGCCGCGGCAGGCGGCGTGGGCCGAGCGGGTGCTCGCCGATCCGGCCGCCGAGCGCGAGCGGGTACGACGTTCTCTGCTCGCCTGCGAGTCCGCCTTCTTCGGCACGGTCTGGAAACGCGTCCACCCGGCGCTCACCGAGGAAGCCGAACGTCGACGCTTCGATCTGGCCCGCGAGGGTATCGGCGCCCTCGGCCGGATCTCGCACGCAATCGGGGTCGACACCGAGCGCGGCGTTCTGACGATCGACAAGCTGCAGGACCAGACCGCAGACGGTCGCGGTGGCGGGATGACGCTCATCCCGAGCGCGTACGGCGCACCGCACATGACCGTCGTGTACGCGCCCGGCTGGCTGCCCGTGCTGCAGTACCCGGCACCCGGCTGGGACCCGCGCCCAGTGTTGCGGGTGGACGAGCTGGATGCTCGGCTGACCGCGCTCGCGCACCCGCTGCGGCTACGTTTCTGCCGCACGCTCGCCCGAGGCCCGCACACGACCGGCGAGCTGGCCGACTATTGGCGGGTAACGGCGCCGGAGGTGTCCAGGCACCTCGCGGTGCTGAAGGCGGCCGGACTGCTGATCTCGGCGCGCCGCGGCCGCTACGTGACGTACCGCCTGGACATGGCGGCCTGCACCGGCCTGGGGCAGCAACTGGTGGACGTCCTCGGGCGCTGAACAGCCGGGACGCGTACGTGGGCAGGAAGACGCGATGAGCATCCTGTCGCTGTTGCCACGATCGGCCCTCAGCGTGAGGTCTAGCGGTCGGCGATCGCTGCGACCGCCTCGACCTCGATCAGCAGATCCGGTCGGAACAGACCTGCCACCTGGACGAGTGAGCTGGTCGGCGGGCGTTCGGCATTGATGAACTCGTCCCGTACCGCACGGACGATCGCCAGCGCGGCGGTATCGACCACGTAGAAGGTGAGCTTGAAGACGTCGTCCCAGGTTGCGCCCGCGGCGGCCAGGGCGGCACCGACGTTCTGCATGGCCTGGCGGGTCTGGGCCTCCCAGTCGTCGGCGGGCGCTGCGCTGCCGTCCGCGGCGATGGGCACCTGACCCGACGTCCAGACCAGCCGATGCCCCGGACCGATGCTGGCCACATGGCTGTACCCGTTGGGTTGCGGGAGCGTCGGCGGTGTCGTGAGCTCGATGTCGGCCATGGCGACCACCCTAGGGCCGCGCCTCCGGGCGGGTTCGAGCCGCACTCCTAGGAACGGACTTGTGGGGTGCCGGGAACGCTGTGCTCAGGGCGTGATCCGGGCCGCCACCGGCCGGTGATCGCTGCCGGTGGCCGGCAGCACCCACGAGCTTTCCGCCTTGACGCCTCTGACCAGGATCTGGTCGATCCGCACCACCGGGAACTCGGCCGGCCAGGTGAAGCCGAAGCCGTTCCCGGCCGCGTCCTGGGCCGAGCTCAGCTGCGCGGTGATGCTGGCGAACGCACGATCGTCCATGGTGCCGTTCAAGTCCCCGAGCAGCACCACCCGCTCGTTCTGCTCGGCGGCGATGGCCTGGCCGAGCGCCTGCGCGTTCCTGTCCCGGTGGGCCGTCCAGAAGCCCGCCTTGAGATTCACCCGCGCAGACCCCAGGTGGGCTACATACACCGCCAGTGGACCCTGGTCGGTGGTCACCGTGGCGCGCAGCGCCCGGGTGTAGGTCATCTTGATGTCGACCGGCTTGGTGTCCGCCAGCGGCCCGGCGTCCATCTTGATGTCGACCGGCTGGGTGTCCGACAGCGGCAGCTTGCTCCACAGCCCGACCGTTCCCTGCACCGTGTGGTAGGCGTACGCCTCCGCCAGCTCGCTCTCGTACGTGCCCCGGGCCTGCTCGGTCAGCTCGACCAGGGCCAGCACGTCGGCCCCGGCGGTCGCCAGGTCGGTGGCGGTGCCGGCCGGGTCGGGATTGCCGGCGCCGACGTTGTGCTGAGCCACGGTGAGGCCGCCGCCCGGGTGGGACTTGTCGCCGAGCAGCCCGCCGAAGAGGTTCAGCCACACCACCACCGGCAACAGCAACGCGGCCACCGCGGAGGCGGAGCGGCGCCACAGCGCCCCGATCAGCAGTACGGGAATCAACAGGCCGAACCACGGCAGGAAGGTCTCCACCAGGCTGCCGAGGTTGCCGATCCGGTTCGGGATCTGCGCGTGCAGCAGCATGAACAGCCCGAGCAGCAGCGCCAGCGCCGCGAGCACCCGGCCGCGCTTCCACAGGCCCGGCCGGGAGGCGGCGCGTGTCGCCCGGCGGATGCGCTCGCGCCAGGTCCCGGCGCCGGTACCCCGGCGGCCGGCGCCACCCTGCCCGGCCTCCGCCGTGTCCACCTGCTTCATCGTCCGTCCTCGCTCACCACCGGCCACTGCCGCATCCTCAGGTCCTGGATGGGGTCGACATTCATTCTCGGGGCAGCAGCCGTCGCCCATCGCTTCATGGCGCAATTCGTGGTGCCAGGCCTCGTCGCGCAGATCTGTACAGCCGGTACCCGGATCGCGCGGCGCCAGACGTTCCGCCCGAGGCTTCGACCCAGGTCGACACGTCACGCGCGCCGTAGGCAGAATGCTTCCCCATGGGCCTTGATCTCTACGTCGGACCACTGACCCGCTACCACCTGAACGACTGGCTGACCATCACACAGCAGATCGGCGCGCAGGACGGATTCACCGTGCGGGTCATCCGGGCGCAGGAGGACGAGGAGCCCGAGACCGACCCCGACGTGGTGCAGGCCGCCGTACGGGACTGGCAGCAGTGGCTCGGGGAGGCGCTCGGCGGCCCGGTGGACTGGTCGGAGAGCGCGTCCCAGCCGTACTGGACCGACAAGCCCGACTGGGACGGATTCGGCGCCGTGCTGCTGCTCGCCGCGTACGACGAGCATCCGGACCTGCAGCCGAGCCCCTGGGACAAGCCGGACAGCCCGCGTGAGTTCGCCGGCGCTCCCGCGTACCAGGCGGCCTCGGCGCAGCCCGAGCGCTACCTCACCCTGCTGTCCGGGGTGGAGTGGTGGTTGCCGCTCGCGGCGGATCCACTCGTCATCGAGGCGTCCCGACCGACGGGTCAGCCGACCCGGATGGGTTCGGTCGACCGGCTCGCCGCGGAGCTGCGCCTGCTGGCCGAACGCACCGGCCTCCTTGCCGGGTACGACCCGGCCGAGCTGCGGCGAGGGCTGTCCACCGGCGACCCGACGGTGGAGGACCTCGCCCGGTTCGGCCTCGCGGTGATGCTCGACCTGGCCGAGACCGCGATCGAGCACCGCCAGCCTCTTCTCCTCGACTACTGAGGTGCACGGCTTCCGGACTTCGACCAGGACGTGACGGAGCTCGCCGTGGTCAGCAGCTCGTGTCGACGCAGCAGCAGGATGGCCAGCGCCAGGGCAGCGAAGGCGAGAGCGCTGAGCGGACTGGTGTGAAGCACTGCCACGTTGGTGACGGCTGCGCCGAGGAGCAGCCCCAGTAGGCAGAGTGCGGCCAGGGCTCGCACTCGTGGGATCAGCAGACCCACCCCGCCCGCCACTTCGAGTGCGCCGACCACGAAGCGCAGCCACTGGCCGGCACCGATGTCGTCGAACAACTCGACCATGGTGGGGTCGCCGGTGAGCTTGAGCAGCCCGGCCCCGGCGATGGCGAAGCCGAGCAGGATCTGCAGCACCCAGGCGGTGATCGTGGCCGCTCTGCGGGTTCTCGGGAGTGCCTTCTTCCGTGACACGGCCCTGTCCTCTCCTCGTGCCGGCACCTCGGTGGTGCCCGTCGCCAGAGACGTCGAGGCCAGCGACCCGCACCGGACATCGGCGGGCCGAACTGGCAGGCTGGCTCGGAGCAGCATCGGCGGCAGGACGGGGACGCGGGCTCCACCATCGAGTAGCCGCCGGAACCGGCTGGCGGCGAGGCGGACGGCCGTCGTTAATGGGTCGCGCCAGCACAGCGGAGCTAGCAGGCTCGGGCCCATGACGAGCAGCGATCTGTGGGACGAGGACACCGCGGAGAAGTACGACGACCTCTCGGCCGAGATGTTCGCACCCCAGGTGCTCGACCCGGCGGTGGACTTCCTCGCCCGGCTGGCCGGCTCCGGCCCCGCGCTGGAGTTCGCGATCGGCACCGGCCGGGTGGCGATCCCGCTCGCCGCCCGCGGCATCCCGGTGAGCGGGATCGAGCTGTCGGCGCCGATGGTCGACCAGCTACGGCGCAAGGCGCCCGGGGAGCAGGTGCCGGTCGTCGTCGGTGACATGGCCACCACCAGGGTGCCGGGTCAGTTCTCGCTGGTGTACGTCGTGTGGAACAGCATCGGCAACGTGCGCACCCAGGACGAGCAGGTGGATTGCTTCCGCAACGCCGCCCGGCACCTGTCGCCCGGTGGCCGCTTCGTCGTCGAACTGTGGGTCCCGCCCATCCGGCGGTTCCCGCCCGGGCAGTCGGCGGTGCCGTTCGAGGTGACCGACCGACACGTCGGCTTCGACACGTACGACATGGTCACCCAGCGCGGGACCTCGCACCACTACCGGCGGCTGGACGACGGGAGCCTCCGGTACGGCTACAGCAACTTCCGCTACATCTGGCCGGCCGAGTGCGATCTCATGGCGCGGCTGGCCGGGTTGGAGCTGGAGCAGCGGGTGGCGGACTGGGACGGGTCGCCCTTCACCTCCGACAGCGAGAGCCACGTGTCGGTCTGGCGCAAGCCCATCGACGCCCACTGACAGACACCCGCCGGTCCCGCGGCGCCGGTGGGACGCCTCCCGATACGCAACTGCCCGGCCGGCGAGAGATCGCCGGCCGGGCAGTGTTCCCGCTGGGTCAGCTGGTGGCCAGGTCCTTCAGGCCCTCCAGCAGCTCGGCGAAGTCGGCGGTCTCCGCCGGCGGCGGCGTCTCGATGTTCACCGGTTTGCCGTAGTCGGTGTAGTCGACGGTCAGGTCGCCCATCTTGCCCATGACCATGTGCACCCGACGCGGCTGGTACTGCTCGTCGACCCAGAGATCGAGCTTGATCTCCTTGACGCCCTGCTTGGCGAACTCCTTCTCGACGTCCGCCCGCATCTGGGCGTCGACCTGCCCCAGGTAGGTCGCCACCGGCGCGGTGACGGTGTAGTGCACGGTGCGCGCCCCGTTCACCGTCTCCTCACCGACGACGGTGGTGCCCTCGGTGGCGAGCAGCGTCTTGACCTGCTTGGTCGGGTCGATGTCCTCGAACTGCTTGCTGAAGTCCATCCCCGACTGGGCGCCGGCGGCGGCCAGGTCCAGCTTCATCCAGCGCTTACCGCCGGTGCTCTCGCGGTCCTCCTCGGGGATCTCGACGTAGAACACGCCGCCGATCATGCGCACGGTGGTCGGGGCGCCGTCCGGGCCCTCCGTCGTCATCTCGGCCTTGACCGGGTCGCCCAGGTCCATGACGCCCTGCATCGAGACCTTCTCGCCGCCGGCCGTGCCCTCCATCTTCACGGTCACGGAGTCGCTCTTGGCGGTGGCGTCGACCGTCTTCTGCAGCGATCCCTTGAGATCGGTTGCCAGCAACTCCAGCACGCTCGGCTGCTTCGGCGCGTCGGACGAGCCCGACTCCGAGCCGCAGGCGGACACGGCGAGCGCCGTGAGCGCGGAGACCGCAACTACCGTGGTTTTCTTCCACAAGGACACGTGACAGCTTCTTTCCCCGAAGGATGCCGGGGCTCTCCCCAGCAGACCGACGACACGCTAACCCAACCGGTCAATCTCGACGGGCCCCTCCCCGTCGTCCGCGGCGGATTGTCTCCGACTCGTATCCTGCGGCGGTGGACCTGGAGTTCAGCGGGGAGATCTGGTTCTGGCGCGGGCCGGCGCCGTGGCACTTCGTCACCGTCCCCGAGGAGCAGTGCGCCGCCCTGGAAGCGACCGCCACGCTGGTCAGCTACGGCTGGGGCATGATCCCGGTGACCGCCCGGATCGGGGCGACCGACTGGCAGACCTCCCTCTGGCCCAAGGACGGGCGCTACATCGTGCCGGTGAAGGCGGGCGTACGGAAGGCCGAGGAGCTCGAGGTGGGCGACACGGTGACGGTCCGGCTGACCGTGGACGCGTAGGCCCCCGCGCGCTACGCCGACCTCGCCTCGATCAGCGTGAGGTCGCGTACCGCGAAGCGGCGGTGTTCGCAGTGCTCCTCCAGCACCACCCGGAGGCACTCGCCGACCGGATGCGACTCCACCCCCCACTCCGGCGTCAGCGCGGCGGTGCGGGTCTCCGTCAGCTCCGCGTCGGTGACCGCCGCGACGACCTCGCGCACCCGCCGGGCGGTCGGCGAAGACCGCCACCACCTCGGCGTACGAGGGGCGGGCGGCGAGGTCGATGCCGAGCTCGGCGGCGCTGGCCGGCGAGGTGTCCGTGAGGGGCAGGCCGAGCCGCCATTGTGTCCGCCGGGTGCGACAGCCGCGGGGCGTAACACCCAAGGCATCGAGGACGCCGGATGAATGGAGGAGAGTTGATCTCCGCCTCGGTCGCCGCCTCCGGTGCGGCCGAACCTGCGACGTGAGGACGCAATGCGATCCCGTTCGATCCGACGTACCCTCGCCAGCTCGCTGGCCGCCCTGGCCCTGGCCGGCGCCGCGGCGACACTGCTCCCGGCCGACGCGGTGGCGGCCGGACGCACCCAGCCCGACCTGTTCGTCGAGCTGATGATGACCGACGTGCTGAACCCGGCGGAGGGCGAGACCTTCCGCGCCCACGTGGACGCCTACAACGGCGGCACCGGCGAGTCGGGGCCGGTCAGCCTCACCGTCTCCGTGCCGGCGGGGCTGCGGACCACTGACCTCACCCCCACCGACGGCGAGTGGACCTGCGCGGTGGCCGGTGCGACGAGCTACACCTGCGCCCACCCGGCGGTGGCGCCCGGCTGGGCGCCGCGGCTGTGGCTGCCGTTCGTGGTGGCCGGCGCCGAGCCGGGTTCCCGGCCGGCGATCACCGCGACGATCGCCCCGCAGCGCAAGGAGATCAGCACCGAGAACAACACGGCCTCGGTGACCGTGGCGATCTCCGGCAGTTGCGTGGTGCGCGGCGTCGTCTGGCACGACCTGGACCGGGACGGCCAGCGCGACGAGGGTGAGCCGGGCATCGCCCCCGGCCCGGACGGTGTGCTCAGCGTGCGGGTCGGGGCCCGGCAGGGCCAGGCCATCGGCGGCGGCTCCGCCACCGTCAACCCGGACGGCACCTGGTCGCTGACCACCCGCACCGAACTGCTCTACCAGGTCTGGCTGGAGGCCGCGAGCAGCTACGACCGCACCGCCGCCAACGTGGGCGACGACGCCACCGACTCGGACCTGGTGAGCACCTACCAGTGGGACCCGATCCTGCTCACCGCGAGCGGCGAGTTCGAAGCGGTACACGGCGGCGAGTACGTGGTCGACGCCGGCCTGGTCACCCGTAGCTGACCGAACTCCGACGCGGAAGCGGTCCCGGTGCGCGCGCACCGGGACCGCTCCTCGGTCGGTCAGCTCAGCCGCGACCAGAACGCGTACTCGTGGTCGCGGACGAACTCGGTCGGCTTCCAGCGGGCCGAGGTGAGCGACTGCACGTGCGGGCGGCGCTCGGTGAACCGCTGCCAGCCGCGGTCACGCCCGCCGTTCGGGTCGCCGTCCGCGGCGAACCGCGTCCAGGCGCCGATCAGCCGGTCGGCGAGCCGATCCTGCTGCCGGGTCCGCGGCAGGAAGAGGTCCAGGTCGAACAGGTACGCCAGCTCGGACATGTGCTGGGCCCGCCACGGGAAGCTCGGCTCGTCGTAGCCGACGAACCAAGGCGTCTGCTGCTCGGCGAACTCGAACAGGTACGTCGGCGTCCACCTCGACAGCAGCTTCGCGGTGTCGAAGGTCGGCTTCGCCCAGTTCCGGTCGGTCCCGATGGTCGACAGGGCCAGACCCGCCGAGTTGTCGTACGCCGACAGCGGGTACCGGGCCAGGATCGCGTCGGCATCGGCGGGGTACTGCTCGCGGACCGTCGACTCGTACGCCTCGGCCGGGATGGGGCTGCCGCCCGGGTTGACCTCCAGGCCGCCGTACATGCCGTTCTCCTCGTCGTGGTTCACCCCGACCAGGACGGGGACCCGGTTGAACCGGCCGGTGCGGAACGCCTCGGCCGGGCTCAGCGGCAGCAGCGGGGTACCGGACACCGGCCGCGGCTCGCCCCACGCGCCGTACGCCGCCAGCAGGTCGGCCACCGTGGTCTCGGCCGACCGCAGGCACGCGGCCACGTCCGCAGCGTCTTCGCAGCCGACGGTCTTGATCACGCCGGTGCTGTCCGTCTCCGCCTCGGCCCGGGTGCGCGAACCGCCCGCCGCGCAGGGCGCGCTCTGGATGATCGCCCGCTGGAACAGGCCCGCCGACATCGGTGAGGCGAGGTGGTCGCAGACCGTGTATCCGCCGCCGGACTGGCCCATGATCGTGACGTTGCCCGGGTCGCCACCGAACGCGTCGATGTTCGCCCGTACCCAGCGCAGCGCGGCCTGCTGGTCCTCCAGCGCCAGGCTGCCCGAGCCGTACGCGGAGCCGGCGTCGAGCGCCGGGTGGGTGAGGAACGACATGACGCCGAGCCGGTAGTTCATCGAGACCACCACGGCGTCGGCGGCGAGCCGGTCCGGCCGGTACATGTCGCCGGTGCCGAACATCAGGCTGCCGCCGTGGATCCACACGACGACCGGCAGGTCGTCGCCCTTCCGGCCGGGCGTCGTGACGTTCAGGTAGAGGCAGTCCTCGGCCTCGCCGGGCACCCCGATGGGCAGGCCGACCGGCTGGGCGCAGGCCGGGCCCGGGCGGGTGGCGTCGCGCACCCCGGTCCAGTTCGGAGCGGGTGACGGTGAGGTCCAGCGCTCCGGAGGCGCTGCGTACGGGATGCCCTGGAAGGACCGCAGGCCGGCGGTGACCGTGCCGCGGACCGCGCCCTGGTCGGTGCCGACGACGGCGGGGTCGCCGCTACCGGCGACCGCCGGTGCGGCCGCTCCGGCGGTCAGCGCGGTCAGCATGGCGAGCGCCAGGCCCGCGAGGGTGCGCTTCCGGCGGCGGGGCGAGGTCTGCATGGCGGTTCTCCTGCGGATTGAAGGGACCGGAGTGGTCGTGCCGAGAACCGTAGGGCATGTTTGGACGATCGCGCAAGGCGCTCGCCTAAGACGATCGCCTTAGTCGGTCGTCCAAGATGCTGCTACCCTGCCACCATGGGGAATCGCGAAGCCCTGCTCGCCGGGGCCAGGACGTGCCTGCTGGAAAAGGGCTTCGACCGGACGAGCGTGCGCGACATCGCCACCACGGCGGGCGTGAGCATGGCCGCGATCGGCTACCACTTCGGCTCGCGGGAGAACCTGCTGTTCCAGGCGCTCTTCTCGCTCCTCGACGAGTGGGGTGACCTGGCCGGGCGGGCCCTGGTACCCGCCGACGCGCCGGACCTCGGCCCGGAGCAGGCGTACGAGCGGATGTGGGACGAGCTGCTCGCGCAGGCCCGGGCGCACCCGAAGCTCTGGCTCACCTCGGTCGAGCTGTTCATGCAGGCCCAGCGACAGCCGGACCTGCTGCCGCAACTCGCCGACGGGATGCGGCAGGGCCGCAGCGGGATGGCCGCGATCCTGGCCAGCGTCCCCGAAGCGGAGGTGCCGGACCGCACGGTCCGGACCCTCGGCACGGTGCAGCTCGCGCTGATGTCCGGCGTGGTCATGCAGGCGCTCGCCGACCCCGACAACGCCCCCACCGGGGCCGACGTCGTCGCGGGGCTGCGCGCGCTCGCGAAGATCCTCGGCTGAAACCGGGCCGCTCCCGGCGGTCGGGCCGACCGGGCGGGCGGGTGTCGGACCGCTTCCGGCGGCCCAGCGGCGGGCGGCCGGGCGTTGGACCGCTCCCGGCGGCCCAACGGCGGGCGGCCGGGCGTTGGACCGCTCCCGGCGACCCAACGGCGGGCGGCCGGCGTCGGACCGCTCCGGGCGGCCGGGCGGCCGGGCGTCGTGGTGTCGCAGTCATCGAGACGGCGGTCGGGCGATCAGGCCGGCCTCGACGGGCGTGGCGCGAAAAAGCCGGTGTGGTCGAGGGCGGCCGTCAGGAACAGCACCGAGGTGGTGGCCGCGGCGAGCACCAGCAGCGGAAGCTCCACCGTCACCACCGCCACGGCGGGCATCGCGAGCAGGGCGGCCAACTGCGGCCAGGAGAATCGGCGGTAGATGGCCGCGGAGAGCAACATCCGCCCGGCCAGGAAGAGCGTGGGGCCGGCGACGGTGACCACCAGCGCGCCCGTCTTGGCCGGTTCGGTCGGGCGGGCGATGGCCAACTCGGTACCGACCGCGGTGGCCACCACCCCGGCGATCATCACGATGTGCAGGTAACCCACGGTCACGGCCAGTCGGGCCGGGGTGGATCGGTCGATCGCCGGGGCGAGCGCAACCCCCGCGGGCGTCACGTAGAGCAGACCGATCAGCACGGCCACGGCGAATGCCAGCATGAACGTGGCGGTCCGAGCGGGACTCGGGCCGGCGCGGGCGTACGACAGGCCGGCGGACAGGATCAACTCACCCAGCGAGACGATGAAGATCTGCTGGAAGCGCTCGGCGACATGCGTGCCGCTGAGGCGCAGTTCGTCCGGCCGGGTCCGGCCGAGTCGGGGAGCGGGCCAGCCGAGCACCGGCCCGACGAGGTCCACCGCCAACGCGACCAGCCAGAGCGGCACCCGCACCGCCGGCACGAACGCCCCGGCCAGCCAGAGGACGCTGGTGGCGCCGTACCAGGTGAGGACCCGCAGGGTTCGTCGGCGCAGCGGGTGGCGCCGCAGCGCGACGCCGACGATCAGCCCACGACCGAGGTGGACCGCGACGTACGCCGCGGCGAACATGAGGGCGCGGTCGTCCAGCGCCTCTGGGACGGCCACCCCCATCAGCAGGCTGCCCAACGCCGCGCCGCCCAGCAGGAGCCGCACCGCCCCGGTGCCGGGGTCGTACCAGTCGGTCGACGAGATGACGGTCAGCCAGACCCAGAAGACCGGTGCCAGCAGCAGCATCGCCCGCAGCGCACCGGGGACGCTCAGGTCCGCCAGCAGGACGCTGGACAACTGGCTGAGCGGGAGAACGAACGACAGGTCGAAGAGGAGTTCCAGGAACGAGGTGCGGATGGGGTCGTCGCGTCGGCGGAGCAGCCGCTCGGACCCGCTCTTCATCGCACTCCTTCCGGCGGACGACCTGCTCAATTCGTACCATTCACGCCGATCCGCAATCGCCCGACGCCGGGTCTGGCCCGGAGCCGCCCGGGTGCGTCGGCGCTCGCGTGCCGGGTCCAGCCCGGCAGCCGGTCGGGTGCGTCGGCACTCGCGACGACCGGCGGCGGCGTCCTGTCGTTGATCCGGCTGCACCCGTCGATCACCCGGACCACGGTGGGGGCACCGACCGTCGAGGAGGACGCCGTGACCAGTCAGCGGGAGACCGTGCAGGTCGATCCGGACCTGTTCCGCGCCGTGTACGACTCGCCGGCCTCGCTGCCCGGCGAGCACCGGTGGACCACGCCCGAGTCGGACGTCCGGCGGATCGAGAAGCTGCTCGGCATGCCGTTGCGCAGCATCGGCGCGCCGCTCTGGGTCAGCGGCGACCATCCGGACTGCCCGAAGTGCGGCCGCCGGATCAGCTGGTACGACATCGTCTCCTCGGCGCTGACCGGGGTGCACGACCCGATGATGATCGCGACGGTGATCCTCGGCGACCGCAAGTACGTCAACACCGAGATCCCGGCCGCGATCGCCGGGGTGAACTGCTCCGACTGCCGCACCCCCATCGAGGGGCTACGCAGCTTCAAGTGCCACAACTGGGCGTACGCCTTCGAGGCGCTGGAGGAGGTCAAGCAGCGGATGTCCGGCGGTCTCGCCGCCGGCTGACGGCCTTCGCCCGATCAGTCGGTGGCGGTCAGCTCGCGGACGTGCCGCAGCCCGGGGCGGCCGCCGAGCAGCACCTCGCCCACCGGGGTGAACCCGGTGCGCCGGAGCACCGCCCGTGAGCCGGCGTTGTCCAGCGTGGTGTCGGCGACCAGCCGGCGCAGGCCGTACTCGTCGCGAGCCAGCTCGCAGACACGGCGGACGCCCTCGGTAGCCACGCCCCGGCCGGCGACCCGCTCGGCCACCCGGTAGCCCAGCTCGGCCTCGCCGTTCGCGACGTCGACCAGGTTGAACCGGCCGATCACCGCACCGTCGTCGTCGACCAGGACGTGGAAGTGGCACCGTCCGGTGGCCTGCTCGGCGAGGAGCGCCGCGTGCCGCGCGGCGAACCGGGCGAAGTAGTCGTCGCCGCGGTCCGGCACCGAACGCGCGAACCACTCCCGGTTCTCCCGCTCGAACCGCAACACCGCCTCGGCGTGCCGTTCCGCCAGGCGCTCAAGATCAGCCACCGCGCCACCCTACCGATCACCCGCCCCTCACGCCGCCGACTTTCACCCGGCTCCCGGCGAGGAGGCGCGGCGGCGGTGACCACGCGCGACGCGAGAACATCGCGTTGGAACATGGATGTAGTGGCCTCCCAGCTACATCGATGCCACTACATCCTGGTTACAGCACGATCTTGCGGTGCGGGCGCAGGGCGGAGCACGGACGCGGACATGGGGCGCACCACCGCCGGCGCGAACGACGCGAGGCGGCCGCCGTGGGCGGGAGCGCGGAGCGTGGCGCCGCGGAGCGGGGGGCAGGCGCGGGGGCAGGCGCGGGCCGACGGTGGGTGCCCGGGGGGTCAGCGGTGGGCGGGGCGGCGGCCGGGGGGCGACGGGGGCTCGGGGCCTGGATCGGGGACCGGCGGCATCGGTCGGATCACCGGGGTCCCGCCGGTGACCTGGAGCGGTTCGCCGTGGTGCCACAGGTCGACGGAGGTCTCCGGGTCGGCGTCCGGAAGCTCGTAGCGGGCCTCGTTCCAGGTGAGGGTGACCCGCAGCCGCTGGCCGTGCCAGTACAGGTGGAACACCAGCCGGTCGATCGCCGCCGGCAGCCGCGGGTCGAAGGAGAGCACTCCCCGATCGTCGCGCAGCCCGCCGAAGCCCTGCACCAGCGCCAGCCAGGCACCGGCCAGCGACGCCAGGTGCAGCCCGTCGCCGGTCTTGTCACCCAGATCGGCGAGGTCCTGCAGGACCGACTCGGCGAACAGGTCGTACGCCAGGTCGAGGTGCCCGACCTCGGCGGCGAGCACCGCCTGCGGGGAGGCCGACAGCGACGAGTCCCGGACCGTGCGGGCCTCGTAGTAGGCGACGTTGCGGGCCTTCTCGTCGGCGGTGAACTCGCCCGGGCAGCGCTGCATGGCCAGCACCAGATCGGCCTGCTTGACCACCTGCTTGCGGTACAGCTCCAGGTAGGGGAAGTGCAGCAGCAGCGGATAGTCGTCCTCGCCGGTGCGGGCGAAGTTCCACTCCGGCTGCTCGGTGAAGCCGGCCGACTGCTGGTGCACCCCGCGCTTGCGGTCGTACGGGATGAAGACCGCGTCGGCGGCGGCCCGCCAGCCGGCCACCTCGGCCGGGTCGACGCCGAGCCGGGCGGCCGCCGCCGGGTGCCGCTCGGCGGCGTCGGCGGCGCCGCGCAGATTGCGCCGGGCCATCAGGTTGGTGAAGACGTTGTCGTCGACCACCGCGGAGTACTCGTCCGGGCCGGTGACCCCGTGCAGGTGGAAGGCGCCGGTGTCGGACCAGTGGCCGAAGCCGTGCCACAGCCGGGCCGTCTCCACCAGCAGGTCCAACCCCGTCTCGGCGAGGAACTCCTGGTCGCCGGTGGCCGCGACGTAGCGCAGCACGGCGTCAGCGATGTCGGCGTTGACGTGCAGCCCAGCGGTGCCGGCCGGCCAGTAGCCGGAGCACTCCCGGCCGCCGATGGTGCGCCACGGGAAGGTGGCCCCGGGCAGCCGCAACTCGGCCGCCCGCTCGCGGGCCTCGGGCAGGTGCGCGTGCCGCCAGCGCAGCGCCGAGCGGGCCACCCGTGGGGCGAGGTACGTCAGCACCGGCAGCACGTAGCCCTCGGTGTCCCAGAGCACGTGCCCGTCGTAGCCGTTGCCGGTCAACCCCTTCGCCGGGATGGTCCGGTCGCCCTCCGCGCGGCCGGCCTGAATCAGGTGGAAGATCGCGAACCGGATCGCCTGCTGCAACTCGGCGTCCCCGTCGAGCTGCACGTCGGCCACCCGCCAGGCGGCGTCGAGCACCGCGCGCTGGCCGGTGAGCAGCGCGTCGAACCCGTCCGCGCGAGCGTCCTCCGCCTCCCGTACGGCCAGGTCGGCCAACTCCTCCGGCGGCGTGGCGTCCACCCGCGCGCACTCGTACGCGGCGAACTTGACCAGCCGGGCCGGCTCGCCGGGGCGCAGCGTGCCGGCCAGCGTCAGGCGCAGCCGGTCCGGGGTGCGGTCGACGTCCGAGCCGAACCCGTCCGGCGCGTCGACCTGGTGGGCCACCGCGACCGCCACCCGCTGCCCGCTGCGCTCGGTGCGGTGTACCAGCACGCCGTCGTGGCCGGTGCAGCGGCGGTACTCGGCGGTCAGCGGGTCGGTGATGACGGCGGCGGCCCGGGGGTCGTCGGAGCGTTCGGGCACCCGCTGGTTGGCCAGCAGATCGGCGACGATCCGCACCTCGACCGGCCCGTCCAGCGGCTCGACCGCCCAGCGCACCGCCGCGACCGGGCGCCGGGGCAGCGACACCAGCCGGGTGCTGCGGACGCGTACGCCGTGGCCGGCCGGTGAGATCCACTCGGTGTACCGCTCGACCGTGCCGGCCCGCAGGTCCAGCACCCGCTCGTGGGTACGCAGCGTGCCGGTACGCAGGTCCAGCGGTTCGTCGCCGACCCAGAGCCGGATCAGTGCGGCGTTGGGTGCGCTGACCGCGGTGTCGCTGAGCTGCGGGAAGCCGTACCCGTCCTCGGGGTAGCTGAGCTCGCGTTCCTCGTAGAAGCCGTTGAGATAGCTGCCCGGCATGCCGTACGGCTCGCCCTCGTCGAGGTTGCCGCGCCAACCCACCCACCCGTTACCGAGCGCGAAGATCGACTCGGTCTCGGCGAGTCGGTGCAGGTCCGCCTCGGTACGCCGGATCCGCCAGCTCTCGTCGTCCGTCACCGGCCCGGCCGGCGGTCGATCACTGGTACGGGTCTGCGGCACCGCGCCTCCCTGGTTCGACGTACCTGTCATCACCGAAGCAGACCCGGCTGTGAGGCCACTGAGACGAAAGTCAGGTGCCCGTCCCGACCATCGCACACTGCGGTGACCGCCACGGTGTTCCAACCTTGTCTGGGCGGTAAACCCGGTATGAACGGTTGGTGAGGTGAGTCATGGTTGTTGCCAGCAAGCCGGATGTTCCGGAGATCAGCGTCGAGTGGTACCAGGACATCGTCAGCTTCGCGGCGGGCACCCCGCAACCGGTGCGGTGGTTCGCCGGGCACTTCACCGAGGGGGCGATCCTGCTGCTCGGCGCGCTGCTGCTGGCGGCGGCCCTGACCCGGCTCGGCGGCGGGCCCCGGGACCGGGCGCTCGCGCTGGTCGCGCCGCTGTCGGTCATTCTGGCGTACGGGTCCAGCGAGGCGCTGAAGTCGGTGGTCGACCAGGAGCGGCCGTGCCGGGCGGTGGCCGACGTGGTGATCGTGGCGAGCAGTTGCCCGCCGACCGGCGACTGGTCCTTCCCGAGCAACCACGCCACCATCGCGGGCGCGCTGGCTGCGGCGGCCCTGCTGCTGTCCCGCCGGGTCGGGCTGGTCGCCCTGCCGGTGGCGGTGCTGGGCGCGTTCTCCCGCACCTTCGTCGGCGTGCACTACCCGCACGACGTCATCGCCGGAGCACTGCTCGGCGCGCTGGTGGCGGTGCTGGTGACGGCGCTGCTCGCCCGGCCAGGCGGTGACCTGCTGCGCCGCTGGGCCCGGCGCGCCGAGCGCCCGGTCGCCGACGCCCTGGGCCGCCCGGCCCGCCGCTGACCGGTCGCCCCCGGGTCCCCTGGCCGGAAGCTCCGGGCGGCTGACCGGCGGTTACCGTTGCCGGTGTGCGGGCGGAGGCGGGCGACACGATCGGCTTCTCGGTGCTCGGCTCGATCCGGGTCGTCCGCGCCGGCACCGAGCTGCATCTGGGCGCCCGCCAGCAGCGCCTGGTGCTCGCGTTACTGCTGGCCCGGGCCGGTTCACCGGTCTCCCTGGCCGAGCTGGTCGAGCTGCTCTGGGACGAGGAGTCCCCGGCAAGCGCCGCGAACGTCGTGCACCGCCACGTCGGGGTGCTCCGGCGGCTGCTCGAGCCCGGCCTGCCCACCCGGTCGGCAGGCCGGCACATTCTCCGGGACCTCTCCGGCTATCGGCTGCGCGCCGACGAGGAGTCCCTTGACCTGCTGAAGTTCCGGTCGCTGAGCCGGCTGGCAGGCCGGAGCCTGCAGGACGGCGACCCGGAGTCGGCGCTGCGACATTCCCTCGACGGGCTGCGGCTGTGGCGCGGCCGGTGCGCTGCGGGCCTGGAACCGGCCTCCCGCCTGCATCCCGCGTTCATCGCCGTGGAGGCCGAACGCGCCCAGGCCGTGCGCGAGGCCGCCGACGCCGCCGAGCGTTGCGACCGGCTGAGCGCGGTGCTGGCGCCGTTGCGGCAGGCCGCCGAGCAGCACCCGCTCGACGAGTCGCTGCAGAGCCGGCTGCTGCTGGCGCTCGCCGCCGACGGCCGCCAGGCGGAGGCCGTCCAGACGTACCGGGTGGTGCGTCGCCGGCTCGCCGACGAGCTGGGCATCGATCCGGGCGAGGAGTTGCGGGAGGCGTACGACCGGCTGCTGCACCAGCGCACCCGGCCGACACGTGCCGGGTCGCCGGCGCCCCTCCCCCGGCCCGCGCAGCTGCCGCCGGACCTGCCCTTCTTCAGCGGCCGCGACGACCTCATCGCCGAGGCCCGCGCGGCGGTCGCGCGCCCGGGCGGGCCGAAGGTGCTCGCGATCGACGGCATGCCCGGGATCGGCAAGACCGCCCTCGCCGTCCACCTCGCCCACCAGTTCGCCGCCGGCTATCCGGACGGGCAGCTCTATGTCGACCTGCGCGGATACGACGGGCGGGAGCCGGCGATGTGTCCGGCCGAGGCGCTGCGCGGCTTCCTCGGCTCGCTCGGGGTGCCGCAGGAGGGCATTCCCGCCGAGCTGCACGCGCAGGCCGGCATGTACCGCAGCAGCCTGGCCGGCAAGCGCGTGCTGATCGTGCTCGACAACTGCCGGGACGCCGAGCAGATCCGGCACCTGCTACCGGGCAGTCCCGGCTGTCTGGTGATCGTCACCAGCCGCGGCCGACTCAGCACCCTGCTGACCACGGCCGGCGCCCACCCGTTGCCGGTCGGCCTGCCGAGCGTCGACGAGGCCCGCGCGGCGCTCCTTCGGCCGCTCGGCGCCATCCGTGTCGCGGCGGATCCGGCCGCGATCGACGCCATCATCACCAGTTGCGGGCGGCTTCCGCTCGCGCTGGCCGTGGTGGCCGCCCGCGCGGCGAGCCAGCCGGGTACGCCACCGGCGCAGATCGCCGCCGAGCTGGTTCAGGCGCCCGGAAGCCTGGACGGCTTCCACTGCGAGGACCCGCGGACCGGACTGCGCGCCGCCTTCTCCTGGTCCTACCAGGCACTCTCCGCCCCGGCCGCCCGGCTCTTCCGGCTGCTGCCGACCCACCCCGGCCCCGACATCTCGATCGCCGGCGCGGCGGGCCTGGCCGGCGTCCCGCTGCCGACCGGCCGGGCGCTGATCGGCGAACTGAGCCGCGCGCACCTGATCGGCGAGGACCTGCCCGGCCGCTACCGCACTCACGACCTGCTGTTGGCCTATGCCACGGAGCTCGGCGAGGAGGTCGACAGCCCGGCCGAGCGCGCCGCCGCGGAACTGCGCTGCCTGGAGTTCTACCGGGCCACCTGCTATCAGGCGCACCGGCGGCTGCTGGCCTCCGAGTACCACCCGATGATCGAGCCGGGGCCGGGCGAGACCCCGCTGCGCTTCGCCGGCCACGGCGACGCGATGCGCTGGTTCGTCGCCGAGCGGCAGGTCCTGATCGCGCTGGTCGGCCGGGCCGCCCGGCAGGGCCGGCACACCGACGCCTGGCAGCTCGCCCTGGGCATGCAGCACTTCTTCGACCGCAGCGGCCGGTGGGTCGACTGGACGACGACCGGCGAGGTTGCCCTCGAGGCCGCCCGCGCGGGCGGCGACCTGGTCGGGCAGGCCCGGATGCACCGCAGCCTGGCCGGGGCGGCCTACTTCCGGCGCGAGCACGAGATTGCGGTCGGGCATCTCGACCGGGCGCTCGAGCTACTCGCCCGGCTCGGCCTGTACGACGAGATGACCCGGGCCGAGATCAACCGGGCGATGATCCTGGCCGCCCAGGGGCGACACGAGGAGGTCGTCCGGGCGCTTTGCGCGGCGCTGGGGCCATGGACGACCGGAGACGACAAACTGCTCGCGGACGCCTTGGTGATCATGGCCGCGAGCTACGCCGAACTGGGCCGGGAGGACGAGGCCGTGCGCTGCGCCGAGCAGGCGATGGCGCTGTCGCGCGGTGCGCAGTACAGGCTGGGCATCGCCGAGGCGTGGGAGGTGCTCGGCCAGGTGCATTCCGTCCGCCGGGAGCCCGGCAAGGCGATCGACTGCTGGCGCGAGGCGGCCGTCGCCTACCAGGAGGCCTCGGCGTCGGCACCGGCCGCGGAGGTGCTGGCGCTGCTCGGCGACGCCCTCGCTGCCGCCGGCGACCAGGACGCCGCGGTACGGGCGTGGCAGGAGGCGCTGGCCCTGATCCCGTACGCGCAGACCCGGACCGGCCGGCGGCTGGCCGCTCTGCTCGCGGCGGTCACGTCACGTCCGTGACCGGTTGCGACCGGCGACGGCACTCGATCGGCACTCACGCGTCAGTCCATTCACATCCGTCGTCCCTAGGCTCGTAACTCATCCACCGTTGCTGCTGGCTGTGGGGGAGGCATCGTGCTGCGGGCACTCGACGGATCACTGGCCGGCCGGGCCGAGCGGATGACCGCGCTGCACGCGGACCACGCCCGTGCCGTACTGCGTCTCTTGCTCGTGCTGACCCGCGACCAGCGGCAGACCGCCGAGGATCTGCTCCAGGAGACGATGTTGCGGGCCTGGCGGCACCTCGACTCGGTGCCGGCCGAGCCCGACGCCGCCCGCCGGTGGCTCTGCACCGTCGCCCGGCGGCTCGTCATCGACGGCGTCCGGCTGCGGCGGGGCCGCCCGGCCGAGGTCCATCTGGTCGACATGACCTGGATCCCCGCTGGTGACGACACCACCGGCAGTGCCCTGGCCGCGCACGCCATCCGGCACGCGCTCGGCCGGCTGAGCCCGGCGCAGCGCAACCTGCTCTCCGAGGTTTACCTGGTCGGGCGGTCCGCGGAAGAGGTCGCGGGCCGGCTGGGAGTGCCGATCGGCACGGTGAAGTCCCGGACCCACTACGCGCTGCGCGCCCTGCGCACCGGCCTCGAGGCGGCCTGAGCAGGGACGACACCGCCGGCCGGCGATCGGGGTGCTGAGTCGAAGCTCACAGCCGTAGCGCGGAACCGTCTCGCGGCCGGCCCTGCCATGCTGTGGCGGTCGTGGCAACCAGCTCTGTACGGATCGCATCAGCATGACCAGCCCGCTCTCGTTCGCCGTTCTCGGTCCGGTGCGGGCCTGGGCCGGCCAGTCCGAGATCGACCTGGGCACCCGGCAGCAACGGCTGATCCTGGCACTGCTGCTCGCCCGGGCCGGCGGCGCGGTCAGCGTCACCGAGCTCGTCGACCTGCTCTGGGAGTCCGACCCCCCAGCCAGCGCGGTCAACGTGGTGCACCGGCACGTCGGGATGCTCCGGCGGCGCTTCGAGCCGGGCCTGCCGACGCGGGCGGCGGGCTCGGTACTGATCCGCGACGGTGCCGAATACCGGCTGCGGATGGACCGGGAGTCGCTCGACCTGCTGCGTTTCCGGCGCCTGGTCGCCCAGGCCGAGGGCAGCTCCGGCGAGCCGGCCATCGAGTTCTACCGGGAGGCGCTGGCGCTGTGGCGCGACCGGTGCGCCGCTGGTCTGCAGACCGGCGGCCGAACCCATCCGGAGTTCGTCGCAGTCGACGGTGAGCGGTACGCGGCCGTCCGGGCGGCGACCGACGCCGCCCTGCGGGCCGGACGCGTCCACGCGGTGCTGCCCGCGATCCGGCTGGCCGCCGACCAGGAGCCGCTGGACGAGGCGCTGCAGGCGCGGCTGCTGCTCGCCCTCGCCGCGGACGGCCGGCGGGCCGAGGCCCTCGCGGCTTATGCCGACATCGAGCACCGGCTCGCCGACGAACTCGGCATCCAGCCCGGCGCCGACCTGCGCGCGGCCCGGGACAGCCTGCTCGACCACGTCGCCCCGGCTGATGGCGCCGGGTCGCGGCACGGCGTCAGCCCGGCCTTCATTCGGTCCGGAGTGCCGTTTAGCGGCGCGGAGGCCGAATTATGGCCGCCAGCCGAGTTGGAGTTGTCCCAGCCGACCCGGGTCGAGCCGCCGGCGCAGTTGCCGGCCGACCACCCCTACTTCACCGGCCGCCGCGGCGTCGTGGCCGCGGTGAAGGAACTGCTGGCCGGAGACCCGCGGCCCACCGCGCTGGTCATCGACGGAATGCCCGGCGTCGGGAAGAGCACCCTCGCGGTGCATCTGGCCCACCAGCTGGCCGCCCGCTATCCCGATGGGCAGTTGCACGCAGACCTGCGTGCTTTCGACTCCGGCGAATCGGTCATGACACCGGCGGAGGCACTGCGCGGCTTCCTGTGGTCCCTCGGGGTCGCGCCGGCCGCCATCCCGGCCGAGCTGCACGCCCAGGCCGGTCTCTACCGCAGCATCCTGGCCGAGCGCCGGATGCTCATCCTGCTCGACAACTGTCGCGACTGGGACCACATCCGGCACCTGCTGCCGGGAACCGGCAGCAGTCTCGTCATCGCCACCAGCCGCCGCCGGATCACCGGCGTCGCCGGCCCGGCGGGCGCCCACCCACTGCACCTCGACCTGCTGACCGACGCCGAGGCCCGCGAGCTGCTCGCCCGCTGGCTCGGCGAGGCGGCGGCCACCGACCCGGCCGTCGACGAGATCATCGCGCGCTGCGGCCGGCTGCCGCTGGCCCTGGCGCTGGTCGCCACCCGCAGCGTCGGCCGGCCCGGGCTCAGCCTGCCCGCGGTCGCCGGTGAGCTGGCCGAGGCCGACGGCCGGCTGTCCGGCTTCGGGGACGCACACGCCGATCTGGAGGCGATCTTCTCCTGGTCCTACCGGGCGCTGACTCCCGAGGCCGCTCGGCTCTTCCGGTTGTTGCCCCTGCACCCGACCGGGGAGCTGAGCACGGAAGCGGCGGCCGCCCTGGGCGGCCTCCCGCCGCGCTCGGCCCGCGGTCTGCTCGCCGAGCTGGGGGCGCAGCTGCTGGTCCAGCCCAGCGACGGCCGGTGGCGGATGCACGATTTGCTGCGCGCCTATGCCGCAGAGCTCGGGGAGGAGCACGACGACGCGGCCGTGCGGAACGCCGCCATCGAGCGGGTCTACGACTATTACCAGCTCAGTGCGTACGCGGCGCATCTGCCCTTGCAGCCGCAGGTACCGCTGCCCGAGCCGGAGCCGGCCGAGCGCGGGGTGACCGGGCGCGGCTTCACCGGTCGGGCCGACGCGATGGACTGGTTCGCCGTCGAGCAGCGGGTGCTGACCGAGATCGTCGCGCGGGCCGGGGAGCGCCGGCCGCACACGGCCTGGCGGATCGCGTTGGCCCTGCAGAACTTCTTCCAGGACACCGCGCAGTTCAAGCAGTGGGCGGCGGCGGTGAGCACCGCCCTCGCCGTGACCGGGGACGATCCCGCCGCGCAGGCCCTGCTGCACCGCAGCCTCGCCGGTGCCTGCTACTTCCTGGCCGATCTGGACCGCGGGCTGTCGCACCTGCAGCACGCCCGGGCGCTCTTCGACCGGCTCGGCCGGCGCACCGAGCAGGGCCACGTGGAGAACAACATCGCCGAGATCCGGCTGGCCCAGCGGCGCTACCACGAGGCGATCCGGCATGCCGAGGCCGCGCGGGCGCTTCTCCTCGCCGAGGGCAACGTGCGAGGCGCCACCAACTCCCTGCTGGCCATCGCACGGGCACAGGGCTGGCTCGGCCGGCACGCCGAGGCGCTGGGCATGTTCGTCGAGGCACGGCGGCAGTTCGAGGTTCTCGGCGACCTGCACGGAATGGGCACCACCCAGGCCTGGCTGGCGCACACGTACTCGATGATCGACGACCTGCCGCACGCGCTGGCGATCTGGCAGCAGGCGATCGACACGTTCCGCGGTGCCCAGGCCACCCACCACACCGCCGAGGTGCTGGTCTCCATCGGCGACTTCCACTCCGCCAACGGCGACCCGGCTCTGGCCGGGCAGGCGTGGAGCGAGGCCCTCGCCGAGCTCGACGGGACGGACTCGCCGATGTCCCGGGAGATCCGCGTCCGGCTGCGCTGGCACGGGTGACCCGGACGCGGCGCGGTCTGCGCCGCGTCCGGGCCCACCCTCAGTACCGGTAGGCGCGGATGATGGTCTGCTTGACCGTGTTACCGCTGGTGTCCGTCGCGGCGGCCCGCAGCGAGACGAAGCCGGTGCCGGCCGGGTTGTGCACCCAGGCGACCGCCTTCTCGCCGGACCGCCGTACGGTCAGCTGCTGCCAGGTCTTGCCGTCGTCGAAGGACGCCTCGACGGACAAGGTCCTGGTCCGGCCCGGCGCCGCCCCGACCTGCCGGTCGAGCGAGACCGGGATCGCGAACAGCCGGCCGGCCGGCGCCCGGTTGTCGATGTCGAGCTCCGGGGTGAACCGGATCGCCGTCATCGGCAGCTTCACCAGCTCGCCGTCGGCCACGTGCCCGGACTTGAAGGTCCACTCGGCGTCGACCTGGGTCGACAGGGTGAACGCCGGGTCGCTGCGGAAGGTCGCGGCCAGCCGGTAGTCACCAGTCTCCGCCGGCACGTTCCACACCCAGGGCGCCTCGCTCGCGTCGCCGATCTTCACCCCGTTGCGGTAGAGGTCCACCTGCACGCTGCCGCCGACGGTGTGCCGGAAGCCCATGTGTCCGCTGCCGTCGCCGTGCAGCGGCCCCGGCCCGCCGATCAGGTCGCCCCAGTAGCGGGTGGCGAACTGCTGGCCGAAGTTCGGCTCCGGGAAGACCGGCCCGGCCACCGCGTTGGCCCACTTCACGGTGTACGTACGCCCGGGCCGGAAGCTGGTCCACGCCGACTGGTAGTACGTGTACCCGATCTGGGCCGAGGTCGACTGCCACACCGCCTTCTTGTCCTGGTTGTAGTACTCGGTGATCGTGCTGGGCACGTCGTAGGTGAAGCTCGGCGGGACGTTGCGCCCCTCCCGATAGACCGGTGAGTTGCCGGGCGCGTGCGCGACCGCGGTCCGCGCCACCGGCATGCCGGCCACGTCCGCGCTGATCTGGGAGCGGACCGTGGCGAAGTCGCCCGCGCGCAGCTTGCGGGTCAGCCCGGTCATCATCTTCTCCGGCTCGTAGAGGTAGACCCGGTAGACGTACGGGCTGTTGTGCAGGCTGCCGTCCTCGGCCCGCTGGCCCCACATCCCGTGCACGTAGGAGACGAAGCCGGGCGTCCTGCCGGCCCCGATCTGCGCGGTCCGCAGGCGGTCGAGGGAGACGTACATCAGCGCGCCGTACGGATCGTTGCTGCCCCAGATCTGCGGCTGCTCGGTCCGGATCGTCCAGCCGGCCTCCTGGAAGACCGCAGTGGCCTTCGGATTCGGCACCGACACCGCGATCGGCTTCGCCAGGCGGGCGTCCATGGTGAGCGCCGCGTCCGTGGTCAGGTCGAGGCTCGGGCGCACCAGCGACGTGACGTGCGGGAGGGACGGGTCGCCACTCACCAGGTAGGTCTGGACCACGTACCGGCCTGCGCGGACCCGGTACGTGGTGGTCGCCGGGTCGCCGAGCACCAGGACGGTCTGCCGGTCCAGGTCGGTCAGGACGCTCACCCAGCTCTGCTCGGGCGTGGGCGCTTCCCCGTCCGGTCCGACGAGCTTGAGGGTCAGCCGGTGATGGGCGAGGTCGAGCGCGACCGGGGTCTGCACCTGCACGCCGCCGCCGGTGGCGGTCACCGCACCGCCGAAGTAGCGCTCGGGCAGGTCGGCGCGGGCCTGCACGGTGACGGTCACGGTGGCCGTGCCGCCGGCCGGGACCGTCACCGAGGAGGCGCTGAGGCTGAACAGGCCGGCCGGCGCCGGGGCGCCGTCGGCGTCCCTGGCGTCGAACGAGACGGCCAGGGTGCGGGCGGAAGAGCCGCTGTTCGCGTACGTGATGGTGCGCTGCTGCGCAGCGGTGTTCCGCTCGAAGGCGACGCTGACCGGGCTCGCCGTGACGGTCTGCCGGGTCGCCCGGGCGACGTCGAGGAAGCCCGCGCCCTGCTCGTAGACGCCGATGTCGGCGTTCGGCTGCGCGGCGGCCATCAGCGTGGACTTGATCCGTTCAGGCGTCCAGTCCGGGTGCTGCTGGGCCAGGATCGCCGCCGCACCGGCCACGTGCGGAGTCGCCATCGAGGTGCCGTTGAGGCTGGTGTACTGCGGGTTCCCGGCGTCCGGCTCGTAGGCGGAGATCGAACTGCGGGCGGCGACGATCCCGACGCCGGGCGCGGTGATGTCCGGCTTGATGCCGGCGTCACCCACGCGCGGACCCCGGCTCGAGAACCAGGCCAGCTCGCCCGCCTTGGTCACGGCGCCCACGGTGAGCGCCTCGGCCGCGCTGCCGGGCGAGTTCACCGTGGACTCGCCGCCCTCGCCGCTGTTGCCAGCGGCGACGACGAAAAGGACGCCGTAGCGCTGAGTGAGGTCGGCCACGGCCGCCTCGATCGGGTCGGTTCCCGGGCTGTCCGGTCCGCCGAGGCTCATGTTGGCGACCTTGACGCCCTGCTCCGCCGCCCAGGTCATGCCAGCCAGGATCGCCGATTCCGGGCAGCCCTCCTCCATGCAGACCTTGGCGCTGTAGAGGCTCGCGCCGGGCGCCATGCCCTTGTAGCGGCCCTGCGACGCAGCCCCGCTACCGACGATGGTGGAGGCGACGTGGGTGCCGTGGCCGATCCGGTCGAGGGCGTCCGGCTCGGCGGTGAAGTTCTCCGCGGCGGCGACGTTGCCGGCCAGGTCGGGGTGGGTCTGGTCGACGCCGGTGTCGATCACGCCGACCTTCACCCCCGTTCCCGTCCAGCCGGCCTGCCAGGCTTCGGGCGCGCCGGTGAGCGGGACGCTGACGTCGAGGGTGGGTTGGCGCAGCCCGTCGAGCCAGATCTTGTCGAACCCGGCCCGCAGGTGCCGCTCGGTCCCGCTCGCGGTGGACGTGACGGTGTTCCAGAAGGACACCGCGTCCGCCCGGCTCTCCGCGACAGCGCTCGCCCCGGAAAGCTTCCGGGTGGTCCGGGCGCCGGTCAGGCCGGCGGGGGCGGCACCGCTGTGCTGGACGATGAGCGGCAGGGTGGCCCGCTTGTCGTCGTAGCCGAAGTCGACCAGCGTCGAGATGTCGAAGAGCCGCTCGTCGAGCTTGCCCCGGTTGAGCAGGCCGACGGCGTCGGCGGGGATGACCCGCACGTCCTCGCCGGCCCGGTGAGTGAGGAACGGGATCTTTTCCCGCCCCTTGCCCGGCACGACGTCGACAGCCGTCTGGCCGTTCACGGTGCTGAGGTGGACGGTGTCGCCGGTGAGCAGAGTGACCGTCCGGGGCTTGGCCGCGACCGGGGGTGTGGTCGCCGGCTGCGCGGCCCCGGGCTGCGCCGATGCCGGCGAACCGCCCGGAGCCACCGCCGAGACGCCGAGCACCAGCAGTGTCAGCGCCGATAACTTCCGAATTGAACGCATCGTTCTCCCTGGATGAGCGAGAGGTATCCAGGTGCACCGGACGTGACGGGCGGATGAAAGTTCATCTGGTGTGACCTGGGTCACTTTTAACGGCCCGGGCGGGGGCCGGCGCGTCTGGACCCCCGAGCCCCGCATCCGCGCATCCGCGTACCTGCCCGGACGGAGGCGGGTCGAGCTACCACCGGGCCAGGAGCAGGGCGCCGGCGGTGCTGAGCACCAGGTAGGGGCCGAACGGCAGGTGACTCGACCAGCGCACCCGGCGCGCCACCAGCAGGCCCGCCGCGACCAGCCCGGAGGCGGTGACCGCGAGCAGCAGCCCGACCACCGGCAACGCCCAGCCGTACCAGCCGAGCAGGGCACCGGCACTCAGCGCCAGTTTCGCGTCGCCGAGGCCGAAGCCGCGCCGGCCGAGCAGCAGCGTGCTGGTCGCGAAGAAGGCGGCCAGCCCCAGCCCGGCGCCGGTGGCCCGCAGCCAGGACGCCGGGCCGGCCCCGGCCAGCGCCGCCACCCCGAGCAGCAGCCAGGTCCCGGCCGCCGCCGGCCAGGTGAGCCGGTTCGGCAGCCGGTGCACCGCCAGGTCCACGAAGACCAGCGGCACCGCCCAGCCCAGCCACCAGGCCGTCGCGGCCAGTTCGACCGGCGGCGGACCGGTCAGCGCCAGCAGCGCCAGCACCGCCAGCACAGCCAGCTCGACGGCGCCGGGTGGCGGGCCGATCCGCGCGCCGCAGCCGCCGCAGCGGGCCGCCGGGCCGAGCGCCGGCCAGGGCCGGTCCAGCCCGATCGGGGCGGCGCAGCCGTCGCAGCCGGTCCGCTCCGGCCGGTCCGGGTGTACGGCGTACCGGATCGCGGCCAGCCGCAGCAGCGGGGTGAGCGCCAGCGCGGCCAACCACCTCGACCAGCGGCGCGAACCGGCCGGCGGGGTAACGGAGGAGCGCCTATCGGTCGACGCGGTGGTGGGGACCTCAGCGGGGGCGGTCGCCGGGGCGAGCCCGCGGGAGCGTCCGGTCGCGCGGTCGAGCCCTTCGGGGGGTTCGCTCAGCGCCATGCCGGAACCCCCGACGAAGCGGCGCCGAGCCGCGCGGCCCGGCTCCGGTGGCTGAAGCGGTGGCCAACAGTGGACACGGACCGTAGTGCGATTAGCCGCGAGGTGTAACGGGCGGGCGCGTTCCCGACCGATCCAGCGACACAGTTGGCGCGCGGCGGGAAATCCGGCTTCTGCATTGATGGGATTCCCATAATTTGCGAGTAGCGCCCGGTCCGGCCAGCGTGACCGGTGGACGGATCGGGCCAGATGCCGCGCCGGATCGACTCCTTCCCGTCGGCAGGTCCAGTTCGATGTCGCATGGGAAATCCATGCCGCGAACGCTGCGAGGCGATCAGCCCGCCACGTCCCTGCCCTTCCCGCGGTCGCACGTCGGCCACCGGTCGCCACCACCTGTCATCACTCTCGGTATTCGATTGAATTGCCTCTGTTGCATCGGCGGACGTCAGCCTATGCTCGCCCCTTGGGTGTGACGCAACACACGTTCAAACGACAGGACGCTTGCTGGAACGTGCATTCGCAACTAATCCATACCGGTAAATGTGGCTGCGCAATTCACCGGCCCGGATGTGGTCATCCGGCCGCGCTGCCGCATGCCCGGAGGTCACCGCGACGGCGGCCCCGGGTCACCACCGAGGAGGCACGACGGTGCGAGGACGGCAGCTCAACCGCTGGCTGGCCTGCCTGCTCACGCTCGCGGCGGTCGGTTCGGCCACCGCCTGCGGAGCCGAGCGGGAGGCGATCGGCCGGCCGGGCGACGACCGGCGGGCGCCCGCCCCCGAGCAGCGGAAAGCGGAGGAACAGGCGGCCGGAAAAGCGGCACTGGCCGCGTACTCGGGTTATCTCGACGCATCCCGTACGGCCAGCCGGAGAAGCGATCCGCATCATCCGGAACTGTCCAGATTCCTCGCCGACCCGCTGTTGACCCGGGTCCGGGTGGCCATTCGGGAGGCGAAGGAGCACGGCGCGATGCGTACCGGGACGTTGCGCTCCGCCCCGACCGTCACCTCGGTCGACCTGGCCGCCGACCCGCCGACCGTGGAGATCCAGGACTGCCTGGACGCGACCGGCTACCGGCTGGTCTACGCCCGGACCAACCGGGTGGTCCCCGGCACCGGTGGAACCCGGCACCTGGCCACCGCCACCGCCACCCGCTACCCCGACGGCCGCTGGTTGATCAGCGCCGGCGCAGGCCACCAGGACCAGCCGTGCTGACCTGGGGAGGAAGGGCCGCCCCGGGCCGCACCACCCGGGTCGGGGCGGCCCGCCGCGCGCTCGGCGGCGTCGGCCTGGCGCTGCTGCTGGCCGCCGCGGCCACCGTGCCGGCGGTCGCCGCCGGCCGGGCCGACCCGGGTGTCGAGTGCCCGCCCGGGCAGCCCGACTGCAGTGTCTGGGACGACGACCCGGGCACGCCCGGTGGCCCGGGCGGCGGCGACACCGGCGGGGGCGGGGACTCCGGGGGTGGCGGCGCCGGCAGGTGCCAGTGGAACGGCCGCACCATCCCCTGCTACGACGACCTGCTCGGCTGGTTCAACAACGGCGACGGCTGCTACTACAAGCTCGCCCAGCCGCAGCCGGCCAACACCCCACCCGGCCAGCAGTGGTACGTCCGCACCTGCAACGGCGGCGACCTGGGCGACCAGACCACCGTGCTGCGGGACAGCCCGCCGCCCGGGTTCGGCGCGCCACCCGACCCGGAGGAGTTGGCCCGCCGGGCGCTCGCCTCGATCCGGCTGCTCCCGCCCCGGGTGGCCGTGGCGCCGCGCAAGAGCAAGGGCCCCGGGCTGGTCGGGCTGCCGGTGTGGATGTGGGCCAGCCGGGGCGAGAACTATTTCGGCCCGCTGCGCGCCGACGCGGAGGACCGCGGCTTGCGCGTCGTCATCGAGGCCAAGGTCGACCGGATCGTCTGGAGCATGGGCAACGGCCGGAAGGTCACCTGCACCGGGCCGGGCACCGCGTACTCGGCCACCGGGCCGCGCGCCGGGCGGCCCTCCCCCGACTGCGGCTACCACACCGGCTACCCGAAGGCCGGCACGTACCGGGTCAGCGCCACCACGTACTGGACGGTGACCTGGAGCGGCGGCGGCCAGAGCGGCGAGATCCCGCAGACCCGGACCAGCGGCACCGTCCCGATCCAGATCAACGAACTGCAGGTGGTGACCCGATGAGCCTGGCGACCCGCAACGGAACCGGACCGGTGGACGCGCCGGTCGCCCCGCCCAAGGTGGTCCGGCAGCGCCGGACCCGCCCCGGACTGCTCGGTCTGGCCGTGCTGCTGATCGCCCTCGGCGGGCTCGGCGCCGCGTTCGCGGTCACCTCGGTCCGGGCCACCGGCAGCTACCTGGCGGTGGCCCGACCGGTCGAGGTCGGCCGGCAGCTCAGCGCGGACGACCTGGTGCCGGTGCAGGTGGCCGGCGGCCAGGGCCTGAAACCGGTGCCGGCCGGCCGGCTCGACGAGGTGGTCGGCAAGCGGGCAGCGGTGTCGCTCACCCCGGGGACCCTGCTCACCATGGCCCAGCTCACCGACGACCCGCTGCTCGCCCCCGGCCAGCAGCAGCTCGCGCTGGGCCTCGGCCCGGCCGAGGTGCCGGCCCGCGAGCTGCACCCCGGCGACCAGGTCCTGCTGGTGAGCACCCCGGACGACGACGACACCGGCCCGGCGGCCACCGCCACCCGGTTCGAGGCCACCGTGATCGACACGGCGACCGGCCAGAGCGACACCGAGATCGTGCTCTACCTGGCGCTCGGGGTGCGGGACGTGCCGGCGGTGGTGGCGCTCTCGGCCCAGGAGCGGATCGCCGTCGTGCTCACCGAGGCGGCCTGAGCATGGCGATCATCGCGCTGGTGTCGGCGAAGGGCTCGCCGGGCGTCACCACCACCGCCCTGGCCTGCGCGCTGAGCTGGCACCGCCGGCTGGTGCTGGTCGAGGCCGACCCGGCCGGCGGGTCGATCCTCGCCGGCTATCTCGGCGGCGCGCTGGACGGGCCCCGCGGCATCGGTGAGCTGGCCGTCGGCGAACTGCGGGACGGCAACCTGGAGACCGCCTTCTGGTCACAACTGGTCGACCTCGACGCGCCGAAGCGGGAACGGCTGCTGCTGCCCGGCGTGGTGGACCCCGCGCAGGCCGGCAGCGTCACGCCGCTCTGGCAGCGGTTCGCCGACTTCCTCACCGGGTTGGAGCGGGGCGAGCCCGGCTACGACGTGCTGGTCGACTGTGGCCGGTTGCAGGTCGCCGGCCCGCCCTGGCCGATCCTGCGGGCCGCCTCGGTGGTGCTGCTGGTCAGCCGGGCCCAGCTGCCCGACCTCTCCGGCACCCGGGCGATGGTCCGGGCGATCGAGCGGGACTTCACCGAACACCGGGTCTCCCCCGGCACGCCGCGGCTGCTGCTGGTCGGCGACGGCCACGGGCGGGGCGAGATCAGCAAGGTGCTGCGGCTGCCGGTGATCGCCCGGCTGCCGCACGACCCGCGTACCGCCGAGGTGCTCGGCCTGGGCGGCACCGTGCGGGCCGGACGGCCGCTGATGCGCGCGGCCGGCGCGCTGGAGGTGCCGATCGGGTCGCTGCTGGAGCGGCGGCGGGCCCGGTTGGCCTGGCCGGTGTCGCAGGGGGTGCCGGATGCGCTTTGAGCCGGTCTCGTCGGACCCGCGCCGCCAGCCGCCCGGGGCCACCTCCACCGCGCCGCCGCTGCCCGCGCCGAACGGGGCCGTGCCGACCGGGGCGAACGGCACGATCCCGCCCGGCACGGGGCACGGGACGCCGACGAACGGGGTGCTGTCGAACGGTCGGCACCAGCACGCCGCGCCGGCGCCGGTCGGCGCGCCGCCGGAGCCGCCACCCCGACCGCGGGTGGACTTCCAGGTGGTCCGCGAGCTGCGCCGGGAGCTCAGCGAACGGCTCACCCGCTGGCAGCGCGGCCGGGAGTTCGACGCCGACGCCGAGGACACCGAGCGGGCCCGGCTGGCCGTGGCGGTGGTCGCCGAGTACGCCGACTCGGTGCGCCGGGCCGGCACCCCGATGGCGGCCGGCGAGGAGCGGCTGCTGCTCGACCAGGTCACCGCCGAGCTGGCCGGGCTCGGCCGGCTGCAGACGCTGCTGGTCGACGACACCATCGAGGAGGTGCACATCCTCGGCTGCGATCAGGTGCGCATCACCCGGCACGGCGGCGGGGTCGACTGGGCCGAGCCGATCGCCGACAGCGACGACGAACTGGTGGAGATCCTCCAGGCGGCCGCCCGCCGGGCCGGCGCCACCGAGCGGTCGCTGTCCACCTCGAAGCCCACCCTCGACCTGCAACTGCCCGACGGCAGCCGGCTCGCCGCCGTGTTCCTGGTCAGCCACCGCCCGTACGCGGTGATCCGCAAGCACAACACGCTGGACGTGAGCCTGGACGACATCACCGGCGGCCGGGGCGACCTGGACGAGATGATCGACCCGCTGCTGCGCGACTTCCTCCGCGCGTCCCTGCGGGCCGGGTTGAACATCATGGTCGCCGGGCTGGCCGGGGCGGGGAAGACCACGGTCATCCGGGCCCTGATGAGCGAGATCCCGGCCGACGAGCCGTACGTGCTGCTGGAGGAGAGCCGCGAGCTGCTGCCGGCCCGCCGCCGGCTGCGGCACCGGGCGGTGATGAGCTTCGAGGCCCGGGAGGGGCACGGCGAACGGGGGCTGGACGGCCGACCGGCCGGCGAGGTGAGCATCGCCGACCTGATCCCAGTCTCGCTGCGGATGGGCGTACTGCGGATCATCGTCGGCGAGGTCCGGTCCCGGGAGATCGTCCCGATGCTCCAGGCGATGACCACCAGCCGGGGCTCGATGTGCACCATCCACGCCCGGACCCCGGCCGGGGTGAGCGAACGGATCATCGAGCTGGCGCTGGCGCACGGCCGGGAGATGACCGTCGACCAGGCCCGCCGGATGGCCGGCAACGCGCTCGATCTGATCGTCTACGTCACCGTCGAGGACGAGACAGCGATCGGCGGGCGCAAGCACCGCTTCGTCTCGCACGTCGAGGAGGTGATCGGCGTCGGCGAGGGCAACCGGATCGTCACCACCGCCGTCTTCGGCCCCGGCCCGGACGGCCGGGCGGTGCCCCGGCACCTGCCCGAGCGGATCCGCGCCCAGCTGCTCCGGGTCGGCTACGACGCCCGCCTGCTGACCCGGTGGATCGAGGTCGGCACCGGCGCCTGGCGGCGGCCCCTGCAGACCCGACTCGGCCGGCGGTGACCGGTGCTCGCCAACGTCGAACTGATCGCGGTGGTCTCCGGGGCGGCCTGCGTCGCCGGGCTGCTGCTGGCGGTGGTGGCGCTGGTCGGCACCCGCCGGCCACCCGGCCCGGCACCGGGCGCGGGGCGGGGAGTCGACCGGCTCTGGCGCGGCTCCGGCGCGACGCCCCGGGAGCAGCGGGCGTACCAGGCCCTGCTGGCCGGCGCGCTGGTCGCCGGCGCGCTGGCCTTCCTGGTCACCGGGCTGCCGGTGGTCGGCCTGCTGGTGGCGGTGGCCGTGCCGGGCACGCCGTGGCTCTTCTCGGTCGGGCGGGCCGAGCAGCGGGCGATCGCCCGGATCGAGGCGGTCGGCGAGTGGACCCGCCGGCTCAAGGACGTCTCCGCCACCGGCCAGGGGCTCCAGCAGGCGGTGATCGGCACGGTCGCCACCGCGCCGGAGGAGATTCAAGAGGAGGTACGGCTGCTCGCCGCCCGGCTCCAGGCCGGCTGGCTGGCCCGCTCGGCGCTGCTCGCCTTCGCCGAGGAGATCGGCGACCCGGTCGGTGACCAGGTGGTGGCGGCGCTGATCCTGCACCTGTCCGACCGGGGCGAGCGGCTCGGCGACGTGCTCGGCTCGATCGCGTCGGCGGCGGCCGCCGAGGTGGCCACCCGCCGGGAGATCGAGGCCAAGCGCACCCAACCCCGGTTCGCGGTCCGTTTCCTCACCGGGATGACCCTGGCCACGCTGGCGTACGGGCTGGTCAACACCGAGTACATCCGCCCGTACGGCACGCCGGCCGGGCAGCTGGTGATGGCCGCCCTGGGCGCGGCCTTCGTCGGGCTGCTGGCCTGGGTGCGGTCGATGAGCCAGCCGCAGCGGCCGGCCCGCTTCCTACCCGCCCCCGATCCGCAGGAGGCGATCGCGTGAGCGCGCGCCCGGACCTCGCGGGGCGGAACGGAGGACGAGGATGATCGGCAACTGGCAGCTCGCGATCGCGGTCTGCGGCGGGGCCACGGTCGGGCTCGGCCTGTTCCTGGTGGTCCGGGAGCTGGTGCCGGCGACTCCGGCGCTCGGCCCCGCGCTGCGCCGGCTGCACCAGCCGGCCGCTGGCCCGGGGCGGGCCGCCACCGCCACCGGCCGCCGGCTGGAGTGGCTCGCCGGCCTGTCCCGCTGGCTGCGACCGCCGCACCGGCAGCTCGCGCTGATCGACCGCACCCCCGAGCAGTACGCGCTGTCGCTGCTGCTCTCCGCGCTGGTCGGGCTCGCCATGCCGAGCGTGCTCGGGGTGGCCCTGTTCGTGCTCGGCATCGGGGTGCCGGTGGTCGTACCGGTGCTGGGCAGCCTCGGCATGGCGTTGCTCGGCGCGTTGCTCGCCCACCGCGCGGTGCTCACCCGGGCGGACGCCGCGCGGGACGAGTTCCGCCAGGCGGTCTGCACCTACCTGGACCTGGTGGCGTTGCAGCTCAGCGCCGCCCACGGGCCGGTGCAGTCGCTGGAGCGGGCCGCGGCGGTCTGCGACGGCTGGGTCTTCGACCGGCTCCGGGAGGCGCTGCGGCTGGCCCAGTTGCAGATGCACTCGCCCTGGGACGAGCTGCGCGACCTCGCCGACCGGATCGGCATCCCGGAACTGGGCGACGTGGGCGCGATCATGCGCTCCTCCGGCAGCGAGGGCGCCCAGGTGCACGAGACCCTGCGCAGCCGGGCCGACTCGCTGCGGGACCAGATCCGTACCGACAACCTGGCCCGCGCGGAGGGAGTGACCAGCCGGCTGGACATCCCCGGCGCGCTGCTCGTCTTCGTCCTGCTCGGCTTCGCCGTCTATCCGTTCATCGCCCGGGTCTGACCCGGTAAGAGAAGGAGTACGTCATGTCCCTCGTCACCTACCTGCACGTCGCGCTGACGACGCGCCTGGCCGAGCTGCGCCGCGACGGCGAGCGCGGCGACAGCCCGGTGCCCACCGCGGTGATCATCTTCGGCCTGGTCTTCGTGGCCACGGTGGTCACCGGGGTGGCGCTGGCCAAGGCCAACGACTGGATGAACGCCATCCCGGGCCACAAGAACCCGCAGTAATCGGCGATGCGTCACACGGCTTTCTCCAGCGGGCGCCGGGCGGTCGCCGCCACCGCCCGGCGCCCGCGCCCGCCCGCTGACCGGGGGGCCAACCCGGTGGAGTTGGCCGTGCTGCTGCCGCTGATCCTGGTGCTGCTCTTCGCTTCCATCCAGGTGGCGGTCTGGTTCGTGGCCCGGGCCACCGCGCTGAACGCGGCGCAGAGCGCGGTCAACGCGCAGCGGTTGCACCAGGCCCCGCCCGGGGCCGGGGAGGCGCGGGCCACCCGTTTCCTGCGGGCCGCCGGCGACTGGCTGGTCGGCTGGGACGACCCCGGACCGAACTGCGTCACCAGCGCCACCGAGGTGACCTGCACGGTGCGCGGACGCTCCCTGTCGGTGATCCCCGGCGTGGACTTTCCGGTGCGCCAGACCGCGCACGGGACGGTGGAACGGTGGACCGAGCCGTGAGGCGTACCGCCGAGCGGGGCTCGGTCTCCATCGAGGTGGCGGTGTTGGCGCCGGCCTTCATCGCGCTGATCGTGCTGGCGGGGGTGGCCGGGCGTACCGCGGTGGCGGCCGAGGCGATCGACGCCGCCGCGCACGACGCCGCCCGGGCCGCGTCGATCTCCCGGGACCCGGCCACCGCCCGGCGTGCGGCGCGGGAGGCGGCCCGCCGGCAACTGGTCTGGCGTGGGCTGGACTGCGCGGGCATCCCGGAGGTGACCTTCAGCGGTTCGGTACGGGGCAACCCGGCCACCTTCGACGCGGCGTTCCGCAGCCGCGCCGGGCAGGAGGCGACGGTCACCGTCCAGGTGGCCTGCACGGTCTCCTTCGCGGACATCCAGCTCGCGGCGCTGCCCGGAATGCCGGCCGGGAACCGGGTGGCGGCGAGCTTCACCTCGCCGCTGGACCGCTACCGGAGCCGGGGATGAACGCCCGCCGCGCCGACGACACCGGCCGGGTGAGCGTGTTCCTCGCCGTGACGATGGTCGGCGTCCTGGCGATCATCGGTCTCGCCTTCGACGGCGCGGGGCAGCTACGCACCCTGCAGCGGGCCGACAACCTCGCCGCCGAGGCGGCCCGGACGGGCGGCCAGGCCATCGACCGGGCCACCGCGATCGAGGGCGGGCCGAAGCGGATCAACCAGCCCCAGGCGCGCCGGGCGATAGCCGACTACCTCGCCGCGGCCGGCGCGACCCGGCACACGGTGAGCTTCCCGACCGTCGACGGCGAGACCCTCGTCCGGGTCGAGGTCACCGTCACCTACCGCAGGTCCATGCTCGGCCTCTTCGGCTTTGACGACACCGTCACCGTCTCCGGGGAGGCCACCGCGCGGGCGCTCACCGAGGCGCCGTAGGGAAGGAAGGCAGCCATGGCCGCATCGGGTCGCTCCGTGGCACGGCGGACCGGACGGATCCTGACCGGGTTCGTCGCGCTCGTCGTGCTCTGCGCGGTGCTGGTCGGCGGGCCGGTGGCGCTGCTCGCTCTCGCCGGCAACCCGCTGCCCGACCACGTGCCCACCGTCGGCGAGATCGGCGCCACCCTGACCAGCCGCGACGACGGCCGGCTCTTCCTGCGGGCGCTGGCGCTGGCCGGCTGGTTGGGCTGGGCCAGCTTCGCCCTCTCCGTGCTGGTCGAACTGGGGGCGCAGGCGCTGCGCCGACCGGCGCCCCGGCTGCCCGGGATGAGCCGCCAGCAGCGCGCGGCCGCCGCGCTGGTCGGGTCGGTCGCGCTGATCGTCGCCACCGCGCCGGCGGCGAGCGCCGCCACGGCCACCATGCAGCCGTACGCCCAGCCGGCGGCCCCGGCCGCGGTCGCGCCGCTGGTGCCGGCATCGGTCCCACCGTCGGCGTCCGAAGCCGCCTGGTACTCGATCGCGTCGCCCGCGCTGTCGCCCGGCGCGGGCGGGTCGGGCGCGCTGTCGCCCGGCGCGGGCGGGTCGGGGAGCCGGGCGCCGGGTGCCGGCACGCCCGTCTACCGGGTGGCGAAGGGGGACTACCTCGGTGCCGTCGCCGAGCGGTACCTGGGCGAGTTCGGCGACTACCGGGAGTTGGCGCGGCTCAACCGGCTGGACGACCCGGACCGGATCCGCGCCGGCCAGTTGTTGAAGCTGCCCGCGCAGGCCAGCGACCGGGGCGCCCGCCCGCACGCCACCGGCCGCCTGGTCGCCCGCCCCACCCGGCCCGCACTCCCTGGTCGCCCGATCCCCGGCCGGACCGCACCGGAACAGCCCGCCCCGGGCAAGGCCGCCGCGGGCCAGCAGGCCCCGGGCCAGACCACGCCGGGTCGGGTGGCCCAGGGGAAGGCCGGCTCCGGCCAGGCCGTTGAAGGCTCGGCCGGGGCAACGCAGGGACGGCCGGGAGCGGCTCCGCCGGAAGCGCAGGCACCCGGCGGCGCCCCGGTGACGGTCGGGGCGGCAAGGGCAGGCGAGGCGGATCGGATGAACCGGCCGCTGGCGGTCGCCGCCGTGCTGACCGTGGCCAGCATCGTCGGCGCCCAGGTCGGCGCCGTCCTCGGCCTGCGCCGCCGCCCGGCCACCGTGCGCGCCGACTCCAGCGGGCTCGGCGGCACCGCCCGGCGGCGAGGCGGCGCCGTGCGTGGTGCGAGATCCGGGCGCGGCCAGGCCAGAGCGCACGCGAGCGCGGCCGGAGAGCTCCCGGTGGGCCGGCACCGCCGCGACTAGCTGTACTGCCCAGGGAGCGCCCACACCGGCCCTGCTACCTAGCTCGGCCCCGGAACCACCGGCCGAGCAGGCCGGAGGTGCGGGGATCGTCACCGACGGTCACGCCGGTCCGGCGACACATCCACAGAGGCTTGATGACTCTCCGGCATGAATATGCCGCAGAGTCATCAAGCTCTACGGCCACCTCGCTCGCAGCCCACGACACGCCGACGAGCGACGCGACCCGCCGGGGGCACAGTCGCGTGGTTGCGGACCGCGCGCCACCGAGTCAGCGCGCCACCGCGGGGTCAGGGAAGCCGTGCCTCCAGCACGCCCGCACGGACCCGGGTGGGCAGGATCTGCTGGTCGTTGCCGGACGGGCCGTGCACGACCTCGCCGCCGTTGAGCCGGAACGTGCTGCCGTGCCACGGGCAGACCACGCACTCGTGCCCGTCGACCACCTGCACCTCACCCTCGCCGAGCGGGCCGCTCTGGTGCGGGCAGCGCTCCAGCATCACCGTCACGTCGTCGCCGTGCCGGTAGAGGATCACCGACACGTCGTCGATCTCCCGGGTGATCAGCTCGCGCTGCGGCAGGGCCGCCAGGTCGCCCAGCGGATGCCAGCCGCCGCTCATCCGGTGCAGCTCGGAGATGCTCTGGTTGACCTGCGCGCCCTGCTTGTACGCCAGGTGCCCGCCGATGTAGGCGCCCATGCTCGCCGCGCCGAGCCCCATCATGCCGAGGGCGCGGCCGAGCCCGTGCCGGCCGCGCAGGCGCGCGCTCACCGAGCCGGCGTAGCAGGCCAGGGCGACGGTGTTGGACGCGGCGTGCACCAGGCCGACCCGGCGCTGGTCGGGGGCGAGCGCGGCCCAGTCGTTGAGGCCGGCGACCGCCGCCGGCAGGGCGCTCACCGTGCCCAGCGTGGTGAGCGTGGTGGCCGCCCGCTGCTGCCCGGGCAGCACGTCCAGAACCGCCGCGCTGATCCAGGCGCCCACCGGCACCTGCACCATCGCCGGGTGCAACGGGTGGCCCAGCCACACCCCGTGCAGCAGGTCGCGGACCCGCTGCGGCCGCAGCGTCGCCTGCACCGCGCGCTGCAACCGGTCACCCACCCGGTCCAGCCGGGTGTTCTGTTCGATCTTCGTCAACAGTGCTCGCACCCGTACCGACTTCCCGGCGTTCGCGGTCGCAAACCGGTCGGCGGTGACGGATCCGCCGCCGTACGTGACGACGGGCCGCCGGCACCGCAGTCGGGCAACGCCGGTCGGGTCGGCTGCCGGCCGCCTCTGGCGGGCCGGCACCGCCGGGGGCATGCTGTGCCGATGGGCGTACGGGTCGAACGCGACGGGCCGGTGACCACGGTGATCCTGGACCGGCCGGCGGCGCGCAACGCCGTCGACGGGCCGACCGCCCGGGCACTGGCCGACGCGTTCCGGGCCTTCGACGCCGACCCCGACGCGGCGGTGGCCGTGCTCTGGGGGGCCGGCGGCACCTTCTGCTCGGGGGCCGACCTGAAGGCGATCGGCACGCCGAGCGGCAACCGGGTGGAGGCGGAGGGCGACGGCCCGATGGGGCCCACCCGGATGACCCTGACCAAGCCGGTGATCGCCGCCGTCTCCGGGTACGCGGTGGCCGGCGGGTTGGAGCTGGCGCTCTGGTGCGACCTGCGGGTCGCCGAGTCCGACGCGGTGCTCGGGGTGTTCTGCCGGCGGTGGGGGGTGCCGCTGATCGACGGCGGGACGGTCCGGCTGCCCCGGCTGATCGGCGAGAGCCGGGCGATGGACCTGATCCTCACCGGCCGGCCGGTGCCGGCCGCGGAGGCGTACGCCATCGGGTTGGTGAACCGGCTGGTCGCGCCGGGTGAGGCGCGGGCGGCGGCCGAGCGGCTGGCCGCCGAGATCGCCCGACACCCGCAGACCTGTCTGCGCAACGACCGGGCCTCGGTGCTGGCCGGCGCGGGCCTGTCGGAGCCGGCGGCGCTCGCCACCGAACTGGCGTACGGGATGGACTCGCTGGCCGCCGATGCGGCGGCCGGCGCGGCCCGGTTCGCGGCCGGCGCCGGACGGCACGGCGCCCCGGCCGACTGACCCGGTCCTGCCGCAACCCGAGGGCGGCTCGGAACGGCGGGCGCCACCGGGAGGGTGGTTCCTCCCGGCGGCGCCCCGTTCGCTGCCGGCTCAGCTGCGGTTGATGGTGAAGGTCGACGTGGTGTTGCGGATGTCCTGCCAGTTGTCGGTCAGCCGCAGGTTCACGAAGGTGGCCGAGCCGACGGCCGGGCCTTGGCCCTGCTCGGGCATCTCGTTGACCCAGATGCCGAAGCCCGACTTGGCGTCGAACGCGTCACCGCTGCGCCGCGCCCCGGAGATCGACACGTTGGTGAAGACCGTGTCGGTGATCGGGTTCTCCGGCTGGCTCCCGTTGTACTTGGTCTGGAACATGATCCCCGAGTACGTGGGGTCGACGATGTCCACGTCGGACACCCGGATGCCGCGGAACTCCTTCGACGCCGAGAAGACCCAGATCGCCGGGAAGGTCTGCGCGCCCCAGAAGTGGCCGCCGGCCCGGATCAGCGAGATGTTCTGGAACTGGGTCGGCGGGCTGGCGCCGAACCCGATGAACGGATAGCCGAAGTCCAGCGAGCTGATCGTGATGCCGGAGTACGTCAGCATGTCCGCGATGTAGAGGTTGCGGAAGATGTTGTCGTAGCCGCCGTACACCGCGATCCCGGCCGCCCGCCAGGTGAGCGTGGCGGTCAGGTTCTCGAAGACGTTGCCGTGGTTGGCCGTGGACCCGCCCTGGTCGATGGCCGAGAAGAGGGCGAACGCGTCGTCGCCGTTCGACCGGCCCTCGGAGTTGCTGACCAGGTTGTCGGTGCTGCCGTTGGTCATGTTGACCGCGTCGGCGAAGGTGTTCCGGAAGCGGCTGTTGGTGATCTTCAGGCCGCTGACGCTCACCCCCCAGTACGCGCAGACGGTGTGCTCGACCCAGACGTTGTCCAGCGTCAGGTTGTCGACGTCGCGCAGCTCACCCCAGACCTTGCCGGGGCCGTCGATGCGGTTGGTGTAGTTGCCGAAGAAGGCCAGGTGCTCGAAGGACGACCCACTGGCCGAGGACTCCACCCGGAAGCCGGCGTCGGTGTTCTGCTGGGACACCGGCGTCTGGAACCGGGTGAACCACATGCCGGCGCCGACCACCTTGACCGCCTTGCCGTAGACCTGGAACTTCTGCGCGGTCTCGTACGTGCCGGCCGGCAGGTAGACGCCGACCAGGGTGCCGGTGGTGTCCATCCGGACCGCGTCCAGGGCGTTCTGCACGTCGGAGTGGCTGAACCCGTTCGGCACCTTGTACTTCGCCGGGTCCGGGTTGGCCCGCGGCGCCACCTGCTCCAGGTTGACGAAGTCGATGGCGTACGTGGTGCTGTTGGCCGGGTCCTTCTGCAGCCGGATCCGGCTGCCCGCCGGGATGGTCGAGTCCAGCAGCACGTTCGCCTCGTCGTAGATGTGCCGCGGCGGGCCGGCGCTGGGCGAGTCGCTCGGGCTGGCCTCCGCGCCGTACAGCCAGATGTGCTTCGAGGTGAGGCTGATCGGCTTGTGCAGCACGCCGTTGACGTAGACGTTCAACGTCGAGGTGATCCCCCCGCCGCCCGGCGCGTCCGGGATGGAGAAGCGGGTGACCAGGGCGTTGGCCGGGGCCCGGGTGGTCCACTCGACGTACGCGCCGGTGCTGTTCAGGGTCACCGCGCGCCGGCCGGAGGCCTCGCCGGCCAGATCGCCGATGGTCCGGTTCGGCCCGACCAGCTGCGCCCCGCCGCCGACGGAGCCCTCCTCGGCCTCGTACATGTCGTACGGCAGGTTGGCGCCGCGCCCGACGAAGAGCGACCGCTCGCTGGTGTTGTTCGGCCGCTTCACCGGCAGCTCGTTGGCGTCGTCGGCGAGCACCACCCGGACCGTGTACCGGCCGTTGGCGGCGGTCCAGGTGCCCAGGTTGACCGGGCCGACGCTGCCCCCGGCGGCGATGGTGCCGCTGTACGAGCCGGTCAGCGTGCGGACCACGGTGCCGGTGTCGGTGCGCACGGTCAGCGTGATGCCGTGCCCGCCGCCCGCCGAGGCGATCGTGCCCTGGTTGCGGATGGTCACCGCGAAGCTGACCGTGGCGCCCGCGCTCGGCGTGCCGGGCGACCAGGTCACCGCCGAGGCGACCAGGTCCGAGCTGGCCACCGGGCTGACCGTGAGCGCGGTCGGGCTGGTGTGGCCGTTGTTCGCCTCGTTCTGCTCGATGACCGTGTTCGCCGGGTCGACCGTGGCGCCGACCTGGTAGCTGCCGGCGTCGCGCGGGCCGATGTTCGCCGAGACGGTGGTCGACGCGCCGGCCGCCAGCGGGCCGACGGCGGCCGTGCCGACCTTCGTCGTACCCAGGTGGAGGTCGACGGTGGTGGCAGCGGAGGCCGCCGCGCCAGCGTTGCGCACGGTGGCCGACAGGGTGATCGGATCCGTCTCCACCGGCGCGGCGGGTGAGACGGAGATCCCGGTGACGGTGAGGTCCGGGTTTGGCGCCGGCACGCCGATCACCTGGAGTTCGGCGACCTGCCCGTTGGAGGAGCCGGAGTTGGCGGTGAACTGGAGCCGGACGTCGGCGGCCGTCGCCGACACCGGGATGGTCACCGTGTTGCTGCCGGTCGGGCTGAACGAGTACGTCGCCGAGCCGACCAGCGTGCTGAAGCCGGACGCCGACTGCTCCCGGCCGAGCACCTGGAAGGTCTGGGTACGCGGACCCCAGACCGGGTCCGGGTTCAGCTTCACCACCAGCGCGCTGATGCTCGCGTTCGCGCCCAGCGCGACGGTCAGCGTGCTCGGGTACGCCCCGGGCGCGCCCTCCCAGTAGGTGGTGACGTCGTCGTCGTTGGCGTTGGCTGCGGCGAAGACGTGCACCATCGACGAGGCGGTGATCGGCTTGTCGACCGCGAGGTTGCTGCCGCCCGGCGTGCTGCCGGTCCGGGTCACCGTGTTGCTGTTCGCCGACACGTTGCCGGCCGCGTCCCGGGCCCGGACGACGTAGGAGACCGTGGCGGTGTCCGGCTGGTTGTCGGTGTAGCTGAGGGTGGAGCCGTTCACGCTGCCCCGCAGCGCGCCGTTGGCGTAGACGTCGTAGCCGGTCACCCCGACGTTGTCGGTCGACGCCGTCCAGGTCAGCCGGATCTGCCCGGCGGCCGGTTGGGTGTAGGCCAGGCTGCTTGGCGCGGTCGGCGCGACCGTGTCGCCGGTGTCGCCGGTCCGGGTCACCGTGTTGCTGTCCGCCGACACGTTGCCGGCCGCGTCCCGGGCCCGGACGACGTAGCTGACGGTGACGCCGGCCGGCTGGGTGTCGGTGTAGCTGAGCGTGCCGCCGCTGACGCTGGTGCGCAGGGTGCCGTTGGCGTAGACGTCGTACCCGGCCACCCCGACGTTGTCGGTCGAGGCGCTCCAGGTCAGCCGGATCTGCCCGCTCGCCGGCTCGGTGTAGGCGAGGTTGCCGGGCGCGGACGGCGGCTGGGTGTCACCGGTCGCCGGGCCGTAGACCTCCAGTTCGGCGAGCTGCCCGGCGGGCCAGCCGGTGTTCCCGGTGAAGAGCAGCCGCAGGTAGCGGGTGCTGGCCGCGGTGAACGTGATGGTCACCGTGTTGTTGGCGCCGGGGGTGAACGCGTACCCGGCCGAGGCGACGATGGTGCCGAAGGTGGAGCCGTTGGTGCCGCCCTGCACGGTGATCGTCTGGGTCCGCGCGTCCCAGCCGGCGGGCAGCTTGAGCACCAGCCGGTTGACGCTCACCGTGGCCGCGAGGTCGACCTGGAGCCACTGCGGGAACGCGTTGTTCGCGCTCTCCCAGTAGCTGCCCTGGTTGCCGTCGTTGGCGTTGCCCGCGATATAGACGTCCGCGTGGGCGCTGGCGGTCATGGTCCGCCCCGACGCCAGGTTCGCCGAGGAGGCCGCCGCGCCGTAGACCTCCAGCTCGGCGAGCTGCGCCGCACCCCAGCCGGTGTTCGCGGTGATGACGACCCGGACGTACCGGGTGGTGGTGGCCGGGAAGTCGAGGGTGACGGTGTTGCCGTTGGCCGGGCTGAACGCGCGGCCGGCCGAGGCGACGATGGTGTTGAAGCCGCTGCCGTCGGCGCTGCCCTGCACCGACAGCGTCTGGGTGCGCGCCTCCCAGCCGGCCGGCAGCTTCAGCTTGACCTGGTCGATCGACCGGCCGGAGCCGAGGTCGACCTGGGCCCACTGCGGGAGGGCGCCGCTGCTCTCCCAGTAGGTCGCCGGGTTGCCGTCGGTGAGGTTGGCCGCGACGTACGGGCCGTTGCCGCTGCTGGCCGCGGCGGTGCGGCCGGCGGCGAGGTTGGGTCCGCCGGCCGCGACGGCCGGCGGCGCGGGCGCCGCGGTGACGGCGAGGCCGAGCACGGCGAGCGCCGCGACGACCCGGGTACGGAGTCTGGACATGGTGGGGGAACACCTTCTTCCGGGGACGTGGAGAGGCGTGTGCGGGTGCTGCGGTGTGGTGGTGCGGCGCGGGCGGGACCCCGGTCGGCGTACGGGGCCTCGCCCACACGTCAGGTGGCGTGGACCTCGAACTCGGCGAGCTGACCGGCGGGCCAGCCGGTGTTGCCGGAGATGGTGATCCGGACGTACCGGCGGTCGCCGGTCGGCACGCTGATCGACACCGTGTTGCCCGTGGCCGGGTCGAAGGTGCGGCCGGCCGGGCCGGCGAGCGTGGCCCACGACGAGCCGTCGGTGGACCCGAGCACCGACAGCGTCTGGGTACGGGTCTGCCAGGCCGGGGACGGCGGCAGCTTCAACACCACCCGGGACACCGGACGGGCCGCACCCAGGTCGACCGTCACCGACTGCGGGAAGGCGCTGTTGGCGCTCTCCCAGTAGGTGTTCGGGTTGCCGTCGACCGCGTTGGCGGCCACGTACACGTCGGCGTGGCTGGTCTCCGTGATCGGCCGGCCGAGCGCCAGGTTGCCGGTCGGCGGCGGCGGCGTGGTCGGTGGCGGGGTGGTCGGTGGCGGGGTGCCGCCGTCGCCGTACACCTCGAACTCGGCGACCTGGCCGGCCGGCCAGCCGGTGTTGCCGGTGAAGCTCAGCCGCACGTAGCGGCGGTCACCGGCCGGCAGGGCGATGCTGGCGGTGTTGCCGCTGGCCGGGTCGAAGGTGCGGCCGGCCGGGCCGGCGAGCGTGGCCCACGCCGAGCCGTCGGTGGAGCCGAGCACCGACAGCGTCTGGGTACGCCGCTCCCAGCCGGCGGGCAGTTTCAGCACCACCCGGTCGACGGCGCGGTTCGCGCCGAGGTCGACGGTGAGCGTCTGCGGGAACGCGTTGTTGGCGCTCTCCCAGTAGCTGGCGGCGGCGCCGTCCACCGCGTTCGTCGCCACGTAGTTCTGGGTGGAGCTGGTGGCCGTCACCGGCCGGCCCAACGCCAGGTTCCCGCCGGTGGGCGGCGGAGTGGTCGGCGGCGGGGTGGTCGTCGGCGGTGGGCTGGTCGGGCCGCCGCCCCACTGGGGTTCCGGCCACGGCCCGCAGTACGGGGTGGGCGTGTACCAGCCGGAGTTGCCGGGCCCCTGGGTGATCTGGAAGCCGCTGCCCACACAGTTGTGGATCGGGTTGGCCTGGGCGATCCCGGTGGCCCGGACGTTGGTGAAGGAGACCTGGCTGGGCGCCTGCACCTGGAGGGCGTACGTGCCGGCGCCGTCGATGCGCACGTTCGAGAAGCTGATCCCGCTGGTGGCGCCCTCGATCCAGTGCAGCGCGGCGTACGAGCTGTCGAGGATGTCGGTGTCGGTGACGGTGATCGACGCGCCCTGGATCGGCTCGTTCAGCGCGGAGAACCAGACCGCGCCGACCCCGAAGCGCCAGTTGTAGTCGGAGTTGCCGTTGCGGATCAGGGTGTTCCGGGCGACCGTGATCGTGCCCGAGACGGCGGTCGGGCCGTTCACTCCGGGGTAGCGGTTGGCGACGTGGATGCCGCCGCCGTTGGTGACCGAGTCGGCGGTCACGTTGTCGGTGATCCGGATGTCCCGCCCGCCGTAGGTGACCAGGTGGTTGGCGAGGATGGTCACGCCGATCGTGTTGAACGTGAAGGAGTTGTTGACGTTCGGCACGTTCTGCGCCCACATGGCCAGGGCGTCGTCGCCGGTGTTGCGGACGAAGGTGTTGGTGACCGTGGAGTTGGTGACTCCCCAGTGGAAGTTCACCCCGTCCGCGGTCTGGTCGAGGATCCTGCTGTTGCGGATGGTGAAGCTGTCCATCGGGCCGTCCATCCAGGCGCCGACCTTGGTGTGCTGCATCCAGACGTTGTCCACCACCGAGTTCGACATGGCCCCGCCGATGGCGTTGACCTGGTGCTCGTCCACCCGCTCGCGGATGTCGCCGATGATCGCGAAGTCCCGCAGGGTGACGTTGCGGCTCGGGCCGCCGGCCTCGTGCGGGCGGATCTCGCCGCTGTAGCCGCCGCCGGGAACGTACTTGCCGTAGATGCCGGCGGCGCGCTTGCGGTCGGTGGGGTGCCGGCCGCCGAGGACCGAGTACCAGGGGCCGGCGCCGCGCAGCGTCACCCCGTCGACGACCACGTGGTCCCAGAGCGTGAAGGTGCCGGTCGGGATCCAGACCGCCCGGCCCTGGGCCCGGCCGGCGTCCACCGCGGCCTGGAACTTGGCGGTGGAGTCGGTGGCGCCGGTCGGATCGGCGCCGAAGTCGGCGACCACGTCGAGGACGCCCGCCGGCTTGGTGATCGGGTCGCCGACCAGTTCGAAGTCGGCCAGGTCGATGGTGAAGGTGGGCGACTGGGCGGTCGAGGAGACCTGGAGCCGGATCTTCGTGCCGGCCGGGTAGGTGGTCCCGAACATGGTGCGGGTCTCGTCGTAGAAGTGGTGCGGGTTGGTGTCGCCCGGGTTGTTGTTGAACGGGTAGCCGCCGTAGTACCAGCCGTACCGGGAGGTCACCGGCACCGCCTTGACCAGGGCGCCGTTGGCCCGCAGGTCGATGCTGGCATCCCGGCCGGTGCCGGCGGCGTTGTCCGGGATGCTGTACCGGAAGGTGACCACGTTGGCCGGCGCGGTCAGGGTGAACTCGACGTACTCGCCGACGGCGTCGAGGGTGACCGCCTCGCGGCCGGACGCCTCGGACGGCAGCGTGCCGTAGTGCCGGTCCGGGCCAATCTTCGTGCCGGTGTGCGCGACCTCCTCCGCCTCGTGCTCGACGAACGGGACCGTCGCGCCCCGGCCCGGGATGTCGAACGGGGAGATCCCGGCGGCCTGGGCGGGGGTGGCGGTGCTGGTCAGCGCGATGGCGGTGAGCGAGGTCGCGGTGAGGGCGGCACCGGCGAGGGCGGCGATGCCCGCGCGGGTCCGGCTTTTTCGGGGCGGGGTGGCGGTGGCGTGGTCGGGCATGAGCTGGGCTCTCCCTTTCGTGTGGTCCAGGTCCCCCGTGCGTTGCGGCGTGGCGCTGGGGTGGCCTACCTCCTTGTCGGGCTCGGGCCGGTCGGGGCCGGCGGGGTGGTGCGGTGCCGGCGGCCGGGACGGGGCCGCCGGCACGGCGGTCGGTCAGGCCGTTGCGGGTCCGGCCGACCTCGGATCGGCGGTACGCAGCCAGACGGCGGTGTCCGGCGGAAGCAGGTCGTCGTCGAGTGGCCCGCTGGCGAGCAGCCGCTCGGTGTGCGGCGGCAGCGGCACCGCCGCGGCGGAGAGGTTGACCAGGCAGGTGAAGCCGGGCGGGCGGTGGAAGGCGAGCACCCCGTCCGGGGCGGGCAGCCAGCTCATCGTTCCGTCGCCGAGCGCCGGGTGGGTGCGCCGGATCCGGATCGCCGCCCGGTACAGCTCGAGCATCGAGGTCGGGTCGCCGGTCTGCGCCCGCACCGTCCGGTCCTTCCAGTCGGCCGGCTGCGGCAGCCAGGGTGCGGCGGCGCCGTCGGGACTGAACCCGAAGGGCGGCTCGTCACCGGTCCACGGGATCGGCACCCGACAGCCGTCCCGGCCGGGGTCGACCCCGCCGGAACGGTGGTACATCGGGTCCTGGCGCAGCTCGCGCGGGATGTCCTCGACCTCCCACAGGCCCAGTTCCTCGCCCTGGTAGACGTAGGCGGCGCCGGGCAGGGAGAGGGAGAGCAGCGCCGCCGCCCGGGCGCGCCGGGTGCCCAGCTCCAGGTCGGTGGGGATGCCCTCGCGCTTGGCGGCGAAGCTGAACGTGGTGTCCGCCCGGCCGTACCGGGTGACGTGCCGGGTGACGTCGTGGTTAGAGAGCACCCAGGTGGCCGGGGCGCCCACCGGGGCGTGCGCGGTGAGCGTGGTGTCGATGCAGGCCCGCAGCGCGACCGCGTCCCAGGCGCAGCCGAGGAAGTCGAAGTTGAACGCGGCGTGCAGCTCGTCCGGGCGCAGGTAGTTGGCGAACCGCTCATGGTCGGGGAGCCACACCTCGCCGATCAGCGCCCGGTCGCCCGGGTAGCTGTCGGTGATCCGCCGCCAGCCGCGGTAGATGTCGTGCACCGCGTCCACGTCGACGAACGGGCTCGGGCCGTCCGGCGTCGCCTCCGGCAGCGTCGGGTCCTTGGCCAGCATCGCCGCGGAGTCGATGCGGATGCCGTCCACGCCCCGGTCGAGCCAGAACCGCAGGATGTCCTCGAACTCGGCGCGCACCCGGGGGTGGTCCCAGTTGAAGTCCGGCTGCTCGGGGGCGAAGAGGTGCAGGTACCAGTCGCCGGGCGTGCCGTCCGGGTTGGTGGTCCGGGTCCAGGTGTCGCCAGCGAACGGCGAGACCCAGTCGGTGGGCTTGCGCGCCCCGTCCGGGCCACGGCCGGGGCGGAACCAGAACAGCTCCCGTTCCGGCGCGTCCGGGCTGGCGAGCGCCGCCTGGAACCACGGGTGCGCGTCGGAGCAGTGGTTGGGCACCACGTCGACGATGGTCCTGATGCCGACCGCGTGCGCCTCGGCGATCAACGCCTCCACCTCGGCCAGGGTGCCGAAGACCGGGTCGATGTCGCGGTAGTCGGCCACGTCGTAGCCGGCGTCGGCCATCGGGGAGGGGTACCAGGGGCTGAACCAGATCGCGTCGACGCCGAGCGCGGCGAGGTGATCCAGCCGGGACCGGATGCCGGCGACGTCGCCGATCCCGTCACCGTCGCCGTCGGCGAAGCTACGCGGGTACACCTGGTAGATCACCGCGCCACGCCACCACGGACCGTCGTCTGCTGTGGACACGAGCACCTGCTTTCTGCGTCGGTACGTCGGCGGGTCCGCCGGAGGCGGACGGGTCGGGCGGACGTCGTTGTCCGCCGCGGGTGGTTGCGCTGGCCGGGGGTCAACCCTTGAGGCTGCCGGTGGTCAGGCCGGACATGATGTTCCGTTGGAAGATCAGGAAGACGATCACGGTCGGGATGGCGGCGATGACCGACGCGGCGACCACCACGTTCATCGGTGTGCCGCCCGAGAAGGCGTAGATGCCGACGCTGACCGTCCGGGTCTCCGGGTGCGGCATGACCAGCTTCGGCCAGAGGAAGTCCTTCCAGACCGCGGTCACCGCAAAGATCGAGACCACGCCGAGGATGGGACGCGACATCGGCAGGATGATCGACCAGAGCGTGCGCAGTGGCGTGGCCCCGTCCATCAGCGCCGCCGCCATGAGGTCCTCCGGGATCGAGTCGAAGAACCGCTTCAGCAGGAAGATGTTGAACGCGTTAGCGACCAGCGGCAGCCAGATCGCGAAGGGTGAGTCGAGCAGGTTGAGGTGCAGGATCGGCAGGTCGATCACCGTCACGTACTGCGGGACGATGAGGACCATCGCCGGGATCATCAGCGTGGTCAGCATCAGGCCGAGGATCACGTTGCCGAGGACCGGCCGCAGCTTCGACAGGGAGTACGCCGCGGCGGTGTCGAGGACGAGCTGGAACGCCACCGCGCCGGCCGCGTAGTAGAAGGTGTTGAACAGCAGCTTGGCGAGGTCCAGGTTGTGCCACGCGTCGACGTAGTTCTGCGGCTGCGGGTCCTTCGGCCACAGCGTCGGCGGGGTCTGCGCGATCTCCTGGCCGGACTTGAGCGCGCCGGTGACCATCCAGTAGAGCGGCCCGAGGAAGACGAGCGTGAACACCACCACGACGACGGCCAGCAGCGTCCAGTAGATCGCCTTGCCACGCCCCCGCCGGAGCTGGGCGTGGGAGATGAGGGTGCGGTTCCCGGAGTCCTGTGCCATCGGTCGTCCGTCCTAGTCCTGTTTCGCGGTCAGCCGCGCGTACACGGCGGAGAAGCCGGCCAGCACCACGAGCATGATCACGCCGAGCGCGGCGGCCCCGTTGAGGTCGTTCTGGAAGAAACCGTGCTGGTAGATGAGGTACGCGACCGAGGTCGCCGAGTCCTGGGCGCCCGCGCCGTTGGCGAGGATCAGCGGCTCGATGAAGAGCTGCATGGTGGCGACGATCTGGAGCATCGCCAGCAGCGCGAGGATCAGCCGGGTCTGCGGGATGGTCACGTGCCGGATCCGCCGCCAGAGCCCGGCGCCGTCCAGCTCGGCCGCCTCGTAGAGTTCGCCGGGGATGTTCTGCAGCGCGGCCAGGTAGATCAGCACGGCGCTGCCCATGTTCATCCAGGTCGACGCGATCACCATCGCCGGCATGGTCATCTCCGGGGACTGCATCCACTGCGACGTGGGCAGGTGCAGCGCCTTGAGGATCGCGTTGAACAGCCCCGCGTCGCTGGGGTCGTACGCGTAGAACTTGAACAGGAAGAGCGCCGAGGCGGGCGGCAGCATCACCGGCAGGTAGACCAGGATCCGCAGGTAGCCCTTGGCGTGGCGGAACTCGTTGAGCAGGATCGCCACGAAGAACGGCACCGCGTAGCCGAGGGCGAGCGCGAGGACGGTGAAGTAGAAGGTGTTCTTCCAGGCGGTCCAGAAGCTCGGGTCGTCGATGATGCGGGCGTAGTTGTCCCAGCCCACCCAGGTGGTCTCGCCGCGCCGGGTGCGTTGGAAGCTCATCACGACGCCACGGACCATCGGGTACCAGGAGAAGACCACGAAGCAGAGGAGCGCGCCGATCAGGAACGCGTGCCCGGTGAGGTTGTCCCGCACCTTGCGGCCGAGGCCGGTGGGTCGTCGCCCCGCCGGGGCCGGCGGGCGGCCTGGCTTCCTGGTGGTGCCGGGAACGGTGGTGATGGTCAAGGCAGCTCCTGCGCGGAAGTCGGTGACCGGACGGTCTGGACCCGGACGGTGGGTGGGGGCCGGCGCGCCGGCCCCCACACCGTCGATCAGCTCTCCGCCGCGAGGAGTTGGTTGACCTTGTCCTCAGCCGTCTTGAGCAGCGCGTCGATGTTCGCGTTCGGGTTGGTCAGCACCCCGGACATCGCCGCGTCGAGCACCGCGTAGATCGCCTGCGCGTTGCGCGGTTCGCCCTTGATCGGGACCGGGTTCGCCTCGAAGACCGCGAAGTTCGCGGTGTCCACGTTCGCGTTCGCCTTGCGCAGTTCCAGCTCCTGCTTCTGCGCCTCACTGCCGTTCGCGAAGAGCAGCGGCTGGGGCAGGCCGACCGGGTAGTTCTGCGGCTTGGACCGGACGTAGTCGAACTGGCCCTTGCCCGGCGTCAGCTTCTGGTACGCGATCCACTTCAGACCGGCCTTGACCTGCTCCGGGGAGAGGCCCTTCTTGAAGAAGTAGCCCTCGCCGCCGCCGAGCGTCGCCTTCGCCGGACCGTCCTGGCCGGGCAGCGGGCCCATCGCCCAGTCCTGGAACTTGCCCTGGAACTGGCTGACGATCGCCTGGGTGGTGTCCGGCGCGCCGATGAACATGCCGACCTTGCCCGCCGCGGCGTTGGTCAGCAGGTCGCCCCACTGCAGCAGCTGGCGGCTGCCCATGCTGTTGTCGCCGTACCGCATGTCCTTGAGGTTCTGCAGGACCTGCTTGCCCATCGCGTTGTTGAAGTCGGCCTTCTTGCCGTCCGCGGTCAGCACCTGCCCGCCCTGCGAGTAGAGCAGGGAGGTGAAGTGCCAGCCGCCGGTGTTGCCGGCGCTGTACTCCGCGTAGCCGGCGACGCCGTTGCCGAGCGCGGCGATCTTCTTGGCCGCCACCCGGACCTCGGGCCAGGTCTTCGGCGGGTTGTTCACGTCGAGCCCCGCCTGCTGGAACAGGACCTTGTTGTAGACCAGGCCCATCGAGTAGTTCTTCACCGGGACGCCGTAGAGCTTGCCGCCGTCGCTGAAGACCTCCTTGAGCGCCGGGTCGACGCTGTCCCAGGTCGGGATGGTGTCCTTGGTGGCGTACTGGGTGATGTCCATCGCCTGGCCGGAGTCGAGCACCTGCGCCAGGTCGGTCATGTACCCGTAGAAGACGTCGGTCACGGTGCCGCCGGCCAGGCGGGCGGTGAAGTCCGGCGGGTTGTTGCACTGCTCGCCGACGCTGACGCTCTTGATGACGATGTCAGGGTTCTGTCGCTGGAACTCGGCGACGTCGTCGTTCCAGTTCTGCAACAGCTCTTTCTGGGAGCCGACCGGCTGGCAGTCGACGGTGATGGTGACCTTGCCACCTGCCTCGTCCGAGGCGTCGTCGCCCTTCGTGGAGCAGGCGGTGAGGCTGAGCCCCAGGCCGGCCACGAGCGCTAACGCCGCAGCCTTCCGGTACTGCGGTACGGACATCTGTCCATCCCTTCGGGAACGGGTGTCTCCATGACCTTCGCGGAACTGCGGTGATCGTCACCGCGGCCGATGCCCTGCTACGTGATGCATCCGTCATGCGACCTGACCCGCGGCAACCACTCCGGGGCCTGGTGTGAGTGGAGTCACTGTAACGAGACGAACGAACGTCGGCAAGGTTTCGACGTGATTATGAAAAGACGCGACTTTGGTACGATAGATGCCGACAGCGCTCCCGGATGCACCCGGAAAGCCATGCTTCGCCCCGTTTTGGCGACGGTGATGGGAGCCCTGGGTCGGGGCGCCGGGCAGGGCGTGCCCGATCCGCGGGGCAGGACGAGAACGGCCGCCGACCGCGGGCAGCGGTCGACGGCCGGAGCGTCGGGTCAGCGACCCGGCAGGTGGCCCGGGCCAGGGTGTCCAGTCAGCGGCGGGCAGCACGATGGACAGTGGCACCGCCTCGGCCGCCGGGAGCGGGCGCGGATCAGCGGGCGGGAGGCAGGCCTGGGTCGGCGGGCGGGAGGCGGGCGCCGGTCAGCGGCCGGGGGCGGGCCCGGTGGAGCCGCGTACCACCAGTTCGGGCTCGAACAGCAGCTCGTCGTGCAGCACGCCGGCCCCCTCGATCTGGGTGACCAGCAGGTCCACCGCGGCCTGCCCCATCGTCTCGATCGGCTGCCGCACGGTGGTCAGCGGCGGGTCGGTGCAGGTCATGAACGCGGAGTCGTCGAAGCCCACCACCGACACGTCGGCCGGCACCGCCCGACCGAGCCGCCGGGCGGCCCGGATGGCACCGAGCGCCAGCACGTCGCTGGCGCAGATGATGCCGGTCACCCCGCGCTCGACCAACTTGGTGGCGGCGACCCGGGCACCCTCCATGGAGAAGCTGGAGCGCTCGACGAACTCGTCGTCGGCCCAGCCGGCGGCCTGGATCATCGCGTTCAGTTTGCGCCGGGACGGCACGTGCCCCTCCGGGCCGAGCACCATCCCGATCCGCTCGTGCCCGAGCGAGCGCAGGTGCCCGTACGCCTGCTCCACGGCCACCGCGTCGTCAGTGGAGACGCGGGGGAAGCCCAGCTCGTCCACTCCCGCGTTGACCAGCACCACCGGCAGGCCCCGGTCGGTCAGCCGGCGGTAGTGGTCGTGCCGGGCGTCGGCGAGCGCGTACGAGCCACCGGCGAAGATCACCCCGGAGACCTGGTGGTCGAGGAGCATCTCCACGTAGTCCATCTCGGAGACGCCACCGATGGTGCGCGCGCAGAGCGCCGGGGTGAACCCCCGCTGGGCGAGGGACCCGGTGACCACCTCGGCGAGGGCCGGGAAGATCGGGTTCTGCAACTCGGGCAGGACCAGCCCGACCAGCCGGGCGCGCTCGCCGCGCAGCTTGGTCGGGCGCTCATAGCCGAGCACGTCCAGCGCGGTCAGCACCGCCGTCCGGGTCGCCTCGGAGACTCCCTCTCGGCCGTTGAGCACCCGGCTGACGGTGGCCTCGCTGACGCCCGCCTTCTTGGCAACTTCGGTCAACCGCTTCGTCACGGCCGCAATCGTACGTCATCGGAGTGAAAGAAATGAGCAGCCACCTGCCGGCCTGCTGCTCACTTCTGCCGGACGCTGCCGCCACCCGTCAGCCGCCGCCTCCTCGACCGGCAGCTCAGGACAGCTTGCGCAGCGCGTCCTCGATGGCCCGGTGGAAGGTCGGGTACGCGTAGATCATGTGCCGGAGCAGGCTGAGCGGCACCGCCGCGTGCACCGCGACCACCAGCCCGGAGAGCACCTCGCCGCCGGCCGGCCCGACCGAGGTCGCCCCGATCAGCACCCCCTGGTCGGCGTCGGCGACCAGCTTGATGAAGCCGTCGTCGCCGACCCGGTGGATCCAGCCCCGGGTCGAGCTGCCCAGCTTGGTGAAGCCCACCTGCACGTTGATCCCGCGGGCCCGGGCCTGCTCTTCGGTCAGCCCGACCGCGCCCACCTCCGGGTCGGTGAAGGTGACCCGGGGCAGCGCCCGGTAGTCGGCGCGCGGCACCGTGCCGGCCGAGCCGCTCGACCCGCTGGCACTGAGGCTGCTGGCCGCGCCCATGGCGCCGCCCACCACGCTCGCGGTGCCGCTCGGATCCGCTCCGGCCCGCGCGTGCCGGGCACGGTCCAGGATGTCGGCGATCACGATCGCCGCCTGGTACATCGCGATGTGGGTGAACGCGCCCTCCCCGGTCACGTCGCCCACCGCCCAGAGCTCGTCGGCGACCTGCATCCGGTCGTCGACCGGCAAATAGCGCTGGCCGGCGTCCACCCCGACGGAGTCCAGCCCCAGCTCCTCCAGGTGCGCCCGGCGGCCGGTCACCACCAGCAGCCGCTCGGCGGTGAACTCGGCGCCGCCGGTGGCGGACAGGGTGAACCGCTGCCCGTCGTGGCCGACCCGCTCCGCCCGCACGCCGGTGTGGATCTCCACCCCGTCGGCGCGGAGCGCCGCGGCGACGACCTCGGACGCCTCCGGCTCCTCGACCGCGAGCACCCGGTCCAGCGCCTCCACGACGGTGACCCGGACCCCGAACCGGGCGAAGACCTGCGACAGCTCCAGCCCGATCGCCCCGCCGCCCAGCACCAGCAGCGACTCGGGCAGCTCCGTGACCTCGACCGCCTGGTGGTTGGTCCAGTACGGGGTGCCGGCCAGCCCGTCGATCGGCGGCACCGTCGGCCGGGTGCCGGTGCCCAGCACCACGCCGTACCGGGCCTGGAACACCTGGTCGCCGACCTGGACCCGGCCCGGCCCGGCCAGCCGGCCGCTGCCCCGGACGAACCGGCCACCCCGCCCGACGAAGCGGTCCACCGCGACCCGGTCGTCCCAGTTGTCGGTGGCCTCCTCGCGGATCCGCCTGGCCACCGGCGCCCAGTCCGGGCGCACCTCGACGGTGCCGGCGAGGCCGTCGACCCGGCGCGCCTCGGCGAGCGCGTTCGCCGCCCTGATCATCATCTTGCTCGGGATGCACCCCCAGTACGGGCACTCCCCACCGACCAGGTCCCGCTCGACGCCGACGACGCTCAGTCCGGCCTCGGCGAGTCGCCCGGCCACCTCCTCGCCGCCGACGCCGAGCCCGACCACTACCACGTCCACCTGCTCCGGCTCCGCCACCCGGACAGCATCCCCCAGCCGCCGCCGACGGGCCAGCCGGTCGGGGGAACGGTCGCGGTACCGTGCGCTCCCCGGTGCCATCGAAGGCGGCGGGCGGCGCCGCGACGCTCGCGCCGGGCCGTGGAGCGGGTCGCGCCCGGGCCGTAGAGCGCGGGTCGCGCCGGGCCGTCGAATGGCGGCGCGGCTGACGCCCCGGATCGCCTACCGTGGCCGGATGCCCGACACCCGCTTCGCCGCCGTCCACGACTGCTTCCGCGACCTGCTCGCCAGCGGCCGGGAGACCGGGGCCGGCCTGGCCATCTGGTACGACGGCGCGCCGGTGGTGGACATCGTCGGCGGCGAGCGGTCGCCGGGCCGGCCGTGGCCGGCCGACACGCTGGTCAACGTCTACTCGGTCGGCAAGCCGGTGGCCGCGCTCTGCCTGCTGCTGCTGGTGGACCGGGGCCGGATCGGGCTGGACGATCCGGTCGCCGCCCACTGGCCCGGTTTCCGCACTCCGGCCACCGTCCGGCAGGTGCTCGACCACACCGCCGGGCTGCCGGTCTTCCCGGTGCCCCGGCCGGCCGAGGCGATCGCCGACTGGGACCTGCTCGCCGGCGACCTGGCCGCCGCCGAGCCGGAGTGGGAGCCGGGCAGCGTCGCGGGCGAGCACGCCTGGACGTACGGGCACCTGGTGGGCGAGCTGGTCCGGCGGGTGGACGGTCGGTCGGTGGGACGGTTCCTCGCCGAGGAGATCGCCGGCCCGTGGCGGCTGGACCTCGGCTTCGGGCTGGACCCGGCGGACCAGCGCCGCTGCGCCGACCTGTCGTACGGCGCCCCGGAGTGGCCGGTCCGGGTGGCCGGTGAGCCGGGTTCGCTGCGGGCGCGCGCCCTGGACAACCCGCCCGGTGGCCGGGACCTGTCGGTGGTGAACAGCCCGCTCTGGCGCGGCGCCGAGGTGCCCGCCGTCAACCTGCACTCGACGGCCGGCGCCCTCGCCCGTTTGTACGCGGGACTGCTCGCCGGCGGCACGCTCGACGGCGTACGGCTGTTCAGCCCGGAACTGGTCGCCGAGGCGACCCGGGTCCAGTACGACGGCCCGGATCTGCTGCTCGACCGGCGGACCCGGTGGACGTTGGGCATGCAGTGGGAGGAGGACGGTAGCTGGGGCATGGGCGGGATCGGCGGCAGCTGCGCCTGGGCCGACCCGGTCCGCGGCTACACCTTCGGCTACGCGACCGCCCGGCTGGCCGAATTCGACCGGGTGGAGGCCCTGGTCGACGCGCTGCACAGCTGCCTCTGAGCCGCCGCCCGACGGGCACCGGCGGTCACGGCGCGCTCGGGGAGGGCAGCGGTGGCCCGGGGACGGCGACCACCGGCGTGCCGGTCGGGGTGAGCAGGGCCTGGGCCGCCACGGCCAGCCGGCGCCGCTGGCCGACCACGGCCCGGCGGGCGAAGACGTCGTAGTCCTGCGCGGCCACCTCGTCGAGGATCCCGCCGTAGAGCGCGTACGCGGTCCGCAGGCAGGCCTGCGAGGCGGGTGCGAGCAGGGTGATCCCGGGCGCCGCCGCGGCGTAGTGCGCCTGGGCGCGGGTCACCTCGTACGCGATCAGCGCCCGGATGGCCCGGCTGGCCCGCCGCCGCGCGCGGGCCTCGAGCAGGTCCTGCCGGGTGACGCCGAACCGGGCCAGGTCCTCCTCCGGCAGGTACGTCCGCCCGCGGTCCAGGTCCTCGGCCACGTCCCGGATGAAGTTGGTGAGCTGAAAGGCGAAGCCGAGCTGCCGGGCCGGTTCCCGGGCCGCGGCCGGGTCGCTGCTGCCCAGGATCGGCAGCATCATCGTGCCGATGACCGCCGCCGAGCCCTCCATGTAGTCGAGCAGCTGGTCGTAGGTCCGGTACGAGTCGACGGTCAGGTCCATCGCCATGCTCTTGAGGAACGCGGCGAAGTCGTCGCGGTCGAGGTCGAAGACGGCGATGGTGTGCAGCACGGCGGGCAGCAGCGGGTCGTCGATCGGCTGGCCGTGCAGGCCCGCCATGAACCGGCCGCCCCAGTCGTCGAGGCGGGCGGCGCGCTCGGCCGGGGCAAGGTCGTCGGTGCGGTCGACGATCTCGTCCGCGTACCGGGTGAAGCCGTAGAGGGCGTGCACGTGCCGCCGTTTCCACCCGGGCAGCAGCCGGGTGGCGAGATAGTAGGTGTGACCGTGGCGTCGGTGCAGCTCACGGCAGCGGTCGTAGGCAGCGGTGAGATCAGTGTCCACCGGCCCTCCCTCACAATCGACGCACCAATCGACGCAACTCACAACCCTAGGGTACGCTCAGCCGCATGGCCAACGACGCACCCGCGGGTAATACGCTTCGCGACGTGCCGGCAAACCCGTCCGGCCGGGACGATCCGGTCCGCGCGGTGCTCACCGCGTACACCCGCGAGTTGGTCACGGCGGTGGACGACACCCTTGCCGACTTCCTGACCACCGAGGTCGACGCGCTGGCCGAGATCGACGCGGCGATGGGCGGGTTCGCCGCGACCGCACGCGACCACGTGCTCGCCGGCGGCAAGCGGGTCCGCCCGACGTTCGCCTACTGGGGCTGGCGCGGGGCGGTGGGCGGCAGCGAGCCGCTGCCACCGGTGCTGCCGGCGCTCGCCGCCCTGGAGCTGCTGCACACCTTCGCGCTGGTGCACGACGACGTGATGGACGCCTCGACCACCCGGCGCGGCCGGCCGACCGCCCACGTGGCGCTGGCCGCCCAGCACGTCGCCGCCGGCCGTCGGGGCGACCCGCGCCGGTTCGGCGAGGCGGTCGCGGTGCTGGTCGGCGACCTCTGCATGGTCTGGGCCGACCGGCTGCTCGCCCGCGCGGCCGTGCCCCCGGCACGGCTGTTGGACGTCCGCGGCTGCTACGACCAGATGCGGGTGGAGACCGTGGCCGGGCAGTACCTCGACGTGCTCGGCGAGAGTGACGCCGCCCGCTGGTCGGTCGACCGGGCGCTGCGGGTCGCCCGCTACAAGACCGCCAGCTACACGGTGCAGCGACCGCTGCTCTTCGGCGCCCACCTGGCCGGCGCCGGATCCGACGACGCGCTGGTCGCCGCCTACACCCACTACGGCCGGGCGGTCGGCGAGGCGTTCCAGCTCCGCGACGACCTGCTCGGCGTCTACGGCGATCCGGCCACCACCGGCAAGCCGGCCGGCGACGACCTGCGTACCGGCAAGCCGACGGTGCTGCTCATGCTGGCCCGGCAGCTCGCCACCCCGAGCCAGCGCCGGGCGCTGGAGCGGGCCGGCGCGGGCGGCGGCGACCGGGAGATCGCCGGGCTGGCCGAGCTGGTCGCCGACACCGGGGCCGTCGAACGGGTCGAGCGGATGATCGCCGACCGGGTGGCGGAGGCGCTCGCCGCGCTCGACGACGCGTCGATCGACGAGACCGCGCGCATCGCGCTCACCGGCCTCGCCGGCACCGCCACCGACCGGCGGGCATGATGGGCAACTTCGTGAAGGAGGTGATCGCGTGCGGACCGTGAGCGGACCCACCGACCGGGTGGTGGTGGTCGGGGCCGGCCTCGGCGGGCTGGCCTGCGCGCTGCACCTGGCCGGCAGCGGCCGGCAGGTGACCGTGCTGGAACGGGAGCCGGTGCCGGGCGGGCGGGCTGGCCGGCTCGGCGTCGACGGCTACGAGTTCGACACCGGGCCGACCGTGCTCACCATGCCGGATCTGATCGCCGAGGCGCTCGGCGCGGTCGGCGAGGAGCTGACCGACTGGCTCGACCTCACCCCGCTCGACCCGGCCTACCGGGCCTACTACCCGGACGGCTCGACGCTCGACGTCATCACCGACACCACCCGGATGGCGGCCGAGATCTCCCGGGTCTGCGGGCCCCGGGAGGCCGACGGCTACCTGCGCTTCGTCGACTACGCCCGGCGGCTGTGGCAGCTGGAGCGGGCCGACTTCATCGAGCGCAACCTGGACGCGCCGACCGACCTGCTCACCGGCAACCTGCTGAAGCTGCTCGCCGGCGGCGCGTTCCGCCGGCTCCAGACCAAGATCGACCAGTTCTTCCAGGACCCGCGCACCCGGCGGATCTTCTCCTTCCAGGCGATGTACGCCGGGCTCGCCCCGCACGACGCGCTGGCCATCTACGCGGTCATCGCGTACCTCGACTCGGTGGCCGGGGTCTACTTTCCGCGCGGCGGCATCCACGCGGTCTCCCGGGCGATGGCCGGCGCGGCCGAGAAGCACGGCGTGCAGATCCGCTACGGCACCACGGTCAGCCGGGTGGAGACCGCGGGCGGGCGGGCCACCGGGGTGCTGACCGCCGACGGCGAGCGGATCCCGGCGGACGTGGTGGTGCTCAACCCCGACCTGCCGGTGGCCTACCGCGACCTGCTGCCGCCGGCCCGGCAGCGGCGGCTGCGCTACTCGCCCTCCTGCGTGGTGCTGCACGTCGGCTCGACCCAGGGCTACTCGAAGATCGCCCACCACAACATCCACTTCGGACGCGCCTGGCGGGGCACCTTCGACGAGGTCATCCGGCGCGGAAAGCTGATGAGCGACCCCTCGCTGCTGGTCACCAACCCGAGCCGGACCGATCCGTCGGTGGCGCCGGCCGGGCGGCACACCTACTACGTGCTCGCCCCGGTGCCCAACCTCGACCGGGCGCCGTTCGAGTGGCGGGGCGACCTCGACCGCCGCTACGCCGACCAGCTCGTCGGCACGCTGGAGGAACGCGGCTACGTCGGCTTCGGTGCGGGCGTCGAGGTGCTCCGGACGATCACCCCGGCCGACTGGGCCGAGCAGGGCATGGCCGCCGGCACCCCGTTCGCCGCCGCGCACAACCTGTTCCAGACCGGCCCGTTCCGCCCGGTCAACCTGCACCGCACGCTGCCGAACGTGGTCTTCGTGGGCTCCGGCACCCAGCCCGGCGTCGGCGTGCCGATGGTGCTGATCTCCGGCAAGCTCGCCGCCGGCCGGATCACCGGCGGTGGCCGGTGAGCCGTCCCCTCGGACTGGAAGGGCAGGAATCGGTGACCTCCCGGGAGAGCCACCTGGTCGAGCTGGTCGACGACGCCGGTCGGGCGGTCGGCGAGACGACCGTGTCGGTTGCGCACCAGCCGCCGGGCCAGCTGCACCGCGCCTTCTCGGTGGTGCTGGTCGACCCGGACGGCCGGGTGCTGCTGCAACGGCGGGCCGCGGCCAAGACCCGCTTCCCGCTGCGCTGGGCCAACTCCTGCTGCGGCCACCCCACGCCCGGCCAGTCGCCGGTCGACGCCGCGAACCGCCGGCTCCGCGAGGAGTTGGGCGCCGGCCCGGTCGAGCTCACCGAGCTCGGGGTGTACGTCTACTACGCCGAGGATCCGGTCACCGGGCGGGTCGAGTTCGAGTACGACCACGTCCTGCGCGGCGACCTCCGGCCGGGCAGCCCGCTGCGTCCAGACCCCGACGAGGTGGCCGAGCTGCGCTGGGTCGACCCGGCCGAGCTGGCGGCCGACCTGGACACCGACCCCCGGGCGTACGCGCCGTGGCTGGGCGGGGTGGTGAACCGCCTGCTGAACCCGGACGGCCAACTGGCCGGCCCGGCCGTGAACCCGTCCGGACTGCCGGCCGGGTTGCCGGCCGACGACGCGCCGGAGCGGCCGGGTGGCCGATGAGGCGCTGAGCGCGGGGGCGGTCGCCCGGCGGCTCGGGGTCGCGGTGACCACGCTGCGCACCTGGCACCAGCGCTACGGGCTGGGGCCGAGCGAACACGTCCCCGGGCACCACCGGCGCTACACGCCGGCCGACCTCGCCCGGCTGGAGGTGATGCGCCGGCTCACCGCCGAGGGGGTGGCCCCGGCCGAGGCGGCCCGCTGGGCCCGCCAGGGTCCGGACGTCGCACGCCCCGGCGCCGACGTACGGTCGCGTACCGCCGTCGGCCGCGACGGCGGACCGACCATCCCGGTGGGCCGGGCCGGTCCGGCGGCCCGGGGCCTGGCCCGGGCCGCGCTGCGGCTGGACTCGGTGGCGATCAGCGAGACGATCGCCCGCGCGATCGCGACCGACGGGGTGGTCGCCACCTGGGACGGGTTGCTGCGACCGGTGCTGGTCGGCATCGGCGAGCGGCACGACGCCACCGGCGGCCTGGTCGAGGTGGAGCACCTGGTGTCCCGATGCGTCTCCGAGTCCCTCGCCGCGACCGCCCGGGCCGCGGCGCCGGCCGGGCCGCCGCGCATCCTGCTCGCCTGCGCCGACGAGGAGCAGCACAGCCTGCCGCTGGAGGCGTTGGCCGCCGCGCTCGCCGAGGTCGGGGCCGGCTACCGGATGTTGGGCGCCCGGGTGCCGGTGCCGGCACTGCTGGAGGCGGTCAACCGGACCGGACCGGCCGCCGTGGTGGTCTGGTCGCACACCCGGACGACCGCCGATCCGGGCCAGCTCGCCGCCCTGCTGGCGGCACACCGCCGGCCGCTGCTGGTGCTCGCGGCGGGGCCGGGCTGGCAGGCCGACACGCTGCCCGCGGGGGTGGTCCGACCGGTCGATCTCTCCGAGGCGTTGTCGCTGGCAGTGGCCGTGCGGGACGCGCTGGACCGGCCGGCGGCGAGCTGACCGGGCTCCCGGGTCACGGCGGGCGTCCACTACCGTCGTGGGGTCCGCGGACCCCGACCCCCTCCGGGAGCGAACGATGCGTCACCGCGCCCTGCTGGCGTACGCCCTGGTCCTGGTGATCGTCCTCGCCGGCGAGAGCAGCACCGCGAAGGTGCGGCCGGCACCCCCACCGACCGTCGCCGGTACGGCCACCCCCACGCCCGACGCCACCCCGGCACCCCGCCCGACCCGGAGCACGCCGTCCCGCCCCCGGCTGCGTCCGCTGCCGAAGACCCTGCCGGCTGGGTTGCAGCGCGGCACCGGCGTCCGCCAGGTGGCGCTCACCTTCGACGACGGGCCCGACCCGGTCTGGACGCCGAAGGTCCTCGACCGGCTGCGGGCGGCCCGGGTCACCGCCACCTTCTGCGTGGTGGGGCGGAACGCCCGCCGGCACCCCCAACTGGTCCAGCGGATCGTCCGGGAGGGCCACCAGCTCTGCAACCACAGCTGGAACCACGACCTGGACCTCGGCCGGCGGCCGGTGGCGGAGATCCGGGCCGACCTGGTCCGGACGAACAAGGCCATCCAGGCGGCCGTCCCCGGGGCGCGGGTGCCGTTCTACCGGCAGCCGGGCGGGCGGTGGACGGCCGAGGTGGTGGCGACCGCCAAGCAGCTCGGCATGAAGTCCCTGCACTGGACCGTGGACCCGCAGGACTGGGGGAAGCCGCCCGCGGCCACGATCGCCAAGCGGGTGCACACCGCCGCCCGGCCCGGCGCGGTCGTGCTGCTGCACGACGGGGGCGGCGACCGACACGCGACCCTGGCCGCCTGCCCCGCCCTGATCGGTGACCTGAAGCGCCGCTACGGCGTCACCAAGCTCCGCTGAACCCGGTTGACCTGCGGTTTCGTGGATCGTTGTGGCTACTGCCATACCGGTTTGGTCGACCGGCCGGGCATCACGTATGCTTTCCAAGCCTCCGGCGGGGCCGGATGGGAGCAAGTCCGCTTGAAGTTGCGAGTGTGCAATGATGGCGGGGCCGCCCTCATCGTCTAGCGGCCCAGGACGCCGCCCTTTCAAGGCGGTAGCACGGGTTCGAATCCCGTTGGGGGCACGACCGGCGCAAGCCGGAGCAACAAAGCTAGGTCCTGTGGAGCAGTCGGAGTGCTCGCCGCCCTGTCAAGGCGGAGGTCGCGGGTTCAAGTCCCGTCAGGACCGCCAGCGCTGACGCCGCGCCCAACCCGCGCGGCGTTCTGCGTATCGGAGCGTGCGACCCTCGCGGCGGATTCCCCGCCCTGCGGGTAGCATGAGCCGGGAGCACGGCCAGGTAGCTCAGTTGGTACGAGCGTCCGACTGAAAATCGGAAGGTCGGCGGTTCGACCCCGCCCCTGGCCACATAGCCTTTCGCCGGGCTACAGAGGTCCCCACCAGCGGAAACGTCGGTGGGGATCTTGCTGTATGTGGCCCTGCTGCCGTGATCGTCGCTGGCCGTGATCGCCCTTCGCCCCTGATCGCCGCCGCAGGTTGCCCGTTCGCTGCAGGTCGCTCCCGTACCACTACCCCCACCTGTAGGCGAGCCCGGTCGCCGCAACCCTGGTCAGCTCAGGACGGCGCTCCGTAGCGGGTGGTGATCGCGGCGGCGCGGTTGCGCAGGGAGGTGCGCAACCACTGCGGGGCCAGGGCCTCCGCGTTCATGGCGAGCTGCCACAGCGCCCACTCGGCGTGCCTCGAATCCTGGAAGGTCACCTCCAGCCGCAGCCAGCCGTCCGCCTCGGTCGCTTCGGCGAGGACGGCCAGCGCGGTGCCCACCAGGTCCTCGCGCCGCGCCGGGTTCACCCGTACCAGCACGGTGACCTGGTCGCCGCCGGTCCGGAACCGCGTGCTGCGCTCCTGCCAGGCCCGGTCCAGATCGACCCGGTCGGGTCGCTGTGCGGGTTCGGCGAGTTCCTCGGCGGCCAGCACCCGGGACAGCCGGTAGGTACGGTCCTCGCCAGCCCGCGTGGCCAGCAGGTAGCCCTGGTCGCGCACCGTGACCAGGCCGATCGGGTCCACCGTGCGCCACCGCGGGGCCCGGCCCACGGCCGCGTAGTGGATGCGCAGCTTGTGCCCGGCGAACACCGCGCGCCGGACCTCGGCCACGATGGCGTCGGGCACCTCCTCGGCGACCTGCCGGCGCGCGAGCAGGTCGGTCTCCGGGTCGATGAGCAGTCGCTCGACAGCGCCGGCCGCGGTGTCCCGATAGCTTTCGGGCAGCGCGTCGACCACCTTGAGCATGGCCGAAGCGAGCGCCGAGCCGAGGCCGAATGCCTGCGCGCCGCGCCGCGATCCGGCGACCAGCAGGGCGAGCGCTTCCTCGTGGTTCAGTCCGGTGAGTTCGGTCCGGAAGCCGGGCAACAACGCGAAACCGCCGCGCCGGCCGCGTTCGGCGTAGACCGGAACGCCGGCCGCGGACAGCGCCTCGATGTCCCGCAGCACGGTGCGGGTGGACACCTCCAGCTCCCGGGCCAGCGTGGTCGCCGACAGCCGACCGCGCTGGCGCAGCAGCAGCACCAGCGAGACCAACCGGTCGGCCCGCACCCGGAAGATCATGCCAGGAATACACGACACAGGATGTCGTGATTCGTTGACAGGCTCCTCACCACGACGTCGAGCTGGCTACCGAGCCGATCGACGATGAGCCGAATGGAGCAGATGTGGCTGTGGAGCGAACGGCGGTCAACCCGGTGACCTGGTCGGTGCCGATGGGATTCAACCAGGGTGAGCTCGTCTCCCGGCACACCCGGACCCTGTACTGCTCGGGGCAGACCGCGACGAACGACGAGGGCAAGCCCCAGCATGCCGGTGACATGGCGGCACAGCTGGCGCTGAGCCTCGACAACCTGGAGGCTGTGCTCGGCGAGGCCGGCATGTCCCTGGAGAACCTCGTCCGGCTCAACGTCTACACCACCGACGTCGATCTGCTCTTCGAGCACTACGGCGTGCTGGCGTCGCGGTTGGGCGCGGCCGGGGTGGCGCCGACCACCACGATGCTCGGGGTGACCCGGCTGGCGATCCCCGACCTGATGGTCGAGCTCGAGGGGACCGCCGTCGCGTGATCCGACCTCGCCGCCCCCGGCAGGGCTGCCGGGGGCGGCACGAGTAGCAGACAGGCGGGTGGTTCCGGTGCGCGGAATGGCGACGATCGGCGTCTACGGCTTCGACGCCGAGTCCTTCCTGCGACGACTGCGGCACGCGGACGTCCGCCTGCTGCTCGACGTTCGCCAGCGCCGCAGCGTCCGCGGCCCCGAGTACGCCTGGGCGAACTCCCTCCGCCTGCAGGCGGCCCTCGCCCAGGCCTGGATCGCCTACGCGCATCACCCCGAACTCGCCCCGACCACCGAGCTACGCCGACTCCAGTACGCCGAGGACGACCGCCACGGGGTCGGCAAGCGATCGCGCCAACAGCTCGCCGCCGAGTACACCCGCCGCTACCGCATGGAGATCCTCGATCGCGTCGACCTCACGCCGATCGTGTCGGCGCTGCCGAGCGGCGGGACCGCGGCGCTGCTCTGCGTCGAGCGCGACGCTGAGGCCTGTCACCGCTCGCTGATCGCCCAGCGGCTGGCCGAGCAGCACCGCGTCACGATCGAGCACCTGGGCCCGATGTGACGCGTGGAATCCCTCCGGTCAGCGCGGCCGGTGCTGGCTCACCCCGCTCTGGATCGCCTCCCAGACACTGCGCCCGGCCTGCCGGAGCGCCTCGCTGGCCTGCGCGGCCAGGTCCGCCGAGCTGGGAGCGGCCTCGGCACCCTGCCCACCCTGACCGGCGCCCGGCTTGCCCTGACCGGCGCCCTGCGCACCCTGTTCCGGCCGGCCCGGCCCGGCACCGCTCGGCTGGCGCCCGCCACCACCCGGCTGCTGCCCCTGGCCGCCACCCGGCCGGCCCGGCGCACCGCCCGGCCGCGCCTGCTCGGCCTGGCCACCGCCGGGCGCCCCGCCGCCCTGCTGCCGCTGCCCGGCCTCGCCACCCTGCTGCTGGCCACCGCCACCCTGCTCCTCGCCACCACCGCGCTGCTCCTGGCCGCCTTTGGCAGCCTGCTGGACGACCGCTTCCGGCCCCTGGTACCTGGCCTGCGCGCTGATCGAGCCGATCTGCTTGCCGAGCCGGTCCACCACGGTGTCGAGGTGCTCGGTGCTGCCGGTGACCTGCTGGGCGCTCCGGTGCACGTCGTCGACCACCCCGCCGACGCTGCCGGCCAGCGTCTCGATGATCTGCGGGTTCCGCTCGATGGTGGTCAGGGCGCGGTCCAGGATCCGGCGCAGCTCCTCCAGCCGCACCTTCAGCACGGCCTCGGCGTGTACGTCGGTGATGTCCAGCTCGACGCCGTGCAGGTCGACCCGCACGCCGGCGTCCAACTGCACCAGGTTCGCCAGCCGGGCCTTGAGCGAGAGGTCGGCCCGCAGGTCGTCGACGGCCAGCCGGATCGACTCCACCCGGAGGTCGGGCACGTCCAGCAGCACGTCCGGCTCACCCTGCCGGCCCGGCCCGCGCGGCTCCTCGCCGTACTGCGCGTGCCGGGTGCGCTCGCCCGGCTGCTGGCCCCCCGGCTGCTCCTGCCGCTGACCCTGCTGGCCCGACCCGGTTTCACTCATCTCCGTCGCTCCCCCGCTGACGACTGCGGCCGGGAGGGCCCGGCCGCACCGGGCGCGGTTACCCGTTCGCGGGGCGACCATCCCTGCCCGCGTCGGCTGTCCGGAACCGGGCACCGCTCGAAGCTGCACACCGGGGCATCAGCCGGTATGGTCCGGGCCTATGGGACAGGAGACGGCCGGTCCGGCGACGATCCAGCAGGATTCCGAGCGGTTCTCGTTACGCAGCAGTCTCCTCGTTCCCGCTTCCACCGCGCAGGCGTTCGCGGTGTTCACCGGGGCGCTGACCGACTGGTGGGTGACCGAGTACACCTGGTCCGGGCCGGCGCACCTGGCCGAGCTGGGGATCGAGCCGCGGGCCGGCGGCATGCTCTACGAGGTCGGCCCGTACGGCTTCCGCAACGACTGGGGCCGGGTGCTGACCTGGGACCCGCCCCGGCGGCTGGTCTTCACCTGGCAGATCGGCGCCGACCGGGTGCCGGTGCCGGACCCGGCACAGGCCAGCGAGGTGGAGGTGCTCTTCCACCCGGAGGGTCCCGGGCAGACCCGGGTCGAGGTCGTGCACCGGCACTTCGACCGGCACGGCGACGCCGCGGAGGGTTACCGGCAGGCGCTCACCGCCGGCTGGCACGAACTGCTATCCCGCTACGCCGCCTCGGTGGGACGGCACGCCGACATCAGCTGACGGCGGCTCAGCGGCCCAGGCCGGGCCGGCCGCCGGGGGCGGGAACTCCCCGGCCACCCAGGTCGGCGCGGCGACCGGCGGCCGCACCGGAGCCGAACCCGGAGCCGGCCAACCGGCGCGGCGGCGCGGTACGCAGCCGCGGATAGACCTCGGCTAGCCGCCGCTGCACCCGGTCGGACCGGTCGGCGAGCACCAACGCGACCGATCGGCCGCCCGCCTCGGTGGCCGCGACCTCCTCGGCGGCGCGCAGCCGGCCGCCGACGACCTGCGCGAAGCCGGCCAGCCAGGAGCGCCGGTACGCGGCCGGATGCTCCCCCGCCGGCACCACGGCGGCGGCCAGCCCGTGTGCCGCCTGCACCAGCAGCGAGGTGAAGAGCAGGTCCACCCGCTCCAGGTCGCTGGCGAACCCGAACAGGTGCATCGCGAACCCGCTGCCCTGGCGGCGGCGTACGCAGCGGCAGCGCAGCGGCTCGGCGACCGCGGCGAGCAGACCGGCCTTGTCCCGGGCGTACGGTGCGACCACCTCGACCACCCGGTCGCCGACCGGGTCGGTGGCCGGGTCACGGACGGCGAGCAGCGCCCGGTCCACACCGTAGCGGGCGATCAACTCGGTAGCCTTGGCGGTGAACGCGGCCGCCTCGGCCGGTGTGCAGGCCGGGTCCTCGGCCTGGGCCAGCAGCTTGCGCACCTTGCTCAGCATGGCCTCGGACATGCCCACAGACCTATCACGGCGGCCCGACCTCCCGGCGCGCCGACCACCGGTCGGGAGGGGCTCAGCCGGCTCGGTGGCGCAGCGTGGCGACCGTCGAGCCGGCGAGGGTGAGCAGGCAGTCCGACAGCAGACCGTCGGCGGCGGCCGCGCCGAACAGGGCCTCGCCGGTGTCCACGTCGGCGTTGGCGTACGCGCTGACGAACCGGGCCACCCAGCGGGTGTCGTAGCCGGCCTGGTCGATGCCGGGGAAGTCCAGCGCGCACGCCCCCCGCGGCACCTCGTCGCCCACCATCGCCGCGGCCAGACACCACGCCACTCCGTACGCGCCGGCCAGGCCGGACCGGTCGACCACCGCGTCGAACGTGCCCACCACCGCGTCGCCGTCGCCGGCCAGCGCGGAGTGGAGCACGGCGGCCGCGTCGTCGCGGATCTGCTGTGGTGAGTTCGTCACGCACCGCACAGTAGAGGGACGGGTCAAGCCACCACCTCCGGCCACTCGTCACTCTGCGTAGGCAGCGCGGTCTACCTGCGGATTGACAGGGCTCCACGGTCCCACGGTTCGAGCCGGCACGCTAATGTGCGCAACGGACCTTCGCCGGAGGAAGGACGACCATGCTCATCTCACGCGCCTCGCGGGCAGCCACCCTGGCCGCCTGCGCGACGTTCCTGCTCGCTACCAGCGCCTGCGGGACCGACCAGCCCGAGGAGGCGACCACCCACCAGGTGCGCCTCTACGGGACCGACGGCAACATGCTCAACTCGTACCCCGCCGAGTTGAAGGAGCGGGCCAATCTGGTCGACGGCATGAAGGGCACCACGCCGCTCACGCCGCTGCCGGAGGACTTCAAGAACCGGCTACGCACCGTGGACCCGAAGCTGGGCGACTTCCTCTACTCCGCCGAGGCGTACGACGCGGTCGTGATCAGCGCGCTGGCCGCCCAGTTGGCCGGCACCACCGACCCGGCCGCCATCGCCAAGCAGATCGTCGGCGTCACCAACGGCGGGCAGCGCTGCGAGGACCCGGCGAGCTGCCTCGCGTTGGCCCGCAACGGGCAGGACGTCGAGTACCGCAGCGTCTCGCTGACCCGGGCGGGCTTCACCGACGCCGGCGAGCCGGCCACCGCCAGCTACGCCACGCTGCACTTCGACGGTCAGCAGCTCAACGACGGCAAGACCGAGTTCGTCGGTGCCGGCGACGAGTCGGCGGCCAGCAGCAAGGCCCCGCCGAAGCCGAAGAAGCAGCGCGGCAAGGCCGCGGACGCCCCGCTGGTGCTGGGCGGCCTGCTGCCGAAGACGGGTGACCTGGCCCTGGCCAACCCGCCGATCGCGGCCGGCGCGGCGCTGGCCCTCAAGGAGATCAACGCGGCCGGCGGCGTGCTCGGCGAGCCGGTGACCTGGATCGACGGCGACGACGGCACCAACCCGGAGATCGCCAAGGCCACCGTGGCCAGCCACGTCGAGGCGGGCGTGCACGTCATCATCGGCGCCGGCGGTTCGGGCATCTCCCGGGCCGTGCTGCCGGAGGTGGTGAAGGCCGGCAAGGTGATGATCTCCCCGTCGAACACCGACGCCAGCCTGACCGAGGTGGACGACAACGGCCTCTACTTCCGTACCGCGCCGCCGGACAGCCTCCAGGGCCGGGCGCTCGCCGACGTGATACTGCGCGACGGTCCGCGCAAGATCGCTCTGGTCGCCCGCAAGGACTCCTACGGTGAGGGCCTGCAGGGCAACGTCCGCGAGGAGTTGGAGCGGGCCGGCTTCGGCTCCGACCGGGTCAAGCTGCTCACCTACGACCCGCCGGAGGACGCCAAGGCCGCGCCGGTCGACTTCACCGCCGGGGCGAAGGAGATCAAGGACTTCGGCGCCGAGGCCGTGCTGATCATAGGGTTCGCCGAGTCGGCGCAGGTGATCCGGGCGCTGGCGGACGCCGGGGTGCAGATCCGGCACTGACCGCCGCACCAGACGCGGGACGGCCGCACCGGTTGACCGGTGCGGCCGTCCGTCGTTCCGGGGTCAGCGCGGGCGGCGCCGTTCGAGGAACTCGGTCATCCGCCGGTGCTTCTCCTCGTCCTCGAAGAGCACCGCCTGGCTGACCAGGTCGAGCTGGGGGTGGGCGGCGGCCGGCGCGTCGACGGCCAGCTTCGTCAGCCGCAGCGCCAGCGCGGAACCCTTGGCCATCTCGTCGATCAGACCGTGCGCGCTGGGCAGCAGCTCGGCGGGCTCAGTCACCACCCGGTTGACCAGCCCGATCCGCAACGCCTCCGCGGCATCCACCCGGCGCCCAGTGAAGAGCAGTTCCTTGGCCCGGGCCTCGCCGACCAGCGCCGGCAGCCGATGCGTCGCGCCGGCGCCGGCCAGGATGCCGAGCCGCACCTCGGGCTGGCCGAAGACCGCGCGCTCCGTGCAGACCCGCAGATCGCAGGCGTACGCCAGCTCGGCGCCGCCGCCCAGCGCCGGGCCGTCCACCGCCGCCACGGTCGGCATCGGCAGCGCCCGGATCCGGGCGAACGCGGCGGAGTTGATCGCGGCGAGTGCCTCCAGTCGGCCACGCTCGCGCAGCTGCCCGATGTCCGCCCCGCCGGCGAAGATGCCGTCCGTCCCGCCGGTGAGCAGCAGCAGCCGCGGCCGCGCCTCCAACTCGGCGCAGACCGCGTGCAGCTCGGCGATCAGGTCGGCGTCGATCGCGTTGCGCTTCTCCGGCCGGTCCAGCGTGACCACCAGCCGGTCCGGGTGCTCCTCGATTCGCAGCCCACTCACCCGGCTCGCCTCCCGTTCGTGATCGCGGGGCCCGCGAGCTTCGCGCTCACTGCTTCACCCCGTTCTCCCAGCGGTAGAAGCCCTGCCCGGACTTCTTGCCCAGCCGCCCGTCGGCCACCATCTCCACCAGCAGCGGCGGCGGCGCGAACCGGTCGCCGTACGCGGCCTGGAGGGTGCGCGCGATGTCCAGCCGCACGTCCAGCCCGACCAGGTCGGTGAGTTCCAGCGGACCGACCGGGTGCCGGTAGCCGAGGACCATCGCCTTGTCGATGTCGGCCGGGGAGGCCACCCCGTCGGCCACCATCCGGATCGCCTCCAGACCGAGGGTGACGCCGAGCCGGGAGGTGGCGAAGCCCGGCATGTCGCGTACCACGACGGGGTCCTTGCCCAGCCGCCCGGCGAGCGCGACGGCCGCGGCGGTGGTTTCCTCGGCGGTGGCCTGCCCGACCACGATCTCCAGCAGCGCCATCGCCCAGACCGGGTTGAAGAAGTGCAGCCCGAGGAATCGCTCCGGCCGGGCCAGGCCGGTGGCCAGCTCGGCGATCGGGATGCTGGAGGTGTTGCTGCCCAGCAGCGCCGGGCGCAGCGCCTCGGCGTCGCGCAGCACCGACCGCTTGAGGTCGAGCCGCTCCGGCACCGCCTCCACCACCACCTCCGGCCCGTCGGCCACCTCGGTCAGGGCGGCGCGCAGGGTGACCCGCGCCCGGTCCTCCGCCGCCCGGTCGGCGGTCAGCTTGCCGCGCCGCACCGCCCGGTCCCACAGCTCGTCGAGCCGCGTCATGGCCGCCGCGCCCCGGTCGGGGTCGACCTCCACCAGCTCGACGGCGTGTCCCGCGTCCGCCGCCACGTACGCGATGCCGAGCCCCATCGTGCCGGCGCCCACCACGACGAACCGATCGCCCATCACGCCTCCCCACCGCGTCCGGCGGCGACGCGAGGGTCACCCGCGCCCGACGGTCCGCTCCGTCCGCTCACACCGGCACGCTTCATGCCGCCATGAGGCACGACCGCGCTGCACCGATGAACCGCTCGCTGACGCTCGCTCATGGTGCGACCCTATGAGCCCCGGTCACGCCGGCACGCGTGGGGGCGCGGCGGATCGGGTACAGACGGCGGTCAACCGAGGGAAGGACCAGTGGAGATGAGCCAGGCACCGGAGGGCGTCGCGGGCGCGGAGACCACCGAGACCGTGCAGACCCGCGGGGACGAGCGGGTGGAGCTGCTGCGCGCCGACACCAACAACGACGGCCGGACCGACGTGTGGGTGGTGGACACCGACGGCGACGGCAAGGCCGACCTGTTCCAGTTCGACACGGACCACGACGGCAAGGTCGACGTCACCATGGTCGACCTCGACGAGGACGGCACCCCGGACGAGGTGATCGACGGCGACGGTGGCCTCCCGCCCGAGCAGCTGCCGCCGACCGTCCAGGTCTGACCGATCCGCCCGGGCTCCCGCCACGCGGCGGGGGTCCGTCCGCGTCAGCCGGCCAGCCGGAGCGTGGCCAGGTAGTACGGGGCGTCCCGGTCGTCCACGTCGGCCAGTCGCCAGGCGGTGCCCCGGACCAGCGTGCTCAGCTCCTCCGGCGAGCAGACCAGGTAGTCGAACCACGGGGTGCCCAGCTCGCGGTAGCGCAGCCGCAGCCGCAGCTGGCCGCCGAGCCGGCCCCGCCGGCGGTTCTGTTCGTGGTACCCGGTGTGCACCGGGTCGCGGGTGCCGTACGGGTCGGTGCCGTGCGCGATGACCTGCGCGCCCGGGCGGGCCAGCGCGGCGAGCGCGGCGAGGAACGCCGGGGCGCGCTCCCGCCCCTCGATCAGACCGAGATTGTTGCCCAGCAGCAAGAACGTGTCGTACCGCCGGCCGTCGGCGACGTGCTCGTCGACGGTGCCGTGCACCAGGTCGCGTACGCCCCGGCGCCGGCATACGTCCAGCGCCCCGGCCGAGGTGTCCAACCCGGTCACCGGCACGCCCCGGTCCTGCAACTCCAGCGCGATCCGGCCGGCGCCGACGCCCACGTCCAGGGTGGCGCCCCGCACCCGGTCCACCGCCCGCCGGTCGTACGGCTGCCAGTCGGCGGGACCGTCCAGGTAGTGCGCGGCGGGCGCGCCGTTGACCAGCCCGTCGTCCCGTTCGATGATCTCGATGACCGGCCGGGGCAGCCGCCCGCCGGCCAGTGGCCGCGGACCGACCCCGGTGGCCACCGCGTACGCATCGCGCAGCAGTTCACCGAAGACGTCACCGATCCGTGGCTCACCCGTCACGGGCTTCACGCTATCCGGCCGGTCAGTGAACCGCGCGGTCGTATCCTGGCGGCGTGACCACCTTGGACCGCCTGGCGGCGGAGAAGTACCTGCTGCTCACGACCTTCCGCAAGGACGGCCGGGCGGTGGCGACCCCGGTCTGGGCGGTCCGCGACGGCGACGCGCTGGCGGTGTGGACGGCGGCGAACTCCGGCAAGGTGAAGCGGATCCGGCGCAGCGGCGAGGTGACCGTGGCCCCGTGCGACGTGCGGGGTCGGCCGCACGGCGAGCCGGTGCCGGGCCACGCCACCCTCTGCGACCCGGCCGGCACCCGCCGCGTACGCGGCCTGATCAAGCAGAAGTACCGGCTGATCGGCCGGCTCTCGTTGCTCGGCAGCCGGTTGCGCCGGGGCGAGGGCGGGACGGTCGGCGTCCGGGTCACCCTGGCCGGCTGAGCGGGGACACGCGTGGACGACGCTTCACCGGACGCGACGAGGGGGCGGTGGAATGGCTCCACCGCCCCCTCGGGCAGTTCGTCTGCTGGCTCCCGGCCGTCAGTCCCCCTGGCGCTGCTGGGGGATCTGCCCCTGCAGCAGGGCCCTGACCTCCGACTCGCGGTAACGGCGGTGGCCACCGAGGGTCCGGATGGCGCTGAGCTTGCCAGCCTTCGCCCACCGGGTCACCGTCTTCGGGTCGACACGGAACATCGACGCCACCTCGGCCGGCGTGAGTAGCGGCTCTGGTTCGTGCGTTCGCGATGCCATCGGTCACTCCTCCACATGTATAGACATCGGCCGGGGTCCCGCCGGCCGACGCGTCTCCCATGGTCCGGCTAGTCCCCGATGTCCGACATGGGCCGAACGGCCGAACGTCCCTAGACGGACGGATGAACCATGCCCGATTTATGCGACTTTTACACGGCAGAAAGTACCTTATTCGGACTCATGATCACGGTTCGTGATGCGCTAGCTACGAGTCTTGCTCACCTTGGGCGCGCTCCCTGACCGGTTGGTGATCAGTTGCACCTTTCCAGCAACTGCACCGCGCGCCACCGGGCCACCAGCTTGTCGTACGCCGCGGACGCCTCCTCGGCCTCGCCCCGGGACAGCCCGGCCAGACCCGTCGCGACCAGTTCGGGCGAGTCGTCGGCGGCCAGCGTCTCGTCGGAGAGCAGTTCGACCAGGCCGCCGTAGTCCAGTTCGACCACCGAGCGCGGGTGGAACTCCTCCAGCCAGCGGGCGGCCTCCTCGACCGCCTCGGTGATCGGCGCCTCGCCGACCGACTTGCGCAGCACGGACAGCGCCCGCGACGACCGGCGCCGGGCCTTGGAGATCTCCGTCCGGTAGCGCAGCGCCCGCCGCCCGGGCCGGGTGACCAGGTCCCGCTCGGCCGGCTCGAAGAGTACGAACCAGCGCAGCGGCACGCCCCAGGTGGCCACCTGCTCGTGCACCCGCGGCACGCCGTGCTCCAGCACCCGGGCGCCGCTGCGCCAGTCCTCCACCACCGCCTTGGCCTGGCCGGCGAGCACCGGCGGCACGAACGCGTCGGCGAGCACCGGGGGCACCCCGTCGCGGGCGCTCAGCGCCGCCTCGGCCACCCGGATGCGCAGGTTCCAGGGGCAGACCAGCAGCGTGTCGTCCGTCTCCAGGACGTACGCCTCGTCCGGCGGATCGGGCAGCCGGGTCCACCCGGCGCCGAGCGCCTCGATCACCGACGTCCGTTGCCGGCCCGGCCCCTCGACCGGGGCGACCGCCCGGCCCTGTTCGACGTAGCGCCGCCAGTACGACTGGCGGTCCCGGTCGAAGGCGGTCAGCGGCTCGTACACGCGCAGGTATGAAGCGAAGAGCGACGGCACGGCGCGATCCTCCCACGAATCGGGACCCGAGCGCCGTCGCGCCGCCCCCACGTGCCTGGGGCGACCGGACGGCGTCGGCCGATACTAGGCTCAGCGGCACCGGCAGCATCCCGCCGGCGTCCCACCAGGTCCGCGCCCCACAAGGACGCACACCGACACAGGAGCAAGCCATGGGCGTATTCGCCAGCAACGACGACCCGGGATCGACCGGTCACGAACAGGTGGTCTTCTGCCAGGACAAGCAGACCGGCCTGAAGGCGATCATCGGCATCTACTCCACCGCGCTCGGGCCCGCGCTCGGCGGCACCCGGTTCTACCCGTACGACAGCGAGGAGGCGGCCCTCGCCGACGTGCTCGACCTGTCCCGCGGGATGGCCTACAAGAACGCCCTCGCCGGGCTGGACCTGGGCGGCGGCAAGGCGGTCATCTGGGGTGACCCCGAGCAGATCAAGACCGAGGCGCTGCTGCGCGCGTACGGCCGCTTCGTGGAGTCGCTGGCCGGGCGCTACTACACCGCCTGCGACGTCGGCACCTACGTCGCCGACATGGACGTGATCGCCCGCGAGACGAGCTACGTGACCGGGCGCAGCGTCGAGCACGGCGGCGCCGGCGACTCCTCGATCCTCACCGCGTGGGGCGTGTTCCAGGGCATGCGGGCGGCCGCCGAGCACGTCTGGGGCGTCCCGACGCTGCACGGCAGGCGGGTCGGCGTGGCCGGCCTGGGCAAGGTCGGCAAGTACCTGGTCGGCCACCTGCTCGACGACGGCGCCGAGGTGGTGGCCACCGACGTCAACCCGAAGGCGCTGGAGTGGGCGCGCACCACCCACCCGCAGGTCACCCTGGTCGACGACGCCGCGATGCTGGTCGCCGCCGACATCGACGTGTACGCCCCGTGCGCGCTGGGCGGCGCGCTCAACGACGACACGGTGCCGGCGCTGCGCGCGAAGGTGGTCGCCGGGGCGGCCAACAACCAGCTCGCCCACCCGGGCATCGAGAAGCTGCTGGCCGACCGGGGCATCCTCTACGCCCCGGACTACGTGGTGAACGCCGGCGGTGTGATCCAGGTCGCCGACGAGATCGAGGGCTTCAACTTCGATCGGGCCAAGCTGCGGGCCACCCGGATCTACGACACCACCCGGGAGATCCTCCAGCTCGCCGACGCCGAGGGCGTGCCGCCGGCGGTCGCCGCCGACCGGCTGGCCGAGCGGCGGATGGCCGACGTCGGCCGGCTGCGCACGATCCACCTGCGCTGACCGGTCACCGGGGGCGGGCCGTGCCGGTTCCGCCCCCGGACCGGGGCACGCCGTTAAGCTGAGAATCGGGTCGGTTCGTGGGGATTCGTCCGGTGTCATGGGTGCTCGCAGCACCGCTCCTTACCGGGTACACTGTGTGACGACCGGATAACCGCGACGCGCAGGGCCGGTCGACGGTAACCCGAGGTGCCGAACGGTGGCATCCCCATGTACCGTAAGAGCCACGAGAGATGCCTGACGTCATCGGGGCCCGCCTTCGGGCTGCCCCGCATTCTGTGCGAGGGGGTCGAGCCATGGGGCGCGGCCGTGCTAAGGCCAAGCAGACGAAGGTGGCCCGGGAGTTGAAGTACCACTCCCCGAACACCGACCTCACCGCCTTGCAGCGCGAGTTGGCGGGTGCTGGTAAGTCTGAGCACAACTTCGACGACGACTACAAAGAGTATGTCGACGACGATGATGAGGATCACGCGGACGAGGACCCGGACACCTGGGTCCGCCCGACCCGCTGACCTCTCCGGTCGTAGCTGAGCACGCGGTAGCCTCCCGCGTGCTCACGCATGTGCCCATCGAGCGGCGCCACGACCGACGATCAGGGACCTGACCGCGCCGGAGGCGACTCCGGTCGATCGGCAGGTCCCTGATCCCGGTCCGCCTCAGCGGGGCCGGTTGTTCCAGTTGTAGAACGTCGGGATGTTCTCGAAGTGGTTCCAGGCGCAGACCGCGCTGGCACCGTCGCCGCCCGACACCTCCGCCCGCAGCCGTCGCGCGGCCTCGGCCTCGTGCAGTAGCGCGGTGAGTCCCGGGGCGGCCTCCCGCACCCGCTCGGCGACCCCGTCCGGGGCGGCACCCGCCACGCGCTCAGGCCGGTGACTGGTGGTCTCGGGCATGCTCCAACACTCCCTCCAGTAGGCGGATCTTGCTGTTGCGGCAGTGCTCGGTCTCCGTACCGTCAAAACGCCCCAGCTCGAAGTAGCGGTTGGCCGCGTGACCCCCGCCACAGAAACCGAAGTAGGGGCAGGACGAGCGGCACGCCTCCACGCCGGTCAGGAACTCGCCCACCCAGGGCGTGCCCGCCGCGCCGGCCAGGATCTCGGCCAGCGGCGTGGCCAGCACGTTGCCACTGCTGAAGTCGCCGTACCGGGCGTCGGTGAAGCCGGCCAGCTCCGGCGAGAGCACGGTCACCGAGCCGTCGTGGCCCACTGTGGGGATCGGGTCCAGCCGGCGCGGCAGCAGGTCGTCAGCGGTGCCGTCCAGCACCGCCGCGGTGTACCGCAGCGACCACTCGACCTCCCGCAGGTGGATCCGCGGGTCCCGGCGCCAGGCCGCCACCAGCTCCGCCCAGAAGGCGGTCACCACCCCGGCGTCGTGGGAGTTGTCGCGGGTGTTGACCCCCTCGGTCTCCTCGATGTTGATGCCGAGCACGTCGCAGCCGAGCGCGAGGAAGTAGTCGTACAGCTCGGTGGCCAGGCCCGGCTCCGGGCGGCTCACCACCGCCAGCGCCGAGAACGGCAGGCCGTGCCGGCGCAGCGCGGCCACCCCGCGCAGGATCCGGTCGTACGCCGGCCGGCCGACCCGGGTCACCCGGTCGCCGTTGCGCTCCCGCGGCCCGTCCACGCTCACGCTCACCCGCACCCGGTGCTCGGCGAAGAACGCACACCAGGCGTCGTCGATCAGCGTGGCGTTGGTCTGGACGTGGTGCTCGACCTCCGGCCCGAACGGCGCGAACAGCGCGGCCAGGTGCTCCCGGCCGGCGGCCAGCGGCTCACCGCCGTGCCACACCACCGAGAACCGCCCGGCCGCCGCCCACGGGTTGACCGACGCCGCGACCGCCTCGGCCACCGGTACCGGCATCCGCCGATCGGCCGAGCGGAAGGGCAGGTAGCAGTACGCGCAGTCCAGGTTGCAGAGGGTGGTGGGCTGCATCACGACGTACGACGGAACGGCGGCCAGGCCGCGCATTCCGCTGAACGACTGTCCCCGAGCAGCCATCGCCCTCCTCCGCTGTGCCTGAGGGTGCCCTTCAGGCTAGGCGGCGATGGCCACTCGGGTGAAGCCCTGATCAGGTGCCCGTACGATCACCAGAGCGTGATCATCCGCGGGTGTGGTGACCGATCATCTGCACGTTGCCGGAGCCCTCGATGATCTCGCCGGCCTGCCAGGCGTCGACGCCGCGGCCGGTCAGCGTGGCCAGCGCGCGGTCGGCGTCCTCCGCCGACACGATGGCGAACATGCCCACGCCCATGTTGAAGGTCGCCTCCATCTCCGGGTCCTCGATCCGGCCCTTGGCCTGGATCAGGTCGAAGATCGGCTGCGGCTTCCAGGTGGAGCGGTTGACCACGGCGTCCACGTGCTCCGGCAGCACCCGGACCAGGTTGCCCGGGATGCCGCCGCCGGTGACGTGGGCCAGCGCCCGCACCTCGGCCTCGGCGATCAGCTTGAGGCAGTCCTGCGCGTAGATCTTGGTCGGGGTGAGCAGCTCCTCGCCGAGCGTCCGCTGCCGGCCGAAGTCCTCGATCACCACGTCCAGCCGCATCCGGCCGGCGCCGAGCAGCACGTGCCGGACCAGCGAGTAGCCGTTGGAGTGCAGGCCGGAGGAGCGCATCGCGATGACCACGTCGCCCACCTCGACCCGCTCCGGGCTGAGGATCTCGCTCTCCTCCACCACGCCGACGCCGGTGGCGGAGATGTCGTACTCGTCCGGCCGGAGCACGCCCGGGTGCTCGGCGGTTTCGCCGCCCAGCAGCGCGCAGCCGGCGTACCGGCAGCCGTCGGCGATGCCGGCGCCGATCTCGGCGACCTTGTCCGGCACGACCTCGCCGGTGGCGATGTAGTCGAGCAGGAAGAGCGGCTCCGCGCCGCAGGCGACCAGGTCGTCGACGACCATCGCGACCAGGTCGATGCCGACCGTGTCGTGGATGTCCATCTGCTGGGCGATCACCAGCTTGGTGCCCACGCCGTCGGTGGACGAGGCCAGGATCGGGTTCTTGTACTTCTTGGTGTCCAGCCGGAACAGGCCGGCGAAGCCACCCAGGTCACCCAGCACCTCGGGCCGCCGGGTCTGGCGCACCTTGGACTTCAGCAGCTCGACCGCGCGGTCGCCCGCCTCGATCGACACGCCGGCGTCCGCGTACGAGACCGAGCGTTTGCGCGCCTGGCGGCCGGCACCGGCCGTCCACGGCTGGCGCTCGCCGCCGGCGCCGGTCGGGCTGCTTCCTGCGCCGCTGCGCTCGGACACGTGCGTCACGGTTCTCCCCTTTGTGGTTCTCGGCGCCGTGGCGGTGGCCGGGGCGCCGGTGGTGCTACGGGCGGTGTGCGGTCGCGCCGCCCGGAGTGGCGACGAGTGGCGGGGTGGTGCGGTCGAGGGCGTCCGGGGTGGTGTTCGCGACCCGACGGCCCACCCCTTCGAGCACGTGCTTGCCGATCAGGTTGCCGGCCGGCAGCTCGATCGGGTACTCCCCGTCGAAGCAGGCGCGGCACAGCCGGGTCTTCGGCTGCTCGGTGGCGGCGATCAGCCCGGGCAGCGACACGTAGCCGAGCGTGTCGGCGCCGATCGAGCGGCGGACGCCCTCCGTGTCCAGGCCGTTGGCCAGCAACTCGGCCCGGGTGGCGAAGTCGATGCCGTAGAAGCACGGCCACTTCACCGGCGGCGAGGAGATGCGTACGTGCACCTCCAGCGCGCCGGCCTCGCGCAGCATCCGGACGATCGCCCGCTGGGTGTTGCCGCGCACGATCGAGTCGTCGACCACGACCAGCCGCTTGCCCCGCACGTTCTGCCGCAGCGGGTTGAGCTTGAGCCGGATGCCGAGCTGGCGCAGGGTCTGCGAGGGCTGGATGAAGGTCCGCCCGACGTACGGGTTCTTCATCAGGCCGGCGCCGTAGGTGATCCCGGACTCTTCGGCGTAGCCGATCGCCGCCGGGGTGCCCGACTCCGGCACCGGGATCACCAGGTCGGCCTCGACCGGGTGCTCCTTGGCCAGTTGGCGGCCGATCTGCACCCGGGCGGCGTGCACGTTCCGGCCGGCGATGGTGGCGTCCGGGCGGGCGATGTAGACGTACTCGAAGAGGCAGCCCTTGGGTTCCGGGACGGCGAACCGGGTGGAGCGCAGCCCGTCCTCGTCGATGGCGATCAGCTCGCCGGGCTCCACCTCGCGCACCACGCTGGCGCCGACGATGTCCAGCGCCGCGGTCTCGCTGGCCACCACCCAGCCGCGCTCCAGCCGGCCGAGCACCAGCGGGCGTACGCCGTGGGCGTCGCGGGCCGCGTAGAGCGTCGACTCGTCCATGAAGACGAAGCTGAACGCGCCGCGCAGCTGCGGCAGCACCTCCAGCGCGGCCGCCTCGACGGAGAGGTCGGGGCGGCTGGCCAGCAGCATGGTCACCAGCGAGGTGTCGTTGGTCGAGCCGTCCGCGACGAGGCCCCGGTCGGCGACCTCGCGCTGCAGCTCGGCGGTGTTGACCAGGTTGCCGTTGTGGGCCAGCGCGATGGTCGTGCCGGAACTCGTGGACCGGATGGTCGGCTGGGCGTTCTCCCAGGTCGAGCCGCCGGTGGTGGAGTAGCGCGCGTGCCCGATCGCGACGTGCCCGCGCAGGCTGGCCAGGGTCGGCTCGTCGAAGACCTGGGCGACCAGGCCGAGATCCTTGTAGACCACCACGCCGGAGCCGTCGCTCACCGCGATGCCGGCCGCCTCCTGACCCCGGTGCTGCAGCGCGTAGAGCCCGAAGTAGGTGAGGTTGGCGACCTCCTCCCCGGGCGCCCAGACGCCGAAGACGCCACACGCGTCCTGCGGGCCGGGTCGTTGGGGGTCAAGGTCGTGGCTCAGCCGGCCGTCGCCTCGGGGCACCTGCCGCTCCCTCATGCTGATCTGGACTGGCCTGGCGGATCACGGGGGCGACCCACACGTCTCGGCCGGGACCTCTGTCGTCGCCTGACAGTGTACGCGAATCGGTGTCGATACAGAAAGTCACGGAATCGCTCCGATCCGTTACCTAGATCGCTTCCCCGTCCGCGTGGAGCGGCAGATATTCGGAAAGATCCGCCCGGACCCCGCTCACCGATACGCGACCCTGCGTAACCGCCCGTTCCCAGTCGAGCCGCCCGGTCGCCAGTTCCAGCCAGGTACGCGGATCCGTCTCCACCACGTTCGGCGGCGTGCCACGGGTGTGTCGGGGACCGGAAATGCACTGAACTGCACCGTAAGGTGGGACACGCACCTCCACCGATCGGCCGGGGGCGCGATCCGCGAGGGCGGTCAACAGGGCACGGACCGCCTCTCGGAGCACCGGTCGTTCGGGGGTAAGCCCCTCGTCGAGCGCCGACAACGCCGCCGTCACCGCGGCGGACTTAATGTGCGGAGAGGACACCACGGGACGATACGACTCGCCCGGAGCCGGCCCGACGCTGCCCCTGGGTCGCGCTGATCCGGTCAGACAAGGCATAGTTGCCGACGGCGTATTCGTACCGTGATGATCCCCGGCCGGCGCCCGCCGGTCCAGGGAAGTCAGCCCGGAAGGCGGTGGACGTGTCAACACACCGACGAGCCTGGAAGCAGCGGGCCGGTGTGGTCGTGGCGCTGGTCGTCGGCGCCCTGCTCGCCGTCCCCGCCACACCAGCCCAGGCCGCCCGCATCACATCCTCCGGCAACTCGGTCACCATCGACGCCGGCCGCAGCGGCACCGTGGCTGTCGAGATCGCCGGGGAGATCGGTGAGGACTCCGCCAAGGTCAGCGTCACCGGCCTGCCGAGCGGCGTGCAGTGCACCGGGGGTTGCGGAGACGTCAACTTCGACGGCGTACCGCCGCGGGCCTCGGTCACCCTGACCCTGACGGCGAACGCGAACGCTCCGGCGGCGAACGGCACCCGGGCGACGATCCGGGTCGAGGGCAACGGGACCGACTCGGCTTCGCTCAGCGTGACCGTCAAGGCAGCGGCCCCGCCGGAGGTACAGACCGTCAAGTCGGTCGCCGGCAAGGTGGTCAAGCAGGCCGACGGCACCTCCGTGCCGAACGCGGTGGTGATCCTCCAGGACGCCAACAACAAGCGGTTCGAGGCGGTCAGCGACGACAGCGGCAACTTCCGCTTCACGGGCACCAGCAGCAAGCCGATCGCCCCGGGCCGGCTCGCCGTCGGCGCGAGCTTCGACAACATCCTCGCCACCAAGAGCTTCACCGCCGGTGCCGGGGACAATGTCACCGGCATTCGCGTCGCGCTGGCGATCAAGGTCGAGGTGACGCCGAGCGCCACCCCGTCGGCGTCCGAGGAGCCCCTGCCGACCGACGAGGCCACCGACGAGACGACCGAGGAGACGCCGGAGGCGACGGCGGGCGCGGCGAACAACGCCAGCAACTCCGATGGCGGCGGCATGGGCTCCTACCTGATCATCCTACTCGGCGGCCTGCTGGTCGCGGCGGGTGTCGGCACCATCGTGCTGCTCTGGATGAAGCGCCGGGAGAACACCGACGACGCCGACGGGGACGCCCCGATGGGTGCCGCCGCCGGCGCCGGCGCGGTCCCCGCCGCCCGGGGCGCGTACCGGGGTGCGGACGACCAGACCCGGGTGGTGAACGGGGTCGGCGCCGGACCGGACCGGACCATGGTTGCCGGCGGCGGGTCGCTCGCCGACGCGCCGACGATGATGCACCGGCCGGTGGTCGACGACGTGCCGCCGGACCCGTACGGCGCCCCGCCGCAGCCGTACGGCGCGGCGAGCCCGCAGTCGGGCTGGGCGGGCGCCGGCTACGGCGACGAGCCGGCCGGCCCGGGTGGCTACGGCGGCGGTTACGGCAACGCCCCCTCCTCCGGTGGCGGCTACGGCAACGCGCCGTCCTCGGGCGGTGGCTACGGCAACGCCCCCTCCTCGGGCGGCGGCTACGGCAGCCGGGACTACGGCCCCCCGGCCGGTGGCGCCGCGGGCTACCCGCCCAACGGCGGCGGCTACGGCGACCGGTACGACGAGCCGACCGGCCGGTACACCGGCGACGCCACCCAGTACCCGGCCCCCGCCGACCCGTACGCGACCGGCACCTACCAGCCGGACCAGGGCGGCTACGGTCGGGGCGGCGAGCCCACCGGTGGCTACGACCAGGGCGGCTACGGCCAGCCCGACCCGGCCCCCTACGGCCGGGGCGGCGAGCCGACCGGCGGGTACGACCAGGGCGGTTACGGCCAGCAGGGTGGCTACCGCCAGGAGCCGCCGACCCAGCGCGGCGGCTATGACGGCGGCTACGACCAGGGCGGCTACGGCCAGCAGGGCGGCTACGGTCAGGAGCCGCCGACCCAGCGCGGCGGCTACGACAACGGCTACGAGCAGGGCGGCTACTACGGCGACCAGCCGCAGGGCGGGCGCGGTCGGCCGGACGGCCCGCCGCCGCAGGACCGGGGTGGCCGCCGGCTGGACTGGCTGGACGACTGACCATCCGGGCCTTCCGGCCCGTACGAACACCGAAGGGCCGCCCGGTCGACCGGGCGGCCCTTTCCGTTCGCCGCTGTCGCCGGGGCAGGCCACCCGCTGGCCGGGGCGGGGCCGTAGGGACAGCACGGAGGGCACGGTTCGCCGGGCGTACGCCGGGCGGTGGGGTCAGGCGGCGGAGAAGACGCCGGAGCGGAGCACCGGGACCACGTCCGAGACCCCGACCCGTACCGCGATCTCGACGTCCTGGGCGAAGCCGCCCTCGATCAGCTCCCGGCCCGAGACGCAGCCCCGGACGGCGGCCGGCACGTCCGGGGTGCTGGCCAGCGCGGCGAGCGCCATGGCCGCCTCCACGGAGAGCCCGCCCGGCACGTTCGACACCGCGTCCAGCACGCAGGCCGCGCCGAGCTGGTCCTCCACCGAGGGTCGCAGTGACCCGTCCGGCCAGCGCTCGCCGGCGGCGATCACGCCGACCGGCGCGTCCGTCGAGCCGTACCCCTGTCGCTGGAGCCAGCGCCCGACGGCGCGGGCGTTGCGCAGGCAGGCCGCGACCACCGGCAGGCCGGTGGCGCTGGCCGCGGCGCTGATCGCCGAACCGTTCGGCGAGGGCAGCACCAGGTCGGCCACGACCGGGGCGGTGCTCAGCGCCGCCGGCGAGAGCGACCACGGATGCTCGGGGGTGGTCCTCCGGCGGCCCACCGCGGCGACCGCACCGACCCGGCGCGCGTACTCGGCGGCCTGCTCGCCCCACGGGAACGGGTGCACCCGCATGCCGCGGCCGACCGCCACCTCGACGGCGGTGGTGAACGAGAGCACGTCCACCACCACCAGCACCGCGCAGACCCGGCCGAGTTCGGCCGCCCCGCTCAGCCCCCAGTCCAACCGGGCGCCCGAACCGGGCTGCGCGTAGACCGCCGCGGCCAACGCCTCAGCGCTGATCGGGCGCGGCGGGCTGCTCACCGTCACCGGCGTCGGTCGCCTCGGCGGCAGCCTCGGCCGGCTCGGCAGCGCCAGCAGCCTCGGCCGGCTCGTCGGCGCCAGCGGCCTCGGCCGGCTCGTCGGCGGCGGCCTCGGCGGGGTCCGCCACGGCTTCGGGGGCCTCGTCGGCGGCTGGGGCGACGGGCTCCGCTGCGCCGGTCCGCGGGGTCGGCCCGGCCGACGCGATCGGCTCGGAGTCGACGCTCGCCGGGTCCACCGGCGCCACCTCGGCGGCCGGCTCGGTGACCGGCAGCGGGACCGCCTCGACGGCACCGGCCACGCCGGTCGCCGGCGCGGGCACCTCGACGACCTCGGCACCGGAGAAGAGGCGCGGCAGGGTCGCGGTGTGCGCGGCGCGCAGCTCGTCCAGGCCGATCCGGAACTGCCCGTGCACCTCCAGCGCACCGCCGGCCGGGTCGGTGACGCCGATCAGCTCGAACGGCACCCCGCGCTCGGCGCAGAGGGCGGTGAACGCCTTCTCGTGGCCGCGCGGCACCGAGACCAGCACCCGCCCGGCGGACTCGCTGAACAGGTAGACGAACGGCATCGAGCCGCCGGCGAACCGCTCCGGCACCGCGACCCGGGCGCCGACGCCGCGCCGCAGGCAGGACTCGACCAGGCTCTGCGCCAGACCGCCGTCGGAGAGGTCGTGCGCCGAGCTGAGGTGCCCGACCCGGGCGGCCTCCGCGAGCAGCTCACCCAGCGCCCGCTCGTGCGCCAGGTCGACCTGCGGCGGTACGCCGCCGAGGTGCTCGTGGGTGACCCAGGCCCACTCCGAGCCGGAGAGCTCCACGTGCGTCTCGCCGAGCAGGAAGAGCTGGTCGTGGTCGCCGTTCGGCCGGGGCACGAAGCCCATCGGCACCCGGTTGGCCACGTCGTCGAGAACGCCCAGCACGCCGACCACCGGGGTCGGGTGGATGGCCGCGGCGCCGGTCTGGTTGTAGAAGCTGACGTTGCCGCCGGTGACCGGGATGCCCAGCTCGGCGCAGCCGTCGGCCAGGCCGCGGACGGCCTCGGCGAACTGCCACATCACGCCCGGGTCCTCCGGCGAGCCGAAGTTCAGGCAGTTGGTGACAGCGATCGGCTTCGCGCCGGTGACCACCACGTTCCGGTACGCCTCGGCGAGCGCCAGCTTGGTGCCGTGGTACGGGTCGAGCCGGGCGTACCGGCCGTTGCCGTCCACCGACAGCGCCACGCCGAGCCCGGTCCGCTCGTCGATCCGGATCACGCCGGAGTCCTCCGGCTGGGCCAGCACGGTGTTGCCCAGCACGTACCGGTCGTACTGCTCGGTGACCCAGGTCTTGTCGGCCAGGTTCGGCGACGCGACCATGCGCAGCACGGTCTCGCGCAGCGCCTCCGGGTCGGCCGGCCGGGGCAGCGTCTCGGCCCGATCGGCCTGGAGCAGGATCAGGTCGGCCGGCTCGCGCATCGGGCGGGCGTAGACCGGACCGTCGTCGACCAGCGAACCCGGCGGGACGTCGACCACCAGGTGGTCCCGCCAGGTGATCACCAGCCGACCCGGCTGGCCGTCCGGCGCCGGCGGGGTGACCTCGCCGATGGCGGTGGCCCAGACGCCCCACTTCTCGGCGGTCTTGAGCACCGCGTCGAGCTTCTCCGGCTCGACGACCAGCAGCATCCGCTCCTGCGACTCGCTGGCCAGGATCTCGTGCGGCTCCATCGAGGGCTCGCGCAGCGGCACCCGCTCCAGCCAGACCCGCATGCCGGTGCCGGCCGCGGCGGCGGTCTCGGTGAGCGCGCAGGTCAGGCCGGCGCCGCCGAGGTCCTGGATGCCGACGACCAGCTCGGCGTCGTACAGCTCCAGGCACGCCTCGATGAGCAGCTTCTCCATGAACGGGTCGCCGACCTGGACGGACGGGCGCCGCTCCTCGCTGCCCTCGTCGAAGGTGGCGCTGGCCAGCACGGAGACGCCGCCGATGCCGTCCCGGCCGGTCTTGGCGCCCATCAGCACCACGATGTTGCCCGGCCCGGCGGCGGCCTTGCTCTGCAGCCGGTTCACCGGCAGCACGCCCAGGCAGAGCGCGTTGACCAGCGGGTTGCCCTGGTAGCACGGGTCGAACACGACCTCGCCGCCGATGTTCGGCAGGCCCAGGCAGTTGCCGTAGCCGCCGATGCCGGCGACCACGCCGGGGAGCACCCGGGCGGTGTCGGGGTGGTCGGCGGCGCCGAAGCGCAGCGGGTCCATCACCGCCACCGGGCGGGCGCCCATGGCGAGGATGTCCCGGACGATGCCGCCGACGCCGGTGGCCGCGCCCTGGTAGGGCTCGACGAAGCTCGGGTGGTTGTGCGACTCGACCTTGAAGGTCACCGCCAGCTCGTCGGAGACCCGCACCACGCCGGCGTTCTCGCCGATGCCGGCGAGCAGCCGGTCGCTCGGCGGGGCCTTCTCACCGAACTGGCGCAGGTGCACCTTGCTGGACTTGTAGGAGCAGTGCTCGCTCCACATGATCGAGTACATGGCCAGCTCGGCCTGGGTGGGCCGGCGGCCGAGGATGTCGCGGATCCGCTCGTACTCGTCGTCGCGGAGCCCGAGCTCGGCGTACGGCTGGAGCTCGCCCGGGGTGCCACCGGCGCGCGGCACGGTGTCCACGCCGGCGGCCCAGTCGGCGGGTGCCGAACCGGCGGCCGGCGCGGCCGGCGGCACGTCGGCGGCCGCCCGCGGCTCAACCGGGGCGACCTCCGGGGTCTCCCGTACCGGGTCCGGGTGGGTGGTCATGACCTCTCCTCGCTGCGCTCGGGGCCGCCCTGCGGGCGGGTGAGCCGACCGATGATCCCGCCGCGACCGGTCACGCCGGCGCCCCCACCAGGTGCTTGAGGACCGAGGTGAAGAAGCCGAGACCGTCCAGGGAGGGGCCGGTCAGCTCCTCCACCGCGTGCTCGGGATGCGGCATGATGCCGACGACGTTGCCGGCGGAGTTGGTGATCGCCGCGATGTCGCGCTGCGACCCGTTCGGGTTGCCGCCGATGTACCGGGCGACCACCCGGCCCTCGGCCTCGAGCTGGTCCAGGGTCGCGGGGTCGGCGACGTAGCAGCCCTCGCCGTTCTTGACCGGGATCAGCACCTCCTGGCCGGGCTGGAAGGTGTTGGTCCAGGCGGTGCCGACCGACTCGATCCGGAGGAACTGGTCGCGGTTGCGGAAGTGCAGGTGCTGGTTGCGGGTCAGCGCGCCGGGGAGCAGGTGGGCCTCGCAGAGGATCTGGAAGCCGTTGCAGATGCCGAGCACCGGCAGGCCGCCCCGGGCCGCGTCCACGATCGTCTCCATCACCGGGGCGAACCGGGCGATGGCGCCGCAACGCAGGTAGTCACCGTAGGAGAAGCCGCCGGGCAGCACGACCGCGTCCACCCCGTGCAGCGCCGGGTCGCCGTGCCAGAGGCGGACCGGCTCGGCGCCGGCGATCCGGACGGCCCGGGCCGCGTCCCCGTCGTCGAGCGAGCCGGGGAAGGTCACCACACCGACCCGCGCGGTCACGAGCGGGCGTCCGCGGTCTCGTCGGCCTCGACCAGGCGGACCGTGAAGTCCTCGATGACCGGGTTGGCGAGCAGCTTGTCGGCGATCTCCCGGGCCCGGTCCAGGTCCGGTTCACCGGTGAACTCGATCTCGATCCGCCTGCCGATCCGGACCGAGGCGACGTCGCTGACGCCGATCCGGGGCAGCGCGTTTGCGACGGCCTGGCCCTGCGGATCGAGGATCTCGGGCTTGAGCATGACGTCGACGACGACGCGAGGCACTGGGCACTCCTGACTGTGTACGCAGTTGGGTGCCGACCCACAACGGGCGAGCGCAGCCAGCCTACCTGGCAGATCCCGCCCCGGCCGCACCGGCCGGACGCGGGTCAGGCAGTGATCGACGTAATCGGCGGCGGGCCGGTGGGACCGATGCCGAGTCGTTGCGATCCCGATGCGTGTTCGTTGCCGCACGTGCCGTTTCGCCCGGTTCGACCGGTCCGGCGCGCCGGGCCGGACCGCCCCCATCCGGGACATCGCTCAATTTCGATGAAACTCTTGTGAACGACATCTCAGGGCTCTACGGTACATCGTCGGACGTCGATGATTGTCCCCGGCCGCCGGGCCACCCCCGCCCGCCGACCGGCAGGCCGGACCCGGCGAACCCGGGTCCATCTCCGCAGAAGGAGCCCCCGCAATGCGCATCCGATCCCTGGTCGCGGTCCTCGCCACCACCGCGGCCACCCTGCTCGGTGCCAGCTCCGGCGCCGTCGCCGCCCCGGCCGGCCCGGACCCGATCATCGGCGGCGGCACCGTCTCGTCCGCCCCGTGGGCGGCCGCGGTGTTCAGCAACGGCTCGTTCACCTGCTCCGGCACGATCATCGCCCCGCAGTGGGTGCTCACCGCCCGGCACTGCCTCGGCGGCTCGATGTCGGTCCGGGTGGGCAGCGTCTACCGCTCCTCCGGCGGCGTCACCCGCACCGTGAGCGCCACCTACAGCCGCTACGACCTGGCCCTGATGCGGCTGTCCAGCTCGGTGAGCACCTCGTACGTCTCGCTGGCCACCAGCAACCCGCCGATCAACTCCACCAACACCATCTACGGCTGGGGCATGACCTGCTACAGCGGTTGCTCGGCCTCCACCCAGCTCAAGACCGCCTCGGTCCGGGTGACCAGCAACAGCGCCACCGACGCGTACGGCGGCCAGGCGATCCGGAGCACCCGGATCAACGGCAACGCGTGGCGGGGCGACTCGGGCGGCCCGCAGTTCTACAACGGCCGCCAGGTCGGCGTCGCCTCGACCGCCGACGGCGTGAACATCCAGAACTACGGCAGTGTCGCGTACAACCGGGCCTGGATCACCTCGGTGGCCGGTGTCTGACGGTTAGCGCCCGGGCGGCGCGGATGGTCGGCGGCGTGCCGGCCGTCCGCGCCGCGCCGTTTTGCAGCATCCGATCAGGTGAACAACCCTCACGATGGGGTGCGGGGTCCCCTGACAGCATCGGAAACGTGCTGGTCGTGACGACGGAGCAACTACCCGGGTACGAGATCCGCCAGATTCTCGGCGAAGTGGTGTCATCGATGGCCAGGACGCGGAACCCGTACCGCGAGGGGGTCAAGAACCTGCGCGGTGGCGCGTACGACCCGATGGCGCCGGACAACCTCACCCGGTGGCGTACCGACTCGGTGGCCCGGCTCGGCGAGGAGGCCCGCCGGCTCGGCGCGAACGCCGTGGTCGGCATGCGGTTCGACAGCCGCGACTGCGGAGAGATGTGGATGGAGATCTGCGCGTATGGCACCGCGGTGATCGTGGTACCCAAGGTGCCCGACGTCATGCCGCCCGACCAGCCGCTGGTCGCCGCGGAGACCGCGCACGAGGGCGAGATCGCGGAGGCCCCCGGCGGCATCGCCGAGCCGGCCAGCGCCCCCAACCTCCGCACCGCCGCCGAAACCCCCACCCGCGACTCCTGACCCCGCCCCACCCCGGCCCCGGCCCCGGCCCCGGCCCGGTTGATCATGAAGTCGTTGCCACCCGGATCGGCGTGCCGCGGCAACAACTTCATGATCGACGGCGGCCTGGGCGGGGGATGCTGCCTGGGTGGGGGTTAGAGGATGGGGGGTGGGGTGTAGGTGGCGGCGGTGGGGTGGGTGTCGACCACGGCGGCCACCCGGCGGGCGACGGAGTCGACCTGGGCGGGGGCGGCGCCGACGAAGGCGGTGCGGTCGGCGACCAGGGCGTCGATCTCGGCTCGGGTGAGGCCGAGCCGGTCGTCGGCGGCGAGGCGGTCGAAGAGGTCGTTCTCGGCGGCCCCCTTCTCCCGCATGTTCAGCGCCACGGCGACGGCGTGCTCCTTGATCGCCTCGTGCGCCGCCTCGCGCCCGACGCCGCGCCGGACCGCGGCCACCAGGATCTTGGTGGTGGCCAGGAACGGCAGGAACCGCTCCAGCTCCCGGTTGATCACCGCCGGGTACGCCCCGAACTCGTCCAGCACGGTGAGGAAGGTCTGGAACAGCCCGTCGGCGGCGAAGAAGGCGTCCGGCAGGGCCACCCGGCGGACCACCGAGCAGGAGACGTCCCCCTCGTTCCACTGGTCGCCGGCCAGCTCGCCGACCATCGACAGGTAGCCCCGGATGATCACCGCGAAGCCGTTCACCCGCTCGCTCGACCGGGTGTTCATCTTGTGCGGCATCGCGCTGGAGCCCACCTGACCCGGCTTGAAGCCCTCGGTCGCCAGCTCCTGGCCGACCATCAGCCGGATCGTGGTGGCCAGCGACGATGGCGCGGCGGCGATCTGGGCCAGCGCGGAGAGCACCGCCAGGTCGATCGAGCGCGGGTAGACCTGGCCGACGCTGTCCAGCACCCGGGTGAAGCCGAGGTGCCCGGCCACCCGGCGTTCCAGCTCGGCCACCTTGTCGGCGTCGCCGTCGAAGAGGTCGAGCTGGTCGGCGGCGGTGCCCACCGGGCCCTTGATGCCGCGCAGCGGGTACCAGTCGATGAGGTCGACCAGCCGCTCGTACGCGATCAGCAGCTCCTCGGCGGCCGACGCGAAGCGCTTGCCCAGCGTGGTGGCCTGCGCCGCGACGTTGTGCGAACGGCCGGTCAGCACCAGGTCGGAGTGCTCGACGGCGAGCCGGGCCAGCCGGGCCAGGGTGGCCACCACCCGGTCCCGGATCAGCTCCAGCGAGCGGCGCACCTGGAGCTGCTCGACGTTCTCGGTGAGGTCCCGGGAGGTCATCCCCTTGTGCACGTGCTCGTGCCCGGCGAGCGCGCTGAACTCCTCGATCCGGGCCTTCACGTCGTGCCGGGTGACCCGCTCGCGCTCGGCGATCGAGGCCAGGTCGACCTGGTCGAGCACCCGCTCGTACGCCTCGACCACCCCGTCCGGCACCGGCACCCCGAGGTCGCGCTGCGCCCGGAGCACGGCGAGCCAGAGCTGCCGCTCCATCCGGACCTTCTCCTCCGGCGACCAGAGGGCGACCAGTTCGGGCGATGCGTACCGGTTGGCGAGCACGTTCGGGATCGTCGTCACGGCCCTCATTCTCCCGTACCCGCCGGTCCCCGCCCCACCGGCATGGCCCGGACGGGCCGAGGTCACACCTCCGGGATGTCGTGCACCGTCGCGCTCACCACGAGGGTCTTCGTCCGCTTGCCGCTGGAGTTGCGGACCGTCAACAGGTAGGTGTGCCGCTGGACGTCGCCCTCGGCGCCGGAGCAGGGGAAGGTCAGCGTCTCGCTGCCGGTGGGCGGGAGGTTGTCGGCGTACACGCCCGGGCCGTCGACCGAGAGGGCGACGGAGTCGACGTTGCCGACCTTCCACTCCACGGTCACCGGGGTGCCCGGGATCGGGTTCGCGCTGGTCCCGGCCGGGCAGGACGGTTTGCGGGCGACCCGGAAGTAGTCGATGGTCGGGCCGGCGGACCGCGGAGCACCGGTCGTCGACCCGCTGTCGGGCCGCCCGGTGCTGCCGCCGCCCGTCGACCCGGCGTCGGTCGTGCCCCGGGCGGCGGGCGTTGCGGTCGCCGCCGCGTCGGACGGGGGCGCCGTCGCATCCGCCGGCGCCTCGGTGACCGTGGTGGTGGCGGTGGCCTTCGTGTCGCTCGTGCCGCCGGACGAGCAGCCGCTGACCGCCAGCGCGGCGGCCAGCACGACGACGGGGGTACGGAGCAGAGTTTGCCGGCGCATGACAACTCCCTCGCGAGGGCCGCCGCCGTTCGGTCGGGCGGGCTGGATCCACGGTAGTGACGGCGGGCAATACGCCGTCCTTTCCCGCCACCGACCCGAGCCGACCGCGCCCGATCCGCCGCCGGCCGACCGGGCTACCATGATCGGCCTCCTGAGTAGACGAACGGAATGGGGGAGGCGTGGCCAGCCTTGCCGGTAGGGTCGCCCTGGTCACGGGCGGCAGTCGCGGGATCGGTGCCTCGGTCGTCCGCCGGTTGGCGCAGGACGGCGCCGACGTGGCGTTCACGTACCGCGAGGCGGAGCAGAGCGCCAAGGCGGTCGTCGCCGACGTCGAGTCGTACGGCCGCACCGGCCTGGCGATCCGCGCCGACAGCGCCGACGCGACCGCTCTGACCGGCGCGGTCTCGCACGCCGTCGCCGAGTTGGGACGGCTGGACATCCTGGTCAACAACGCCGGAGTCTTCTCGTCCGGACCGTTCGAGGAGGTCAGCCTCGACTACCTGGACCGGGCCATCGCCGTCCACGTGCGGGGGGTGTTCCTGGTGACCCAGGCAGCGGTACGCCACCTGGGTCACGGCGGGCGGATCGTCAACATCGGCAGCAGCTTCGCCAGCCGCGTCCCGGCTCCCGGGGTGAGCGCCTACGCCATGACCAAGAGCGCGATCAACGGCCTGACCCGGGCGCTCGCCCGCGAACTCGGCCCGCGCGGGATCACCGTGAACCTGGTCCTTCCCGGCTCCACCGACACCGACATGAACCCGGCGGACAGCACCGGCGCCGACGCGCAGCGGTCGCACATCGCGCTCGGCCGGTACGGGACACCGGACGACGTGGCGGCGACGGTCAGCCACCTGGTGGGCGAGGGCGGACGGCACATCACCGGCGCGTCGATCGCCATCGACGGTGGCTCCACCGTCTGACCCGGACCGGCGCGCCCCGCGGCCGCGCAGGTGGGGTGTCCGCACCGACGGACACCGCCACCTGCCGCGGCAGGGGTAGATCAACCGCGCTTCGACCCGGCGGAGACGACGAGGCGGTCCAGGTAGCCCAGTTGCAAGGCCAGGAACGCGGCCAGCAAGAGCAGCAGCATCGGCAGCGGCAGCACCTGGGCGACGAACCCGCGCATCGCCTCCGGGTCGCCGAACGACTGCGCGAGCCGCAGGAGGACGAGGTTCGCCGCCGGCGCGTGCTGGACGTCCCGGACGACCAGCTGCGGCCACAGCCAGCTCTGCGCGCCGACCAGCCAGCTCAGCAGCCCCGCCCCGGCCAGCATCGGCAGGGCGGGCAGCAGCATCGTCGAGGCGAACCGGCCGCCGGTTTCCCAGCGTTCCCGCTGGCCCCGGAAGAACAGGGTGAACACCACGAGCGCGGGGATCGAGAGCCAACCCGGCGGGATCAGCCCGACGAAGGTGTCGAGCTGGTCGGCCTCCTCGGCCCGGAGAAAGTGGGCGATGGCCAGCGGGCCGTCGCCGACGAAGAGCCAGGGCGCGAAGGGCAGCAGGAGCAGCTCGCTGGCCCGGCCCAGCGGGCGCAGACCACCGATGGCGAAGCCGGCCAGCGCGGCGAGGCCCACCCCGACCACCGCCGAGATCAGCGGCGGGAGCCAGGTGTTGACCTGGATCCGGCCGGTGGAGACGCCGGACGGCAGCGGCGGCGCGTCGGCGGTGAGCAGCCGCAGCCACGGCGCCAGCACGTACCCGAGCACGCCGAGGAAGGCCACCAGCCCCACGGCCAGCGCACCGAGCGCGACCAGGTTCCGCTCGGCGGGCGCCGCACCCGCCGGACGGTCGCGCCAACCGGTGAAGGAGATCCGGGTGCGGGTCACCAGGAGCAGGCCGACGGCGAGGACGCCGAGCACGGCCAGCAGCGCCAGCAGCAGCACGCTGCCGGCGGCGCCGACGCCGAAGTCGAGGCGGCTCAGGCTCTCCCGCACGATCCGCACCATCGGGCCGGTCCGCTCGTCGCGGCCACCGCCGAGGACGGGCCACTGGAGGGACCAGGACTGCACGGTCACCGCGACGACGGTCAACCCGAGCACGCCGCCGACGGCGAGGGCCGCCGGAACGGACCGGCCACCGCCGGGGCGGCGGCGCAGCGCGGCCAGGAAGGCGGTGGCACCGACCGCGACCACCAGCCCGGCCACCAGCAGCGCCCCGCTGCGTACGGCGGTCAGGGTGGGCGCCTGCGTCCAGGCGTCCCGGTCGGCCTCGAACCGGTCCAGGGTCCGGGCCAGCCCGATGGCGAGCGGGGCGTAGGCCGCCAGCGGCAGGGCCAGCAGCGCCCGGGTCACCAGGCGTGGCACCCGGCCGGCCCGCTCCGCGGCGAACGCGAGCAGGGGGGCGACGAGCAGCGCGAGCAGCAGCGGCACCAGCGCGAGCAGCAGCGCGTGACCCAGGTCACCGAGGAACCCGCGCTCGATCACCTGCGTGTAGTTGTCGCCGCCGGCCGGCTCGCTCGGGCCGCCCGGGAGCCGCCCCCGCCGGAAGCTCTCCGCCAGCGTGCTGACCGACGGGAGCACGTACGACCAGAGCAGGGCGACGGCCCCCGGCACGAGCAGCACCAGGCCGGTGACCACCTGGGCGCCGCGGCCGATCCGGACGCCCCCGGTCGGCGCGGGAGGCGCCGGGGGCGGCAACGGTGGCGCGGGGTGGGCCCGCGGATCGGACGCGGACGTCGGGGTGGCTGACACAGGCTGTCCTTCGGTCGACTGGGAAGCCGTCCCAGGCTAGGCCACCGCGCTGGGCTCCGGGTCGAGGCGTCGGTCCACACCGGATCCACGGCACGGCTGCCCCGGCTGTCGATCGCCGGGGCAGCCGTCCGCTCAACGTTCCAGGATCGCGGTCACGCCCTGGCCGCCGGCCGCGCAGATGGAGATCAGGCCGCGCCCGCTGCCGGACTCGGCGAGCAGCTTGGCCAGGGTGGCCACGATCCGGCCGCCGGTGGCTGCGAACGGGTGCCCGGCCGCCAGCGACGAGCCGTTGACGTTGAGCCGGTCCCGGTCGATCGCGCCGAGCGGGGCGTCCAGGCCGAGCCGGTCCTTGCAGAACTCCGCCGACTCCCAGGCGGCCAGGGTGGCCAGCACCTGCGAGGCGAACGCCTCGTGGATCTCGTAGTAGTCGAAGTCCTGAAGGGTGAGCCCGGCCCGGGCCAGCATCCGCGGCACCGCGTACGCGGGGGCCATCAGCAGCCCCTCGTCGCCGTGCACGAAGTCCACCGCCGCCGTCTCCGACCAGCTGAACCAGGCCAGCACCGGCAGGCTGTGCGCGCGGGCCCACTCCTCGGAGGCGAGCAGCACAGTGGACGCCCCGTCGGTCAGCGGCGAGGAGTTGCCCGCGGTCATGGTGGCCTGCTCGGCGTCCGGCCCCTTGGCGCCGAACACCGGCTTCAGCGAGCCGAGCTTCTCCAGGCTGGTGTCGGGACGCAGGTTCTGGTCCCGGGTCAACCCGAGGTAGGGCGTCATCAGGTCGTCGAAGAAACCCCGGTCGTACGCGGCGGCGAGCCGCTGGTGCGAGCGCAGCGCCAGCTCGTCCTGGGACTGCCGGTCGATGTTCCAGCGCAGCGCGGTGCGGGCCGCGTGCTCACCCATGGACAGCCCGGTACGCGGCTCGGCGTTGCGCGGGATCTCCGGCTTGAACGGCTGCGACGGGCGCAGCTTCGCGGCCAGCCGCAGCCGCTCGCCCAGGGTGCGGGCGCTGTTCAGCTTGATCAGCGTGCGGCGCAACTCCTCGTTGACCGCCAGCGGCGCGTCCGAGGTGGTGTCGACCCCGCCGGCGATGCCGACGTCGATCTGCCCGAGGGCGATCTTGTTGGCGACCAGGATGGCCGCCTCCAGCCCGGTGCCGCAGGCCTGCTGGATGTCGTACGCGGGGGTGTGCGGGTCGAGCCGGGAACCGAGCACCACCTCGCGGGTGAGGTTGAAGTCCCGGGAGTGCTTCAGCACCGCCCCGGCGACCACCTCGCCGACCCGCTCGCCGGCCAGCCCGTAGCGGGCGACCAGCCCGTCGAGCGCCGCGCCCAACATGTCCGCGTTGGACGCGCTCGCATAGCGGGAGTTGGAGCGGGCGAAGGGGATGCGGTTGCCACCGATGACCGCGACCCGCCGGATGTTCTGCACGATCCGCCTCCTGGAAAGTCTTGCCCGAACCCTACTCGTCAGTAGGCTACGCCTATGACCGACAGGTACGCGAGCTTCGTCCAATCGGGGGCCGGCCGCGCGCTGGTCAAGCGCCTCGGGCTGCCCGACCCGCCGCGACTGCGCCGGCACACCCCCGGCGACCCCCTCCTGCCCGGGCCGGCCCTGCTCGGCGCGGCCACCGACGGCCGCCTCGCCGAGCCGGTCGGCAAGATCCTCACCGCCGCCGGGGTCGAGGTGCGCGACCCCGCCGCCGACACCGACGCCGCCGCCCGCTTCGGCGCCCTGGTGTACGACGCCACCGGGATCACCGACTCGACCGGGCTGCGGCAGCTCTACGACTTCTTCCACCCGCGGGCCCGCTCGGTGCTGCCCAGCGGCCGGGTGATCGTGCTCGGCACCCCGCCCGCCGAGTGCGGCACACCCCGGGAGGCCACCGCGCAGCGCGCCCTGGAGGGGCTGACCCGCAGCATCGGCAAGGAGTTCGGCCGGGGCGTCACCGCCCAACTGGTCTACGTCACCGCCGGCACCGACCCGGGCACCCTGACCAGCCTGGAAGCGACCCTCCGGTTCCTGCTCTCCGGCCGGTCCGCGTACGTCTCGGGGCAGGTCGTCCGGGTCGGCGCCGGGCGGGCCGCACCGCCGGCCGACTGGGACCACCCGCTGGACGGGCAGGTCGTGCTGGTCACCGGCGCGGCCCGGGGCATCGGGGCGGCGCTGGCCCGGGTGCTGGCCCGCGACGGCGCCCAGGTGGTGGCGCTGGACATCCCGGCCGCCGGGGACGAGCTGGCCGCGGTGGCGAACGAGATCGGCGGCAGCGCCGTGCAGCTCGACCTGACCGCCCCGGACGCACCCACCCGGCTCGCCGACCACCTGGCCGCCCGGCACGGCCGGGTCGACGTGGTGGTGCACAACGCCGGCATCACCCGGGACAAGACCCTCGGCCGGATGGACGCCGACCGCTGGGACTCGGTGATCGACGTCAACCTCTCCAGCCAGGAACGGATCAACGACGTGCTGCTGGAGCGGGAGCTGATCCCGGCCGGCGGCCGGCTGGTCTCCGTCTCCTCGATCGCCGGCATCGCCGGCAACCGCGGCCAGACCAACTACGCCACCAGCAAGGCCGGCGTGATCGGGCTGGTCGACTCGCTCGCCCCGGCGCTGCGCGACCGGCAGATCAGCGTCAACGCGGTGGCCCCCGGGTTCATCGAGACCCGGCTGACCGCCCGGATCCCGCTGATGCTGCGCGAGGCGGGCCGGCGGATGAACAGCATGTCCCAGGGCGGCCTGCCGGTCGACGTGGCGGAGACCATCGGCTGGCTGTCCTGGCCGGCCTCCGGCGCGGTCAGCGGCAACGTGGTCCGGGTCTGCGGCCAGAGCCTGCTGGGGGCCTGAGATGGCGACCACCGAGGACCGTCCCGCCGCCACCCGGGCCCGGGTCGAGCTGCCGGCGATGCCCGCGGCCGGCGCGCTCTACCGGCGCGCCCTGCTCGGCGCGCTGCCCGGCGCGGGTGGCCGGCGCGGCGACACCGTGCCCGCTGTCGAGCTGGCCGTCACCGGGGCCACCGTCGACCGGGCCCACCTGGCCGAGTACGACCGGGTCTGCGGGTTCCGGCTGGCCGACCGGCTGCCGCCGACGTACCCGCACGTGCTCGGCTTCCCGCTGGCGCTGCGGCTGATGACCGCGGCCGACTTCCCGATCCCGCTGACCGGCGTGGTGCACGTGGGCAACCGGATCACCGTGCACCGCCCGCTCACCGCCGACGAGCCGCTCGACTTCACCACGTACGCGGAGAACCTGCGCCCGCACGACCGGGGCCGGCAACTGGACGTGGTCCTGGTCGCCTCGGTGGCCGGGGCGGAGGTGTGGCGGGGCGTCTCGACGTACCTCGGCAAGGAGCGCGGCACCGGCGGCGGCGAGCGGCGCGACCGGGGCGAGCGGCCGGCGCCGCCGCCCGCCTCCACGCACTGGCGGGTCGAACCCCGGGTGGGCACCGACTACGCGCGGGTCTCCGGCGACCACAACCCGATCCACACCTCCCGGCTGGGCGCCCGGCTGCTCGGGTTCCCTCGCCCGATCGCGCACGGGATGTGGAGCAAGGCCCGCTGCCTGGCCGCGCTGGAGAGTCGGCTGCCGGACGCGTTCACCGTCGACGTGGCCTTCAAGCTGCCCGTGCCGCTGCCCGGCACGGTCGCCTTCAGCGCCACCCCGGCCTGGGAGTTCGCCCTGCACGACGCGCGTACCGGCCGGCCCCACCTGATCGGCACGATCCGCTGACTCGGCCCCCGCGCGGCCGGCACCCGGCCAGCATGGGGGCATGGAAGCGGTGCTCGACCTGCTCCGGGAGACGGTCGCCTCGCCGTGGGTGTACCTGGTGCTCTTCGGGGTCACCGCGGTCGACGCGTTCTTCCCGGCGGTGCCGGGCGAGGCGGCGGTGATCACTGCCGCCGTCCTCTCCGCCGGCGGGCACCCCGACCTGGCGTGGGTGATCGTGGCGGCCTTCCTCGGCGCGCTCGCCGGCGACCACATCTCGTACGCCATCGGCCGGGGCGCCCGGCCGCTGGCCCGGCTCCGCCGGGACGGGCGGCGGCGGGCCAGCTCGGAGTGGGCCCGGCGCGCGGTCGAACGGCGCGGCGGCCTGATCCTGACCACCTCCCGGTACGTCCCCGGCGGGCGGACCGCGGTCACCCTGACCATGGGCGCGCTGCGCTACTCCCGCCGGTCGTTCCTGCTCTTCGACGCCGTCGGCGCGTTCACCTGGGCCGTCTACTGCGCGCTGCTCGGCTACTTCGGCGGGCTTGCCTTCGAACGCGACCCGGTCCGGGGCGTGCTGGTCGGGGTGGGCCTCTCCGTGGTCATCACCCTGCTACTGGAGGCGGCCCGGCGGCTGCGCCACCGCCGCGGCCCGTCCGCCCCGCCCTGAGCCCGGCGGGTTCAGGGCAGGTCGGCGTCGTGCACCAGGATCGCCAGTTGCACCCGGTTCTCCGCGCCCAGCTTCGCCAGGGCGCGGCTGACGTGCGCCTTCACCGTGGCCTCGCTCATCCCCAGGCGGCGGGCGATGCCGGCGTTGGCGTGCCCCCGGGCGACCTCCCGGACGATCTCCAACTCCCGCACGGTGAGTTCGCCGAGCCGCCGCCGGGCAGCCTCCCGCCGGTCCGGGCCCCGTTCGGCGAAGGACTCGATCAGCCGCCGGGTCACCGTCGGCGAAAGCATCGCGTTCCCGGCGGCCACGGTCCGCACCGCGGCGGCGAGGTCCCGGGGCGGGGTGTCCTTGAGCAGGAAGCCGACCGCCCCGGCGCGCAGGGCGCGGTGCACGTACTCGTCCCGGTCGAAGGTGGTCAGCATGATCACCTTCGCTCCGTCGGCGACGATCCGCGGCGCGGCGGTCAGCCCGTCGGTGCCGGGCATCCGCACGTCCAGCAGCACCACGTCGGGGCGGAGCCGGCGGGTCTCGGCCAGCGCCTCGGCGCCGTCGGCCGCCTCGCCGACCACGGTGATCTCCGGTGCCGCCTCCAGGATCAGCCGCAGCCCGGAGCGGACCAACTGCTCGTCGTCGGCGACCAGGACCCGGATCACCGCTCCTCCTCCACCGGAATCAGCGCCCGGACCAGGAAGCCGCCGTCGCGGGGGCCGGCCTCCAGCCGCCCGCCCAGCAGTTCCACCCGTTCCCGCAGGCCGACCAGGCCGAGCCCGGCGCCGGGCAGGCCGGCGCCAGCGGTGGACGGGCCGTTGCGGACGGTGACCTCGATCCCGCCGGTCAGGTGGCGCAGCCGGACCGTCACCTCCGCGTCGGCCGCGTGCTTGCGGACGTTGGTCAGCGCCTCCTGGACGACCCGGTACACCGTCCGCCCCACCGTCGCCGGCACCGCCGCCGGTGTCCCCTCGTCCTGCCGCTGCACCCGCAGCCCGGCGGCCCGGGACTCGCCGACCAGATCGTCCACCGCGCCGAGGCCGGGCAGCGGGGCGGTGTCCGGCAGTCCCGCGGCGGCGGCTGGCCCGGCCGGGGCGGGTTCGGCCGCGCCGCCGGCCTGCCGCAGCACGCCGAGCACCTCGCGCAGATCGGTGAGGGCCTGCCGGCCGGTGGACCGGATCAGCGCGGCCGCCTCGACGGTGGCCGGATCGGCGGCGGTCACCTCCAGCGCGCCCGCGTGCACCACCATCAGCGACACCCGGTGCGCCACCACGTCGTGCATCTCCCGGGCGATCCGGGCCCGCTCCTCGGCCCGGGCCCGCTCCGCGCGGGCCTCCTGCTCCCGCTCCAGCCGCGCGGCCCGGTCGCGGAGCGCGGCGAGGGTGTCCCGGCGCGCCCCGATCCACAGCCCGACCACCAGCGGGAAGACCACCAGCCAGGCGGCCATCGCGATGGCGTTGCCCGGGGTGGCGGTGGTCAACCCGCGCTCGCCGCCCACCGCCCGGCCGATCAGCACACCCAGCGCGAGCACCAGCGCGGCGCCGGCCAGGAAGCCGCCGAGCCGGCGCCGGCCACGCAGCCGCAGGCCGGCCTGCCAGGAGGCGGCGACCGGCGCGGGCCAGGCGGCCAGCAGCAGCCAGGCGGCGGCCGCCGCGACGAAGAGCGGCCACCGCCGGCGGTGCACGGTCGCGGCGGCCCAGCCGGCGGTCACGGCGACGGCCAGGACCAGCACGCCGGGCAGCGGCGACCGCACGCCGAGCGCCCCGGCCGCCGAGTACCAGACCCCGCCGCCGACCAGCACGGCCAGCCCGAGCGGGCGGTACCGCTCGACGGTCCGCCGGAGCCCGGCGAGGCTGGAGGTCACGCTCCGAGGGTAGGCGCTGCCCGGCCGGTCGCCCGCGCGCCGAGGGCGTACCCCGAGCGGTCCGGCCGGCGCCCCTGAGACCGCTCGGGGACGGGCACTACTTAAGTAGTGGACGCGGGCTGACCCACGGCCGATGGCGGCGGGCCGGGCCGGCAGCAGCATCGGGGCATGGATTCGGTACTCGACCTGCTCCACCAGACCATGTCCTCGCCCTGGGTCTACCTGGCACTCTTCGCGATCGCGGTGGTGGACGGGTTCTTCCCGGTCGTGCCGAGCGAGACGGCGGTCATCACCGCCGGCGTGTTCGCCGCGACCGGCCAGCCGGACCTGCCGGTCGTGATCGCGGTCGCGGCGGCCGGCGCGCTGGTCGGCGACCACGTCTCGTACGCCATCGGCCGGGGCGGCGGCGGGCGGCTGCTGGCCCGGATGCCGGCCGGCGGCCGGCGGCGCGCGGCGCTCGACCGGGCCCAGCGGGGCATCGGCAGGCGCGGCGGGCTGATCCTCACCGTGGCCCGGTACATCCCGGGCGGCCGGACGGCGGTCACCCTGACCATGGGCGCGATCGGCTTCCCCCGGCTGCGGTTCCTCGCCTTCGACACGCTCGCCGCGGTCTCCTGGGGCGTCTACTCGGCGCTGGTCGGCTACCTGGGCGGGCTCGCCTTCGAGCAGGACCCGCTGCGCGGCCTGCTGCTCGGGCTCGGCCTGGCACTCACCGTGACCCTGGTGGTCGAGGTGGTCCGCTGGGCGCGGGGCCGGCATCGGGCGCGCGCCGCGACCACGGAGCCGGAGTACGCCGGGCTGCTCCGGTGAGCCCTCAACCCGCCGGGGGCCGCCAGGCGGCACCGCGCAGCAACTGGCCGGCGCCGAGCCAGGCGACGTTCATCATCCGGGTGGCGGTCTTCTCCGGGTCGGCGTCCGGGTGGTCGGCGAGCCAGTCGGCCAGCGACTCGGTCGCCCCCACCAGGGCGTACGCCACCACCTCCAGGTCGGTCTCGCCCACCTCGCGCCCCTCGGCGCGCAGCGCGTGGTCGAGCATGCCGGCGACCACCTCGACCAGCCGGGCCCGCATGGCGGCGAGTTCGCCGGCGAACGGCTGCTCGCCCCGGGCCTGCCGGTAGAGCACCGCCCAGCCGTCCCGGTGCGCCCCGACGAAGCCGAAGAACGCCCGCAGCCCCCGCCAGAGCCGTTCGTCGGCCGGCAGGTCGGGGGCCGCCGCCCCGGCGATGGCCTGCATCATCCGGGTGCCCTCGCGGTGCAGGCAGGCGACGAAGAGTTCCTCCTTGGTGCCCAGGTAGGCGTAGACCATGGGCTTGGAGATGCCGGCGTCCTCGGCGATCTCGTCCATGCTGGACGCGTGGTAGCCGCGTCGGGAGAAGACCTTGACCGCGGCGTCGAGCATCTGCTGCTCGCGTACGGCCCGGGGCAGGCGCTTGAAGGTGGGTGTGCCGGACACCTTGCGAGCATACCTACTCGCCCGTAAGGTTACGCACGAGTAGCCAATACCCGGAAGGTGCGCCTCATGACTGACTTCGACCCGGCCAACTTCGCCAACGTCGGCCCCAAGGAGTTCGCCCAGCTGGTCAAGTCCACCCCCGACGACAAGATCGCCGAGGTGATGTCCGGCGACCTGCGCGGCAAGATCCTCGGCGAGGTCTTCGGCCGGATGCCGTCGCTGTTCCGCGCCGACCGGGCGGGTTCCACCAACGCGGTCATCCACTGGAACATCACCGGGCGCCCCGACGGCGGCACCGACACCTACGAGGTGGTCATCGCCGACGGCACCTGCACCGTCAACGAGACCCCGCAGCACGACCCGAAGCTGAGCCTGACCATGGGCCCGGTCGAGTTCCTGAAGATCGTCTCCGGTGGCGCCAACCCGGTGATGATGTTCATGACCGGCAAGCTGAAGGCCAAGGGCGACCTGGGCCTGGCCGCCAACATCGCCAACCTGTTCGACATCCCCAAGGCCTGACATGGCCGAGTTCTCGCTCGACCTGAACGAGGAACAGCGGGATCTGCGGGACTGGGTGCACGGCTTCGCCGCCGAGGTCGTGCGCCCGGCCGCGGCCGAGTGGGACGCCCGGGAGGAGACTCCCTGGCCGATCATCCAGGAGGCGGCGAAGGTCGGCCTCTACGGCTTCGAGTTCCTCGCCACCTGCTGGGCCGACCCCACCGGCCTCTCCCTGCCGATCGCCAGCGAGGAACTCTTCTGGGGTGACGCCGGCATCGGGCTGAGCATCTTCGGCACCTCGCTCGCGGTCGCCGCCATCTACGGCGCCGGCACGCCCGACCAGCTGGTCGAATGGGTGCCACAGTGCTTCGGGTCGGTCGACGAGCCGGCCGTGGCGGCATTCTGCACCAGCGAGCCGGAGGCCGGCTCCGACGTCGGCGCGATGCGGACCCGGGCGGTCTACGACGAGGCCACCGACGAGTGGGTGCTGCGCGGCCAGAAGGCGTACGCCACCAACGGCGGGATCGCCGGGGTGCACGTGGTCACCGCCTCGGTCGAGCCGGAACTCGGCTCGCGCGGGCAGGCCGCGTTCGTCGTACCGCCGGGCACCGCGGGGCTGTCCGCGACCCGCAAGCTGCGCAAGCTCGGGCTGCGCGCGTCGCACACCGCCGACGTCTTCCTCGACGACGTACGGGTGCCCGGGCGCTGCCTGCTCGGCGGCCGGGAGGCGCTGCTGGAACGGCTGGACCGGGCCCGCACCGGAAAGCGGGCCTCGGCGCAGGCCGCGATGCGCACCTTCGAGCTGTCCCGGCCGACCGTCGGTGCCCAGGCGCTCGGGGTGGCCCGCGCCGCGTACGAGTACGCGCTGGACTACGCCAAGGACCGGGTCCAGTTCGGACGCCCGATCATCGAGAACCAGGCGGTCGCGTTCGCGCTGGCCGACATGAAGATGGAGATCGACGCGGCCCGGCTGCTGGTCTGGCGCGCCTCCTGGATGGGGCGCAACAACCGGCCGTTCACCGCCGGCGAGGGCTCGATGTCCAAGCTCAAGGCCGGTGAGGTGGCCGTCGCGGTGACCGAGAAGGCGGTGCAGTTGCTCGGCGGCGCCGGGTTCCTGCGCGACCACCCGGTCGAGCGCTGGTACCGGGACGCGAAGATCTACACCATCTTCGAGGGCACCTCGGAGATCCAGCGCCTGGTCATCTCCCGGGCGATCTCCGGGCTCCAGATCCGCTGACGGCCGGCGCCGACCGGCGTCCGGCAGGTGGTCCGGATCACCGCCGGCGGGGCCCGACCCGGCGCCCGGTGCATGATCGAGAAGACCGTTCACGGAGGGCCCCCAGGTCGGGGGCCCTCCGCGCACCGCCGAAGGAGGCCCGTGGCATGGATCTGCCGTTCATCGTCGCCACGCTGACCCGCCGCGGACTGCTCACCCCCGGCCGCCCGATCCGGGTCGCCTCCCAGCTCGGCGCGCTGCGCAAGTGGGGCTGGAGCCTCGCCGGCGAGCTGCGCCAGGCGGCCGCCCGGGACCCGGACCGGACCGCGATCGTCGACGAGCAGGGTGCCGAGCTGACCTACCAGGAACTGCTGGACCGGGCCGAGCGGCTGGCCCGGGCGCTGCGCGCGGGGTTCGGCGTGCAGCCCGGCGACCGGATCGGCGTGCTCTGCCGCAACCACCACGGCCTGATCGAGACCATCGTCGCGGCGACCCTGCTCGGCGTGGACGCGGTGCTGGTGAACACCGGTCTCTCCGCCGCCCAGCTCGGCACCGTGGCCGACGAGCAGGCGCTGCGGGTGCTGGTGCACGACGACGAGTTCGCCGAGCGGACCCTCGGCCTCCCCGCCGAGCTGCACCGGGTCGACGAGCGGGCCCGCGAGGAACTGATCGCCGGCGCGCTCCCCGGCGACGACCTGCGCCCGCCGGAGCGCGACGGCCGGATCATCGTGCTCACCTCCGGCACCACCGGCACGCCGAAGGGCGCCCGGCGACCCACCCCGAACGGGTTCGGCCCACTGGTGTCCATCATCGACCGCATCCCGCTGCACACCCGGGACCGCGTGATGATCGCCGCGCCGATCTTCCACACCTGGGGATTCGCCGCCCTCCAGGTCTGCTTCGCGCTCCGCGCCACCATCGTGCTGCACCGGCGCTTCGACCCGGCCGCCACGCTGGCCGCGCTGGTCACCCACCGGTGCGACGCGCTCTTCGCCGTACCGGTGATGGTGCAGCGGCTGCTGGAGGTGCCGGCGCCGGACCCGCGGCCGCCGCTGAAGGTGGTCGCGATCAGCGGCTCCGCGCTGCCCGGCAACCTCGCCCACCGGTTCATGGACGTCTACGGCGACGTGCTCTACAACCTCTACGGCTCCACCGAGGTCTCCTGGGCCTCCATCGCCGGCCCGGCCGAGCTGCGCGCGGCGCCCACCACCGCCGGCCGACCGCCGCACGGAACCAAGCTGCGGATCCTCGATGACGCGGGCCAGCCGGTGCCCACCGGCCGGGTCGGCCGGATCTTCGTCGGCAACGAGATGCTCTTCGAGGGCTACACCTCCGGGGCGGGGCGGGAGAGCCGGGACGGCCTGCTGGACACCGGCGACCTGGGCCGGATCAACGCCGACGGGCTGCTCTTCGTCGACGGCCGGGCCGACGACATGATCGTCTCCGGCGGGGAGAACGTCTTCCCGTCCGAGGTCGAGGATCTGCTCGCCCGGCTGCCGCAGGTCCGCGAGGCCGCCGTCATCGGGGTGCCGGATCCGGAGTACGGCCAGCGACTCGCCGCGTTCCTCGCCCTGCACCCCGGCGAGACCCTCGACCCCGAGGCGGTCCGCGAGTACGTCCGGCACTACCTGGCCCGGTTCTCCGTGCCCCGGGACGTCGTCTTCGTGAAGTACCTGCCGCGCAACGCCACCGGCAAGGTGCTCACCCGGGAGCTACGCCGCTACTACGGCTGACCGGCAGACGCCGGCCCCCCACCCGCCCTGTCCGTCCGTCGGCCCGCCACCCGCCCGTCCGGCGGCCCGGCGCGCGCCGGAGGCGAGGCCCGCCCTCGATGTCAGCCGGCAATCCCGCCACCTCCTCGCCTCACCGGTCAACCGGAGGCGGCGGCGGTGGGGGTTGCCCGGGTCAGCCGGGAATCGTGATCCGATCCGCGACGGCGGCGGCCGCGATGTCCGTCCGGTAGTGGGAGCCGGCCAGCCCGACGCCGGACACCAGCGCGTACGCGGCGTCCCGGGCGGCGGTCAGGTCGGCGCCGGTGGCGGTGGCGCAGAGCACCCGACCACCCGCCGAGCAGAGCGAGCCGTCGGGGGCCCGGCGGGTGCCGGCGTGGATGAAGCCCGCGCCCTCGGCGCCGCTGATCACGTCACCGGTGCGCGGTGCGGCCGGGTAGCCCTCGGCGGCCACCACCACCGTCACGGCGGCGCCGTCCCGCCAGCGCAGCGGCGGGTGGTCGGCGAGCGTACCGGTGGCGGCGGCGTGCAGCAGCCCACCCAGCGGCGTCTCCAGCAGCGCCAGCACCACCTGGGTCTCCGGGTCGCCGAAGCGGGCGTTGAACTCGATCACCCGCGGGCCGTCGGCGGTGATCGCCAGCCCGACGTAGAGCAGGCCGGCGAACGGGGCGCCGCGGCGGCGCAACTCGGCCAGGGTGGGGTGCACGACGTCGCGCATCACCTCGTCCACCAGGCCGGGCGGCGCCCAGGGCAGCGGGGCGTACGCCCCCATGCCGCCGGTGTTCGGGCCGCTGTCGTTGTCGCCGACCCGCTTGAAGTCCTGCGCCGGCAGCAGCGGCAGGGCGGCCTCGCCGTCGGTGACCACGAACAGCGACACCTCGGGACCGGCCAGGTATTCCTCGACCACGACCTGCCCGCACTCGGCGGCGTGCCGGAGCGCGACGGCCCGGTCGTCGGTCACCACGACGCCCTTGCCGGCGGCGAGCCCGTCGTTCTTCACCACGTACGGCGCGCCGAACTCGTCCAGCGCGGCGGCGGTGGCCGCCTCGTCGGCGCAGGCGTACGCGCGGGCGGTAGGTACGCCGGCGGCGGTCATCACGTCCTTGGCGAACGCCTTGGAGCCCTCCAGCCGGGCCGCCGCGGCGGACGGACCGAACACCGCGATCCCCTTCGCCCGCACCGCGTCGGCGACCCCGGCGACCAGCGGCGCCTCGGGACCGATCACCACCAGGTCGGCGCCGGTCTCCACCGCCAGCGCGGCGACGGCCACCGGATCGGTCGGAGTGACCTGCCGCAGCTCGGCCAGCTGCCCGATGCCCGGATTGCCCGGCGCCGCGAACAGCTTGTCCACGGCCGGATCGGCCGCCAGCCCGAGCGCGAGCGCGTGCTCCCGCCCCCCACCACCCACAAGAAGTACCCGCACGACCCCGCATCCTACCCACGGCCCCCCGCCGCCCCACCCAGCCCTTGTTGATCATGAAGTTATTGCGGTGACACGCCGATGGGGATGTCAATAACTTCATGATCAACGGGGCTGGGTTGCGGCGCTGGCTTGGCGGACGGTCCAGGGGATGTAGTGGGGGTCGAGGGTGTCGCGCCAGGTGAAGCGGAGGATGGTCCAGCCAGCGTTGACCAGGCGGTTCTGGCGGCGGCGGTCGGCGTAGGCCGCATCGGGGGTGCCGTGCGGGCCTCGACCGTCGGCTTCGGCGATCACCTTTGGTCCACGCCAGCCCAGGTCACCGATGCCGAGCAGGTAGCCGTCGTCGTCGCGCACCTCCAGTTGCAGTGCGTCCGGTGGCACCTTGCCGTCGACGCAGCGCAGCCGGGTGCGGGTCTCCAGCGGGGACTGCGCCCGCCCGTCCGCCTCGGCCAGGTAGCCCCGCGCCGCCACCGCGCCCCGTCGACCCCTGATCAGCCGGGGGACCGCCAGCAGGTCATCGCCGTCGATCGGCCCTCGGTTGAGGGCCGAGTCGAGCACGCAGACTGCCGGGTAGCGGTCCTCGCGGAGGATGAGATCGACCACGGTTCGGAGCGGGCTGGTAGCGGCGATGCCACTGATCCGGACCAACTGATCGGGCGCAACGACCAACTGGTGCACCACCACGTCGGGTTGGGCGAGCCGAGCCGGCCGCGCAATCGGACCCGGCACCGAAAGGTGAACGGCCTCGGTCGCCCTTGCTCCGCCGATCCCGTGCAACTCCGCGGCGGTGGTCAGGACCGCGGCAGCACCCGGTCCAAAGGATGCGACAGCGGCCCTGATCCTCGCCCGCCGTGGGATCCCGTCATTCAGGTCGGCATCGACGAGGTACCCGCCCCGGATCACGGCTCGCCAGCGACCGGCCCGGCAGAACCGGTGCACGTCGTGCACCGTCAACCCCGCCGCACGCGCCTGGGCCAGCGTGACGATGCCGTCCCGCGCGGCTGCCACCCGCCGGATGACTGTCAGAGGATCCACGCCGACCGACTGTCCCGGCCAACAAAGATCGACTAAACCCCCTGTGGATAACCCGCCCCCTCCTGTGGACAACCCCGCCAACCCGCTCCGTTGATCATGAAGTTGTTGGTGCGACACGCCGGTCGAGAGCGCAATAACTTCATGATCAACGGGGGCGATCCCCCGGGGGCCCGGGGTGGGGTTAGGGGAGGAGGGGGTGGCGGAGGACGTTTTCTTCGCGGCCGGGGCCTACGCCGACGACGCTCACCCGGGTGTTGCAGAGTTCCTCGATGCGGGCGATGTAGCGGCGGGCGTTCTCCGGGAGCTCGTCCTCGGTGCGGGCCTTGGTGATGTCCTCCCACCAGCCGTCGAGCTCTTCATAGACCGGCACCGCGTGGTGGAAGTCGGTCTGCGTCATCGGCATGTCGTCGACCCGCTTGCCGTTGATCTCGTAGCCGACGCAGATCGGCACCTTGGGCAGGCCGGTGAGCACGTCCAGCTTGGTGATGACCAGATCCGTGACGCCGTTCAGCCGGCAGGCGTAACGGGCCACGACGGCGTCGAACCAGCCACAGCGGCGCTCCCGGCCGGTGGTGGTGCCGTACTCGTGGCCGATCTTGCGCAGGTGCTGGCCGTTGTCGTCGAAGAGCTCGGTCGGGAACGGCCCGGAGCCGACCCGGGTGGTGTACGCCTTGCTCACCGCGATCACCCGGTTGATCGCCGTGGGCGGGATGCCCGCGCCCACGCACGCGCCACCGGCCGTCGGGTTCGACGAGGTCACGAAGGGGTACGTGCCGTGGTCCATGTCGAGCATGGTGGCCTGGGCGCCCTCCAGCAGCACCGTCTCGCCGCGGTCCAGCGCGTCCCAGAGCATCCCCCGGGTTTCCGCGATGTACGGCGTGAGCCGCTCGGCGTACTGCAGGTACTCCTCGACCGTGGCGTCGACGTCGATCGCCTTGCGGTTGTAGACCTTGAACAGGATCTGGTTCTTCTCGCGCAGCGCGAGTTCCAGCTTCTTGCGCAGGATGCCCGGGTCGAGCAGGTCCTGCACCCGGATACCCATCCGGGCGACCTTGTCGCCGTAGGCGGGGCCGATGCCGCGACCGGTGGTGCCGATCCGGGCCGAGCCGAGGTAGCGCTCGACCACCCGGTCCAGCGCCCGGTGGTGCGGCATGATCAGGTGCGCGTCGCCGGAGATCCGTAGCCGGGAGACGTCCACGCCCCGCTCGGCGAGCCCGTCGATCTCGGTGAGCAGCACCTTCGGGTCGACCACCACACCGTTACCGATGATGATCTTCGCGTTCGGCGACAGCGCCCCGGAGGGCATCAGGTGCAGCGCGTACTTCTGCCCGTCCGGCGTGATCACCGTGTGCCCGGCGTTGTTGCCGCCGGAGTAGCGCACCACGTAGTCGACCCGCTCGCCGAGCAGGTCGGTAACCTTGCCCTTGCCCTCGTCGCCCCACTGAGCGCCGATGAGCACGATCGCTGGCATCTTCTTCGCCTCCAGAAGGCTCGGGTGCCAGGTGGCGACCGGTTGGCGAGCCCGGGGTGTCAGGTTAACAAGTAGTGACGGCGCGACCGGCACGGGTCGCGGCGAGAGGCGGGAGGCCGGTAGCGGTGTACGACGTGGTGCTGCTCACCCTCGGATCGGAGCGGGACGCTCCCGGGGGCTGCGGCAGCGGCGGTGCCTGCTGCGGCGGCGCGACCGGGGACTCTCCACCTCAGGACACGACCGCGGCCGACGCCCCGGAGCAGGCCGGCGAGCGTTGCGAGACGCCCCGGGTGCCGGTGCTGGCCTGCGCGGACGCGCTCACCGCGCGCGGCGCCCGGGTCGAGACGGTGACCGCCCGCTCCGACAAGGAGATCGACGAGGTGCTGGCCCGGCTCGACGGCCCGGCCCGCCCCGACGGCCTCACCTGGCCGGATCCCGACTCCAAGACCCGGCTGGTGGTCGCCACGGCCAGTGACGCACAGTTGCGCGCCGTCCTGCGCCGGCTGGTCCGGCGGTACGCCCCACCGCCCAGCCGCCGCCCCGACGACCTGGCCAGCAACCGTACGGTGCCGGACCTGCCGCCGGTGGGCGTACTCCCGCTCGATCCGGCCCGGAGCACGGCGCAGCGTGACCTGGCGGCGCAGCTCGGCCTGCCGCGTGACCCGGCGGCGGTGGCCGCCGCGGTGCTGGACGGCACGGCCCGGCGGCTCGACCTGCTGCGCAACGACGGCGGTTCGGTGACCCTGGACGGCGCGCTGCTCGGCGCGGCGGACGACCAGGGCCGGCCGCTGCACTGGCGGGGCCGGGTCGAGGTGGACGACACGGTGCTCAGCAACGGCGACGAACCGCTGCTGGCCTGCGCGATCGGCAACGCCGGCGGGTACGCGCGGCTGGACGACGTGGCGCTGCTCGGCGCGCCGGACCCGACCGACGGCAAGGTCGAGGTGGCGGTGGCCGTGCCGGTCGTCACCCGCTCCGCGTTGGGCCGGAAGCGGGTACGGCTCGAGGTGCGCCGGGCCCGCGGCCGGGCCGCCTCGGTGCTCCCCCGGGACGAGAAGCTGCCCTACCTCGACGACGGGGTGGCGGGCGAGCTGAGCCGGAAGCGGTCCTGGTGGACCGAGCCGGGCGCCTGGGCGGTCTGGGCGGCCTGACCCCGGGCGCCTCCGCGCCGGCCGGTCGGGTACGGCCGGTGGGCCTATCCTCGGCAGGAGGAATGGGGAGGAACCGTGGTGGACGACAACGCCGACCGGGTCCACAAGCCCGGCCAGCAGCCGGTACCGGAGCGGGACATCGAACCACTCTGGCCGCCCGAACAGCTCGACGGCACCACGGGTGCCGGCACCCCGCCCTGGGCCGCCCGGTCACCGGCCTCGTCGAGCGCCGCCCCGCCCTCGCCCGCCGACTACCCGTCGCTGACCGGCGGGATGTCGCCGCCCGGCGGATGGACGAGCGCCGATCAACCCGCCGCCTGGACGGCCGGCCAGGGCTGGGCACCCCCGCCGGTGGACACCCCGCCTCCGGCAGTTCCCTCGCCCCCGACCAGCGCCGCCCCGCAGCCCATGTCCCCGGCACCTGTGCCGCCGGCTCCGCCCGCCCCACCGCAGGCGCCTGACGCCCCGGCGGCGGACGAGGCCCTGCCAGCCCCACCACCCCAGCCGCCCGGCGCCCCGACCCCGCCAGCCGAGGCGCCGATCGCACCAGCTGCGGCGCCCGGTGCCCCGCCCCCCGCATCGCCGACCCCGGCAGCGCCACCGGCCCAGACGTCCGGCCCGCAGGCATCGGCAACCGGCACACGAATCCCGCCAGCCCAACCGTCCGGTGCCCCGTCGCCCGGATCGCCCACTCCGCCAGCGCCACCGGTCGAACCGCCCGGCCCGCCGACTCCGGCGACCGGATCGCCCACGCCAGCCGCCGCACCGGCCCCGGCACCCGATGTGCCCGCTTCGGCCGGCCGGACGATGCTGCCCGGACGGGACAACGCGGGGGCCAACGCTGCCCTCGGCGCCTCGCCCGGCATCGCAGGCGGGCCGGACGTCGCCCTGACGGACCCCGCGACGGACGAGGCAGCAACGGCTCGACCGGCGGCGATCGGCGTGCCGGCACCCAGGACCGGGCAGCCGACCCGGGTCGATCTCCACCTGCCCTTCACCCTCGACCAGGACACGATGGCCGGACCGGCACCGTCCCGGCCGCCAGCCAACCTGGCGGCGGCTTCCTCGGCGGGCGCGGCCCAACCCCAGCCGGTGCAGCCCGCCGCATCCCAACCCGCCCGTGGAGAAGGGCCGCCCCCCGCGACACCCGACCCGACCACGCCGGGCAATCCCTCCGACGACCGGCAACCGGCCAGCCCTCGGCCGACCAACAACCCACCCAAGACCGGCAGCCCGGCCCCCACCAGCGGCCCGACCCCAGCCGGCAGCCCGGCCCCCACCAGCGGCCCACCCTCGACCGGCAGCACGGCCCCCACCAGCAGCCCACCTCCAACCGGCAGCGCCGCCCCCACCAGCGGCCCGACCCCAGCCGGCAGCACGGCCTCCACCAGCGGCCCATCACCGACCGGCAGCGCCGCCCCCAGCAGCGGCCCACCCCCGACCCCAGCCGGCAGCACGACCCCGACCAGCAGCCCGACCTCAGCCGGCAGCGCGACCCCCACCAGCGACCCGACCCCGGCCGATGGCTTACCCCTGACCAGCGACCCGACCCCGACCAGCGGAACGGCCCCCGCCAGCGACCCAACCTCCACCCCGGGCCCGCCCCCGAGCGCCGGTCCGGCTCCGGGCGCTGGCCGGGGTGCCACCTCGCCCTGGGCCCAGCCGCCGCAGCGGTCCGCCGCCGAGTCGTCCAACGGCTCGACCGGGCCGGCCAATGCTCCGCTCGGGTTGAGCAGCGCCTCGCCCGGACCGGCGAGCGCTTCGCCCGGCCCGGCCCCCGAATTCCCCGGCTCCGTCCAGGGCACGCCGCCCGCCCCCGCAGCGCCGGCCTCCACGGCACCCGCCCTCGTGCACGGTGCCGTCGCCGCCACGCCGCACCACACCGTCCCGCAGCAGGCCGGCGCCCCGACCGGGGCGGGTGGAACAGTCGATCGGCAGGGCGGAGCGACCCCGCCCGGCGGGCGCGTGCCGCTGCAGCCCGGTGGGGCCGCGTCCTCGCCGGGCGGGGCCTCGGGCGCGGCGCAGCCGCCGGTGATGCCGCAACCAGCCGTCCCGGCACCCACGCCGCAGTACGACGCGTCACCGGGCCCAGGGCAGGACGCGCCGCTCAGCCCAGCGGCGGAGGAACCGGCCGGCCCGCGACAGGAAGCGCCACCGCCGGGGCCGTTCCCGCCGCAGCCGGGCTGGTATCCGCCGGGCTGGCAGCAGGGCCCGCCGCAGGCCGGCCCCGCCCCACGGCAGCCGTACCGGCCGGCGGACGGGGTGACCGGGGTGCCGCCGGCGCAACCGGACCCGGACTGGAGCCCGGAGACGACCGCGCCGCCGACCGCCGAGGACTTCGCCCGGCGCCGGCAGGTACGCCCGGCCGAGCCGGTGGCCACCATGGGCGTACGGGCGGTGTTCAACAAGGTCGGGTTGCGCCTGCCGCCCGGCCGGCACGAGCTGGAAATGAAGCGGGACATCGAGATGGTCCGGCGCAACTTCGGCGGGCTGCGCCAGGTGACCGTGGTGAACCCGAAGGGCGGGGCCGGCAAGACGGTGGCCATCCTGCTGCTGGCCATGACGTTCGGCCAGAAGCGCGGCGGCTACGTGCTGGCCTGGGACAACAACGAGACCCAGGGCACCCTGGGCATGCGCGCCCAGCAGGACTTCCACGCCCGTACGGTCCGTGACCTGCTGCGTGACCTGGGTCAGTTCCAGGGAGCGCACGGGCGGATCGGCGACCTGTCGCAGTACGTCCGGTCGCAGGGCGAGGGGATGTTCGACGTCCTCGCCTCGGACGAGTCGGCCACCGGCGGCGAGATGCTCACCGCCGCCGCGTTCGCCGAGATCCGCGAGGTGGTCAGCCGCTTCTACAAGCTGATCTTCGTGGACACCGGGAACAACGTCCGGGCGCAGAACTGGCAGGCAGCGATGGACGCCACCGACCAACTGGTGGTCACCATGTCGGCCCGCAACGACTCGGCCGAGACGGCCGCCCGGATGCTCGACCACCTGGAGCAGAGCGGACGGCAGCGGCTGGTCCGACAGGCGGTCAGCGTGGTCTCCATGCCCCCGTCCCGCAAGGAGATCGATCTACCCGCGATCCAGGATCACTTCGCCGCCCGCACCCGGGCGGTGCTGCTCGCGCCGTACGAGCGGCTCATCGACACCGGCGAGCCGATCCGGTACGGCGCGCTCTCCGCGGCCACCCGGGACGCCTGGCTCAAGATCGCCGCAGCGGTCGCCGAGGGCCTGTAGAGCCCTCGGCGGCCGCGATCTTGCAGTTCCGCCCGGGCGGAACGGGCGAATGCCGTGAAGCGGGGAGCGGAACTGCAAGATCGCGGGGTCGAGCGCGCGGGTCAGTTGCTGGCCAGCGCGTCCGCGGCGGCCGGGTCGCAGTCCCGCAGGAACTGGGCGCAGCGGGCCGCCTCGTCCGCCTCGCCGATCGCGTCGGCCGCCCGGGACAGCACGTAGAGGCAGCGTAGGAAGCCGCGGTTCGGCTCGTGCGACCACGGCACCGGGCCGTGCCCCTTCCAGCCGCTGCGGCGCAGCTGGTCCAGGCCCCGGTGGTAGCCGGTGCGCGCGTACGCGTACGCCGGAATCACCTGGCCCTCGGCGAAGGCGCGGGCCGCCAGTGCGCCCCAGCCCGCGCTGTAGCTCGGGAATCGCGCCGCCACCTCGGCGTAGGCCTGGTCGCTGCCGGCCTGCTCGGCGGCGGACAGGGCGGCGTCGGCCTCGTCGTGCGCGGGGAGGAGGGTGGCCGGTGGCTCCGGCAACAGGTTCTGCATCGTCCCATTCAACCCGCTTCGCGGACCGACACGCGAGGGGGTCGGGCAACCGGGATGGCTGAACGGCTGAGGAGTTGGTCACGCCTGCGGCCTATGCCGCCGTCAAGAATTTTCCACTACAACTATTGGTCCGGAGCCTCCCCAGGACCCGGTTACGCAGGAGCCCGGTGGCCGCAGCCGCCGGGCTCCTGTCGGTCCCGGCCCAGGTTTGCCGGCTGGACGGCGTTGGGCACGATGATCCGGTGCCGACTCCACCACCCGCGGACGTCATCGAGCCGCACATCTGCACCGACGAGATCGAGACCCGGGCCGCCTTCGACGAACGGCTCGCCACCGGCAGCCTCGCCGGCCTGACCGTGCAGGGGCTCCGGCTCGACCTGGACCCGGTGCCCGACCTCACCGCCGTCCCGGTCACCGGCACCCTCTTCGTCGGCTGCCGGTTCGCCAACCGGGAGGTCGGCGCCGACCTGGTCCGGCGCGGCGCGAACGTGGTGCCACCGTTCTCCGGGCTGCCGTACCCGACCCAGCCGTCGCACCTCTACACCCCGGAGGACCTCGCCGCCGGCTTCGCCGAGGCCGGGTTCGCCGGGATGTACGACACCCGGGTCTACGAGCACTTCCGCGCGCACGGCGGGGCGCTGCCGGAGGTGAAGGAGGCGCTCGGGCAGCGGCTGCACGACCACGGCGTGGACAACGCACTGGCCGACGCCACCCGCGCCTGGCTGGCCGTGCACGGGCCGCAGTCGGTGGTCGGCGTGATGGGCGGCCACGCGGTGCCGCGTGGCAGCGTCCCGTACCGGATGGCCGCCGTGCTGGGCTGGGAGCTGGCCCGGGCCGACCGACTGGTGGTCACCGGCGGCGGGCCCGGGGTGATGGAGGCGGCGAACCTCGGCGCCTACCTCGCCCCCCGCCCCGCCGAGGAACTGACCGCGGCGATCGACCTGCTCGCCACGGCCCCCGACTTCACCGACCACGACCGCTACACGGCGGTCGCGCTCCAGGTCCGCGAGCGGTACGCGCCGACGGCCGTGCCCCGTCAGCGCGGCCTGGACCTGGACTGGGCGCGCACCGGTGGGCTGGCCATCCCCACCTGGCTGTACGGGCACGAACCGGCGAACCTGTTCGCCGGCCGGATCGCCAAGTACTTCTCGAACGCGATCCGGGAGGACACCATCCTGCGGCTGGCCCGGGGCGGGATCGTCTTCGCCCCCGGCCGGGCCGGCACCCTCCAGGAGGTGTTCCAGGCGGCCACGAAGACCTACTACGGCACCGACGGGGCGAGCGGCGCGTACGTCTTCCTGGACCGTGCCTACTGGACCCGGGAGTTGCCGGTGGAGTCGCTGCTGCGGCCACTGCTGGCGGCCTCCCCGTTCGGCGACCTGTCGGCGACCGTGCACCTCACCGACGACGTGCACGAGGCCGTCCGGCTGCTAACGGCGAGCGCCTGACCGGGGCGGGAACGCCGACGGCCGGCTCCCCGGGCGGGGAGCCGGCCGTCGAGGGTCTCAGCCCGTCACTTCATCTTGGTGCCGGTCGAGCGCAGGGCCTCGCAGGCCTCCACGACCCGGGCCGCCATGCCGGCCTCGGCGGCCTTGCCCCAGACCCGAGGGTCGTACATCTTCTTGTTGCCGACCTCGCCGTCGACCTTGAGCACGCCGTCGTAGTTGCGGAACATGTGGTCCGCGACCGGCCGGGTGAAGCAGTACTGGGTGTCGGTGTCGATGTTCATCTTCACCACGCCGTAGTCCAGCGCCTCGCGGATCTCCGAGAGCAGCGAGCCGGAACCGCCGTGGAAGACCAGGCTGAGCGGCTTCTCCTTGCCGTACTTGGCGCCGACCGCCACCTGGATGTCGTGCAGCACCTGCGGGCGGAGCTTGACGTTGCCCGGCTTGTAGACGCCGTGCACGTTGCCGAAGGTCAGCGCCGCCATGTAGCGGCCCTTCTCGCCGAGGCCGAGCGCGTCGACCATGGCCAAGCCGTCCTCGACGGTGGTGTACAGCTTCTCGTTGATGGCGTTCTCGACGCCGTCCTCCTCGCCGCCGACCACGCCGACCTCGATCTCCAGGACGATCTTGCCCTTGGCGGCCTCGGTGAGCAGCTGCTCGGCGATCTCCAGGTTCTCCGCCACCGGCACGGCCGAGCCGTCCCACATGTGCGACTGGAACAGCGGCTCCTCGCCCCGCTGCACCCGCTCCTGGGAGATCTTCATCAGCGGCCGGACGAACTTGTCCAGCTTCTCCTTGGGGCAGTGGTCGGTGTGCAGGGCGATGTTCACCGGGTAGTTCTTGGCGACCTCGTGCGCGTACGCGGCGAACGCGGCGGCGCCGGTGACCATGTCCTTCACCGACGGTCCGGAGAGGTACTCCGCGCCACCGGTGGAGACCTGGATGATGCCGTCACTCTCCGCGTCGGCGAAGCCCTTCAACGCGGCGTTCAGCGTCTGCGAGGACGTCACGTTGATCGCGGGGTACGCGTACCGGCCGGCCTTGGCGCGGTCCAGCATCTCCGCGTAAGCCTCGGGGGAAGCGATGGGCATGTCGAACGCTCCTTACTAACCGCTGTCGGCCATGCTGGCCGCTGTTGTCCATTGGGTGCGCCGGACCGCGCTGTCCTCCGCCGGCAGTATCCCGTAGGAGCGCCGTACCGGCACAACCGACCCGGGGCGCGTCCGCACTTCGGCGGCGGGCGGCCGGACGGGTGCCGTCACCGGGCCTCCAACCGGTCCGGCAGGACCACGCTGATCAGCCAGGTCACCACGGCCATCACGATGGCGCCCCAGAACGCCGCCCAGAAACCGTCCACCTGGAACGGCAGGTCGAGCGCCCCGGCGATGGCGTCGGTGAGCAGGAACAGCAGCGCGTTCACCACCAGCGCGAACAGGCCGAGGGTGAGCAGGTAGAAGACACAACCGACCACCTTGATCAACGGCTTCAACACCGCGTTGACCACGCCGAAGATCAGGGCCACGACCACCAGCGTGAGCGCGTCGTCGGCGCCGGACCGGCCGCTCACCTCCACCCCGGGCACGATCAGCGTGGTGATCCACAGCGCGACGGCGGTGATCGCCAGCCGGATCAGGAAGCCCACCGTTCCATCCTGGCACCGGGCCCACCGGCCGGTGGGGCGATTCCGTCGACTGGGCGGGTCCCCCCGGGCCGGCCTTCCACCCGCGTTCCGAGCGGACGACCGGCGCAGCCCGTACGGTGTGTGGTGACCGTCCGCCGAGATCCAGGGAGGGACTGATGGCTCAGCCCGAGGAGGACTTCGCCCCCAGCGACCACCTCACCCCGGAGGAGCGCGACCCGGAGGCGGAGCCGGCCGACGCGGTCGAGCAGGCCGCGTCGATCGACCCCGCCGACGGCGACACCGAGCCGCACCGGGGCCTGGAGGTCGACGACTGGGACGCGATGGAGCAGGCCCGGGTGGTCGCCGGCGACGAGGACGACTACCGCTGACCCGCTCAGCGGAGCCGGGTGACCCGCTCCGGGTGCTGCGCGGTCCACTGCGCCAGCCGGTCCTCGCGTAGCGCGGCGAGGAAGACCGGGGCGGCCTTCGGGTCCGGACGCAGGACCCAGTGGCCGCCCTTCGTCGATTCGGCGACCGGGAGGTTGAGCCCGACCGGTTCGACCGACGCCAGCTCGGGGACCACCTGCAGCAGGTCGAGCAGCGATCCGCCGGTGGTGGCCACGCTCAGGTCCGGTCCGATCTCGGCGACGATGCGGGAGAGCCGCACCGGATCGTGCAGCACGCCCTGCTCACCGGCCCGCCGGATCAGGCCGGCCGCGAAGCGCTGGGCGTTGCGGTCCCGGTCGAAGCCGCTGTCGGGCAGGTCCCGGCGCTGCCGGAGCAGGTCGACCGAGGCGCGGCCGTCGAGGTGCTGGCAGCCGGCCGGGAAGACCCGGTCGGTGTGGCTCGACCGGATCCGCTGCGGCACGCAGACCTCCACCCCGCTCAGCAGGTCGGTCAACTGGCGCAGCACCGGATAGGTGATCACCGCACCGGCGTCGACGCGTACGCCGGTCAGGTCGGTCACCGTCCGCCGGGTCAGCTCGTAGCCGCGCACCAGGTCGAGCCCCCCGTCCACCCGCGCGCCGTACGCGGCGGCCGCGTTGAGTTTGTCCCGCCCGTGGCCCGGGATGGCCACCTCCAGGTCGCGGGGAAGGGAGACCAGGAACGGCCGGCCGCGGTCGGCGGGAATGTGCACGAGCAGCACCGAGTCGGCCAGCGGGGGTACCTGGTCTCCACGCGAGTCGACGCCGAGCAGCAGCACGTTCAGCGCCCCGGTGGGAGCGCGCCGGCCCGGCTCGGTGAGCAGGGTGGCGTCCTCGGCGACCCGGTCGGGCGTGAACTGCGGTATCCCGACGCCCAGCAGCGCGAGCAGGGCGAGCGCGGCGCCGCCGGCCCGCAACCGCCGCCGGCGGCGGCGCCGGACGGCGACGAGCCGGGCGATCGCGGCCCGCACCGGACCGGCGGGTGGGGCCAGCGGCTCGTGCCGGGCGAAGGCGGCACGCAGGTCGTCTTCGATCACGGTCAGGCCTCCACGTATTCGGCGCGCAGCGTGGCCAGGGCGCGGGAGATGGACGAGCGGACGGTGCCGACGGCGCAGCCCAGGATGTCGGCGATCTCGGCGTCGGGCAGGTCCTCGTAGTAGCGGAGCACCAGGGTGGCCCGTTGCCGGCGGGGCAGCCGGGCGAGCCAGGACCAGACCTGGTCCCGGTCCACCGCGTGCTGGGCGTGGTCGGCCGGCGCCGGCAGCGCGTCGTCGGGCTCCGCGCGCAGCAGCACCCGCCGCATCCAGGAACCCCGGCGCCAGTCGACGTACTGGTTGGTCAGCATCCGGCGTACGTAGCGTTCGGGCGAGTCCGCCCGGGCCACCCGGCGCCAGTTGAGCTGGACCCGCACCATGGTGTCCTGCACCAGGTCCTGCGCCTGGTGCGGGTCACCGGTCAGCATGACCGCGTACCGCAGCAGCGCGGCCAGCCGCGAGTCCGCGAACTCCTCGTACGTCACTGCACCTCCCGGGCTCTGCCCCAGATGACGGGTACGGGTCGGCGGAACGTTGCGATCGGGTTGCGATCGGCCCGCCGCCCGGGCACGGCGGTCCCCTGGTAGAGCGATTTCCGTGAGAGCCTGGCCACGCTCCGCTGTCAACCGGGAGGACGCCACCATGCTCCGGCACTCCGTCCGACGCTGGCTCGCCGGGACCGCCGTCGCGGCCGCGATCGTCACCGTCGCCGCCGTTCCCGCCGCCGCAGCCCCAGCCGGGGATGTGAAGATCTACACCCGGGACGTGATCGTCGCGCCCGGCCACAGCGCGCTCGGCCAGATCGACGTCGTGCTCGAGGGCCCCTGGCCACCGAACCCGGTGCCAGTGACCGTCGAGATCGACGCGTCCGAGGCGGCGGCGCTGGGTGCCTTCGACGTCACCGGCGACGGCTGGGACTGCGCACGCGACCGTGACGTGGTGCGCTGCGCGGCGGCCTTCGACCGACAGGGCGACGCGCCGCGGCTGCACTACCAGGTGATCGCCGGAGCGGACGCCGAACTGGCCGAAGAGGCCGAGCTGACGATCACGGCGACGTCGGCGCTCGGCACCGCCACCGGGTCCAGCACGGTGACCGTCGTCGAGGGGGTCGACCTGCAGACGGAGCCGCGGTTCAGGTTCAGCGGCGACCCCGGCGCCCGGCTCGAGCTGCCGAGCACCGTACGCAACGCCGGCCCCGGGCCGGCGGACGGCGCGGTGCTGGTCTTCACCGCGGACTGGCTGCTGGAATACACCGGCAACTTCCGCAACTGCCGGCACCGGGAGGGCCTGCCCACCATTTGCCGCTTCGACACGCAACTGCGGCCCGGGGTGACCTACCGGCTCTCGGCGCCGCTGCCGCTCGTCCTCAATCCGACCGCGCGCAGCGGCATCGCGCTGGCCAACCGTCTGCAGTGGTGGACGCCCGACGACTGGGCGCTGGCCGAGCAGGCCCCGGGGGTTTCGCTGCCACCGGACACGCCCGGTGGCAGCGGCGCGGAGTTGCGTCTGGTCGAGCAGCCGGCGACCCGGCAGACCGACACCGCGCCGTGGAACAACTGGACCGCCGTGGACCTCACCGTCACCGGTGACCGGACGGCCGACATGGCCGCCGTCGGCAGCAGCGTCAGCGCCCGGTTGGGCGAGCGGGTGCGGGTGACCGCCGCGTACCAGAACCTCGGGCCGACCAGGGTGGAGATCTGGCGGTCCCAACCGCACCTGCGGGTACGCATTCCCGAGGGCACCACGGCGGTCGAGGTGACCCACTTCTGCGCTCCGATCGACGCGGACGGCTGGAACCCGATGGAGGAGTTCGGCAAGCCGGGCGCCCGGGAATACGGGTGCAGCGCCTACGCCGACTTCGTCGAAGCGGGTCAACGCCACGAGTTCGCCTTCACCCTCCGGGTCGACAGGCTGACCGGGCCCACCTCCGGCACCGTGACCATCGACGTGGCCGGCAACACCAACCCGGCCAACGACACCGCGCGGATCACCGTCACCCCGCGCGACGGCGGCACCGGTGGCAACGGCGGGGACGGCGGTTCGCTGCCGATCACCGGTGCCTCCACCGGCCTGATCGCCGGCCTCGGCGCCCTGCTGCTCGCCGCCGGCCTCGCCGGCTACCTGTTGACCCGAGGCCGCCGCACCCGCTTCATCGCCTGACCACAGCACTGTTTCCGCGATACCGGCGACTCGTCACCAGCCAGGGTGGCGGGTGACGGACCGTGTCCGGCGACCCGGGCATTGCGCCCGATCCGATCAGCCGTTCGGCCCATATTCGCAGGTAGCGGCTTCTCCGGTCAGCGGCGCGGCTTAACGGTTCCTTAAGCTCCACGGACTCCACCGGTAACCCCCACGGGAGGAAACCCCCAATGCTCAGGAACTCCACCCGGCGCTGGCTCGCCGGGTTGGGCGTCGCAGGCGCGCTCGTCGCCGCCTCCGCCACCCCCGCCTTCGCCGAGGAGGCCATCGAACTCGGCGTCTATGTCAACGACACCACCATCGCCGCTGGCTCAGACGGCAAGGTCGAGTCGCCCATCCTGTTCAGCTCCGAGCCCGTAACCGTGTTCGGCCTGACCGCCCGGTTCGACTACCGCGACCTCGGGGGCAAGGTGAAGCTCACGTCGGAGGGCGGCTTCGACGACTGCACCGCGCCGGAAGAGGGCGTGCTCGTGTGCACGGACCCCTTCGAGCACGACCTCTACGACTGGGGCTCCGGCTACTTCAGGGTGGTCATCGCGCCCACCGCGGAGGCGAAGGACGGCGACGTCGGCAACCTCAAGGTCACCATCAGCGCCGACGGTCTCGCGTCGACGAGTGCCACCGGGCAGATCCGCGTCGGTGAGGGCGTCGACCTCGCCGGCGGCGATGAGGTGAAGGTTTCGGCGGCGCCCGGCAGCCGGTTCACCGCGCCGATCAAGCTCGGCAACGCCGGACAGACCACCGCCAAGGGTGCCGTCGCCGTGTTCGACAACGACTACGCCATCCGCGCTGACAAGCGGCACAGCAACTGCACCTACGAGGACGGACAGCTTCGCACCTGTCGGTTCTCCGAAGAGGTGGCCCCGGGCCAGTCGCTCTCCGGGACCCTGGCGTACCGCCTGGGCGAGGACACCTACGCCCCCGGCCGGGACTACGGCTACTACAACTGGATGACCGTCGCCGAGTTCGAGGACTTCACCAAGTACCTCACCGACAACGGGTACTCGGTCGGTGAGCCCGGTGACGGCGAGCCGCTGACCCTCTCGTCCCCTAGCGCACGTTCGTTCCAGGCGGACATCGACCCGGAGAACAACTGGTCGAGCCTGGAGGTCACCGCGACCGGCACGAACGGCACCGACCTCGCCGCCATCGGAGACAAGGTGAAGGGCAAGGCCGGCGACAAGGTCATCGCAACCGTCGGCTTCCACAACAACGGCCCCGCCACCCTCGACTACAGCCGCGGCTTCTCGTCGGTCACCTACATGGCGGTGGCGGTTCCCGAGGGCACCACAGTGGTCGACGCCCCCGACAACTGCCTGCCGACCAAGGGCGAGGAGCAGGGCGAACCGGGCGAGCCGGGCGCTCGCAACTACTTCTGCTACGCCCCGCCGTTCCTCAAGGCCGGCGACGAGGAGACCTTCGAGTTCGCCCTCCGGATCGACAAGGTCATCGCGAACGCGACCGGTACCGTCAAGATCAACATTCCGTGCCAGTGTGACGGTGGTTTCTACGCCGACCTGAAGCCGGCCAACGACACCGCGAAGATCCTGGTGAACGCCAGTGGCGGCGAGGGTGGCGGGGACGGCGGCACGCTGCCGATCACCGGCGCCTCCACCGGCCTGATCGCCAGCCTCGGCGCCCTGCTGCTCGCCGCCGGCGTCGGCGGCTACCTGGTGGCCAAGCGCCGCCGCACCCGCTTCGTCGCCTGACCCACCACGCACCACCGGTGCCCCGCCGACCCCCGTTGGCGGGGCACCGGCTTTTCCACCCGAACCCAAGCAGCACCCACCGCCATCCCCACCCCCAGACCCCGAACCCGACAGCACGCACCCCCTTCCCCGCCCCAGACCCGGCAGCACGCACCCCACCATCAGCAGCCAGGAGGAACCGACGGACGGCGCCGGACCACCGAGGGTTTCCGGGGGAGCCCCGCCCGCGCAGGGATCAAGCCTGACCGCCCGGAGCGGGTGGGGCTCCCCCGGAAACCCCCCACCGCAACCACCGAAGCCCCACGGCCGGACCCGAAAACGGGACGACGCAAGATCGAAGGCACTGACACCATTGGGCGCGTGCTGCTCACCCTGACCACCACCCACCGGCCGGCGACCGACCTCGGTCACCTGCTGGTCAAGCACCCCGACCGGGCGCACTCCTTCGACGTGCCGGTGGGCACCGCGCACGTGTTCTACCCGGAGGCCGGCGAGCAGCGCTGCACCGCCGCCCTGCTGCTCGACGTCGACCCGCAGCGGCTGGCCGGCGGGCGCCGTCGCGGCCGGCAGCCGGCCCCGGAGGGCTTCACCCTCGGGCGGTACGTCAACGACCGCCCGTACGCGGCGTCGAGCCTGCTCTCCTCGGCGCTGTCCAAGGTGTACCGGTCGGCGCTGCGCGGCGAGTCCCGGGAGCGGCCGGAGCTGGCCGGTACGCCGATCCCGCTGGAGGTCAACGTCCCGGTGCTGCGCTGCCGCGGCGGGGCCGAGGTGGCGGTCCGGCTCTTCGCCCCGCTCGGCTGGTCGGTCACCGCCCGCGCCATTCCGCTCGACGAGCAGCACCCGGAGTGGGGCGACAGCCGGTACGTCGACCTGACCCTGACCGGCACCGTGCGGGTCGCCGACGCGCTCAACCACCTCTACGTCCTGCTGCCGGTGCTGGACGACGCCAAGCACTACTGGGTGGCCCCGGACGAGGTGGACAAGCTGCTCCGGGCCGGCGCCGGCTGGCTAGCCGACCACCCGGAGCGGGGCATGATCACCCGCCGGTACCTGGCGCACCGGCGGGCGCTCGCCGGGCTGGCCCTGGCCCGCCTCGCCGAGCAGCGGCTGGCCGACGAGCCGGCCGCCGCCGAGCCCGACGCGGTGGACGAGAGCGTCGCCGAGGGCAGCGTGCGCCAGCCGTCGCTGGCCGCGCGCCGCCGGGAGGCGGTCCTCGCCGCGCTCACCGAGGCGGGCGCGACCCGGGTGCTCGACCTGGGCTGCGGCGGGGGTGCGCTGCTCGCGGCGCTGGTCGGCGACCGCCGGTTCACCGAGGTCGTCGGCACCGACGTGGCCACCCACGCGCTGGCCCTGGCCGCCCGGCGGCTGCGGCTCGACCGGCTGCCCGAGCGGCAGCGCGACCGGGTACGGCTCTGGCAGTCCGCGCTGACCTACCGGGACGACCGGCTGCGCGGCTACGACGCCGCGGTGCTGATGGAGGTGGTCGAGCACGTCGACCCGGCCCGGCTGCCGGCGCTGGAGGACACCGTGTTCGGTCACGCCCGCCCCGGCACCGTCGTGGTGACCACGCCCAACGTCGAGTACAACGTCCGCTACGACGGCCTGCCGGCGGGCCGGCTCCGGCACCCGGACCACCGGTTCGAGTGGACCCGCGCCGAGTTCGCCGCCTGGGTCGACCGGGTGGCCACCAGCTACGGCTACTCCGCCGTGATCCGCGGGGTCGGCGACGACGACCCCGAGGTCGGCACCCCGACCCAACTGGCCGTGTTCACCCGGGAGGAGGCGAACCGATGAGCACCCTCGACATCCCCGAGCTGGCCCTGGTGGCGCTGGTCGGCATCTCCGGCTCGGGCAAGTCCACCTTCGCCCGCCGGCACTTCGCGCCCAGCCAGGTGCTCTCCTCGGACGCGTTCCGGGCGATGGTCGCCGACGACGAGAACGACCAGTCCGCCTCCGCCGACGCGTTCGAGGCGCTGCACCACGTCGCCGCCACCCGGCTGCGGCGTGGCCGGCTCACCGTCGTCGACGCGACCAACCTCCAGCCGCACGCCCGGGCCGCCCTGGTGCGGGTGGCCCGCGAGCAGGACGTACTGCCGGTGGCCATCGTGCTGGACGTGCCGGAGGCGCTGGCCTGGGAGCGCACGGGCGCCCGTGCCGACCGCACCTTCGGCCGGCAGGTGCTCGCCCGGATGCAGCGCGACCTGCGTCGCTCGTACGGGCAGCTGGCCCGGGAGGGCTTCCGCAAGGTGCACGTGCTGCGCGGCGTGGACGAGATCGACGCCGCCGAGATCCGCTACGAGAAGCTGTTCAACGACCGGCGCGAGCTGACCGGGCCGTTCGACATCGTCGGCGACGTGCACGGCTGCCGGGCCGAGCTGGAGGCGCTGCTGACCCGGCTGGGCTGGCAGCTGCACCGGGACGAGCACGGCCGGCCGGTGGACGCGACGCACCCGTCGGGGCGTACCGCCATCTTCGTCGGTGACCTGATGGACCGCGGCCCGGACTCGCCCGGTGTGCTGCGCCTGGTGATGGGCATGGTCGCCGCCGGGCACGCGATCTGCGTGCCCGGCAACCACGAGCAGAAGCTGCTGCGCCGGCTGCGCGGCCGCAACGTGCGGCTCACCCACGGCCTGGCCGAGACGATGGAGCAGCTGGCGGCGGAGCCCGAGGAGTTCGTGGCCGAGGTGGCGGCCTTCGTCGACGGCCTGGTCAGCCACTTCGTGCTGGACGGCGGCCGGCTGGTGGTGGCGCACGCCGGGCTGAAGGAGGAGTACCAGGGCCGCGCCTCGGGGCGGGTGCGGGCGTTCGCGCTGTTCGGCGAGACCACCGGCGAGACCGACGAGTACGGCCTGCCGGTGCGCTACCCGTGGGCGCGCGACTACCGGGGCTCGGCCATGGTGGTCTACGGGCACACGCCCACCCCGGAGCCGGAGTGGGTGAACAACACCATCTGCGTCGACACCGGCTGCGTGTTCGGCGGCCGGCTCACCGCGCTGCGCTACCCGGAGAAGGAGCTGGTCTCGGTGCCGGCGGAGCGGGAGTGGTACGCCCCGGTCCGCCCGCTGACCGCCGCTCCGGCCCGGCCCGACCTGGTGCTGGAGCTGACCGACGTGGTCGGCCGGCGGCACGTCGAGCACCCGTACGGCTCGCTCACGGTGCCGGCGGAGAACGCCGCCGCCGCGCTGGAGGTGATGAGCCGGTTCGCGGTGGACCCGCGCTGGCTGGCCTGGCTGCCGCCGACGATGGCGCCCTGCTCGACCTCGCAGCGGGACGGCTTCCTGGAGCACCCGGCGGAGGCGTTCGCCGACTACCGGGCCGCCGGCGTGGACCGGGTGGTCTGCGAGGAGAAGCACATGGGCTCGCGGGCGGTGGTGCTGGTCTGCCGGGAGCCGGACGCCGGCCCGTTCGGGCCGGGCGGCGGGGTGGTGCACACCCGCACCGGCCGGCCGTTCTTCGGCGCGCCGCTGGACGACGAACTGCTCGGCCGGGTCCGCGCGGCGGTGACCGCGGCGGGCCTCTGGGCCGAGCTGGAGACCGACTGGCTGCTGCTCGACTGCGAGCTGCTGCCCTGGTCGGCCAAGGCGGGCGGGCTGATCCGCGACCAGTACGCCGGGGTCGGCGCGGCGGGCCGGGCAGCGCTGCCGGCGGCGCTGGCGGCCCTGGACGCCGCCGCCGGTCGGGGCCTGCCGGTGGGTGAGCTGCGCGACCGGATGGCCCGCCGCCGGGACGAGGTGCTGGCCTACTCGGCCGCCTACCGGGCGTACGTGGGGCCGACCGACGGGCTGCGCGGGGTGACCCTCGCCCCGTTCGCGGTGCTCGCCGGCGCGAAGGCCGGCTACGCCGACCGGGACCACGGCTGGCACCTGGCGCTGGCCGACCGGCTCTGCGCCGCCGACCCGGAGTTCTTCACGCCGACCCGGCGGCAGGTGGTGGACCTGGCCGACGCCGACGCGGTGGCCGACGCCACCGACTGGTGGTTGGCGCTCACCGCAGCCGGGGGCGAGGGCATGGTGGTCAAGCCGTACGCCGGGCTCGCCGCGCGTAGCGAGCGGGGCTCGCTGCTCCAGCCGGGCATCAAGTGCCGGGGCCGGGAGTACCTGCGGATCATCTACGGCCCCGGCTACACCGAGCCGGAGCAGCTGGCCGCGCTGCGCGGCCGGTCGCTGGGGCGCAAGCGGGGGCTGGCGCTGCGCGAGCACGGCCTGGGGCTGGCGGCGCTGGACGCCCTGGTGGCCGGTGCGCCGCTGTGGCGGCGGCACGAGCTGGTCTTCGCGATCCTGGCCTGCGAGTCGGAGCCGGTCGACCCGCGGCTGTAGGCGGCCGGCGGGGCACCCGGGCGGGGCGTACCGGCGGGTATGGTCGCCGACCATGACGTACGAGGCGTTCTACGAGCCGGCCGGCGCGAACCGGTTCGTGGCCACCCCGGCGACCGCCGGCCCGTGGGATCCCGCCGCCCAGCACGCCGGACCGCCGTCGGCGCTGCTCGCCCGGGCGCTCGCCGACCACGATCCGGTCGACGGTCAGCCGCTCACCCGGGTGTCGGTGGACATCCTGCGCCCGGTTCCGGTGGCGGAGCTGAGCCTGCGCGTCCGGACGCTGCGCGCCGGTCGCCGGATCACCCTGGTGGAGGGGATCGCCGAGGCGGGCGGGCAGGAGGTGCTGCACGCCCGGGGCTGGCGCATCCTCACCCCGGCCGAGCCGACACCGGCGACGCCCGACGACGCGCCGCCGGCGCCCGGGCCCGACGCCGGCACCGAGCCGGAGTTCTGGTCGTCGGCGCACGCCGCCGGTTACCTGGCGGCGATGCAATGGCGCTTCGTCGCCGGCGCGTTCGCCGAGCCGGGTCCGGCCCGGGTGTGGGTACGGCCCCGGATCCCGCTGCTGCCCGCGGAGCCGGTCCGCCCGGCGGAGCTGGCGCTGCTGGTGGCCGACTCGGGCAGCGGGGTCAGTGCCCGGCTGGACCTGGCCCGCTGGCTCTTCGTGAACGTCGACCTGACGGTGACCCTGCACCGGCCGCCCCGCGGCGAGTGGCTGCTGCTCGACTCGGCCACCACGATCGGGCCGCACGGTTCCGGCGTCGCGGAGAGCCGGCTGGCCGACACCGCCGGCACGGTGGGCCGGGCGGTGCAGACGCTCGTCGTCGCGCCACGCTGAGCAGGGCGGCCCGGGCGCCGGTGTGACGTCGAGCACCGCCGCGTGGGGCGGCCACCTAGACTACGGACGTTCCGTCACCGAACCGGCATTCATCGGAGGTCAGCTCGTGCCGACGCCCACCACCACCCTGGCCCTGGGGCCGAGCTGGCTCGATCCAGAGGTGTTGATCTCGACGTTCGGGCTGCTCGGCATCCTGGTCATCGTCTTCGCCGAGTCGGGCCTGCTGATCGGCTTCTTCCTGCCGGGCGACTCGCTGCTGTTCACCGCGGGCCTGCTCACCGCCGACGGGCAGTACATCACCTGGCCGCTCTGGCTGGTCTGCCTGCTGATCACCATTGCCGCGATCGCCGGCGACCAGGTCGGCTACGCGTTCGGCCGCAAGGTCGGCCCGGCGCTGTTCCGTCGCCCCAACTCGCGGCTGTTCAAGCAGGAGAACGTGCTCAAGGCGCACGACTTCTTCGAGAAGTACGGCGCCCGCTCCATCGTGCTGGCCCGGTTCGTGCCGATCGTGCGGACCTTCACCCCGATCGTGGCCGGGGTGAGCCGGATGAACTACCGCACCTTCGTGACCTACAACGTGATCGGCGGGATCCTGTGGGGCACCGGCGTGACGGTGCTCGGCTACTTCCTCGGCCAGATCCCGTTCGTCAAGGCGAACATCGAGCTGATCCTGATCGCCATCGTCGGCATCTCGGTGGTCCCGATCGTGGTCGAGCTGCTCCGGGCGCGGATGGCGGCCAAGCGTGGCACCACCCCGCAGGAGCGGGCCGCCGCCGAGGAGGCGATCCGGGAGACCCGCGAGCACTACGGCAAGCACTGATCGGCCCGGCCGTCCGGCGCCGTCCCGAACTGGGATGGCACCGGACGATCGGAACGGGTCAGCGAGCCTTCTTGGTGGCCCGCTTGCGCGGCGGGGTCAGCAGATCGGCGATCGTGGCGATCGCGGTCGGGACCAGCCGGTAGTACGCCCACACACCACGCTTCTCCCGCTCCAGCAGGCCGGCCTCGGTGAGGATCCGCAGGTGGTGGCTGACCGTCGGCTGCGAGAGGCCGAGCGGCGCGGTCAAATCGCACACGCACGCCTCGCCCTCGGGCGCCGACTGGATCAGGCTGAGCAGCCGCAACCGGGCGGGGTCGGCGAGGGCCTTGAGGACCCCGGCGAGACGCTCGGCATCGGCACGTTCGATCGGCTCGCCGGCAAGCGGCGAGATCTGAGGCATAGTCATTTCAGCCAACGCAGTTCCCACGTATTCCATCCTTCCACCAGCAGCATCGATCCGCCTGCATATCAGCAGATCCGAATCGGCAGACTTTTACGCCACAAGGCCGAGGTCAGCCAACGTATAGGCCGCCCGATACGGCAATCCGGCGGCTCGCACCGCGTCGCCGGCGCCTCGATCAACAATAACCGCCACACCCACCACCTCGGCCCCGACCTCGCGAAGGGCCTCGACGGCGGTCAACACACTTCCCCCGGTGGTGGAGGTGTCCTCCACCGCCAACACCCGGCGCCCGGCCACGTCCGGACCTTCAATCCGGCGCTGCAACCCATGCGCCTTGCCCGCCTTACGGACCACGAAGGCGTCCAGCGGGCGATCAGTTTCGGACGCGGCGTGCAGCATCGACAGCGCGATCGGATCCGCGCCGAGAGTCAGCCCACCCACCGCGTCGTACGCCCAGTCGGCGGTGAGGTCACGCATCACCCGGCCGACCAACGGCGCAGCCTGGTGATGGAGCGTGACGCGCCGCAGATCGACGTACCAGTCGGCCTCGCGCCCGGAGGAGAGCACCACCCGTCCGTGGACCACAGCCAGGTCGGTAATGAATTTACGCAGGTCGTCGTGGGCCCCCATGGCGATAGAGCGTACTGCGGAAGTCTGTGAGCCGTGTGCGGGGCCTACCTGGATCCACCCTGCGGGCGAAAGATGGGTGGCGATGTCCGGCTACGCTGAGCAACCGTGAGCGTTACGGGGCCGGACGCCCGACGACCGGCGGGCCCGGGCGGCCGCGACCGGCGGGGTCAGCCGTGCTCGCGGCCGATCCGGCCCCGGGTGTCCCGGGAGACCACCTCGAGCAGCCGCCGCGGTGCGTGCCGCAGGCCCGCCACGGCGAGCTTGTACTTCCACGCCGGAACGCTGACCAGCTTGCCTTTCCGCAGGTCACGCAGTGCCTCGTCGACCACGTCGTCGGCCCGCAGCCACATCCACCCCGGTGTCTTCGACATGTTGATGCCGGCCCGGTCGTGGAACTCGGTGCGGGTGTAGCCGGGGCAGAGCGCCATCACCCGCACCCCGAACGGCCGGGCGGACTGGCCCACCGACTCACTGAAGTTGGTCACCCACGCCTTGCTGGCCGAGTACGTCGACCCCGGCATCACGGCCCCGAAACCGGCGACGGAAGAGACATTTATCACTGCCCCGCGCCGGCGTTCGGTCATCGGCCGGAGGGCGGCCAGGGTCAGTCGCATCACCGCGTGCACGTTGAGCCGGAGCAACCGGGACTCGTCCTCGACGGACGACCGCAGGAACGGCGTGTTCAGGCTGATCCCGGCGTTGTTCACCAGCAGCTCGACCGGGGGCTCCGCGGCGAGCCGACGTTCCACCGCGGCGCATCCGTCGTCGGTGGACAGGTCGGCGGGGATGGTCTCCACCGTCCGGCCGTACCGGCCAATCAGCTCCGCGGCCGTCGCGGCGAGGCGGTCGGCGTCCCGGGCCACCAGCACCAGGTGCCAGCCGTCGGCGGCGAGCCGCCGGGCGAAGGCCGCGCCGATGCCGGCCGTGCCTCCGGTGATCAGTGCCCGCCGCTCGGTGTCGGGCTGGTCGACGGTCACGGGCCTCACCTGGGCGGGTACGGGGGCGCGAGGGGCGCCGCGGGCGGCTGGTGCCGATCGGTCGGCCCGACCGGCGGGCGCCGGCGGAACCACGCGTTCGCCGCCGGCAGGGCCAGCAGCGCGGCCACCACAAGGTAGCCGAGCACCTGGCCGACGGAAAGCCCCGCGTTGACCGGCAGCCACCAGCCCGGCTGGGCGTCGCCGAGCAGGGCCAGCAGCTCGGCGGTGGTCCGCTCGTCGGCGCCCAGCCGCAGCGGGGCGGCCCGCTGCCCGACCAGGACCGCCAGCCCGCAGCAACCGAAGAGCAGACCCAGCCCGCTCACCACCCAGGTGCCGACCCGGGCGCCGGAGCGGCCGGCGAGCAGGCCGAGGGCCAGCCCGGCGAGGAGCAGCCCGCCCAGCAGGCTCACCACCGCGGTGAGCACGGTGGACACCCGGAGCAGGGTGACCATGCCGTCGATCTCGTCGGGTCGGGCCGAGGTGCCGGCGGCGGCCGACCGGAACTCCGCGACGGCGCCGCCGAGAGCGAGCAGGCCGGCCACGGCGTACCCGACCGCGGCGACCGCCATCACGGCCAGCACCGCGGCGGCCAGCACGACCACGGCCGGCCGACGGGTCGGGGCCTGATCGGGATACGACACGACGAGTCCCTCCGGTAGGCGTCGGATGCAACCTACTCGGAGGGACCGTCGGTGTCGTCGTTATCCGGCGCTCAGCTCACCGGCGGCAGGGTCGGGCCGGGGCGGTCCGACCCGGGCTGCGCACCCGGCTGCTCCGGGCCGCCGGGCGCACTCCCCGGCTGCTGCGGGCCGCCCGGGTACGGCGGCTCGGCCGCGCCACCCGGCTGGCCGGGCGCCGGCGGGTAACCCGGCGCGGCCGGGTAGCCCGGCTGGCCCGGGGTCTGCGGGTAACCGGGCTGGCCCGGCGCCTGCGGGTAGCCGGGGTAGGACGCGCCGGGCACCGGCGGCTCCCACACCTGCTTCGGCTTGCGGAAGAACTCGTTCGCCTTCGGCAGCGCCAGCAGGATCAGCGCGGCGAGCAGCGCGAGCAGCGAGATCACCCCGAGCAGGACGGTGACCGGGGTGACCCACGCGGGCAGCCGGTCGTCCAGCATCCGCTGGATCTCCTCGCCGCTCGGCACGTCCCCGTCGGTCCCGCCGGTCCCGCCGAAGCTGCCGGTCACACCGCCGATCAGGTTGCCGCCGGTGCAGCAGACCATGATGCCGCCGAGGATCCAGGTGGCGATCCGCGAGCCGTTGCTGCCCCGGTTGTTGAACAGGGCCAGGACCGCGAGGCCCACCGACAGCAGCAGGAACAGGATGCTGGAGGCGATGCCCGCCGCGAACGCGAAGTCCGCGACGTTCTGCATGCCGTTGGCCGAGGTGCCGCTGTACGCCTCGTCCAACACGTCGCGCACCGTGCCGATCGTGGCGAGCGAGATGATGAGGCTGATCACCTGGAGCACGGCGAACAGGATCAGCAGGTAGCTGGATATCGTCACCACGCCCGGCCGTGACCGGGCCGGCGGGTTCTGGGTGTCGACCACGATTCTCCTTCCCTAGATCGCGCCCACACCGTATCGACAACCGGCCAACGAGGCATGCCTCGGCGGCCGGACCCGCCGGGACGGTCAGTAGCCGCGCCACTCCGCGCGGGCGTACTCCAGCACCCTGGGGTGCAGCAGGGTGGAGGCCGGCACGTCCAGCCGGCGCCGGTCGGCGGGGAAGGCCCCGGCCGCGGCCAGGGTCGCCGCGTCGAGGAAGCGCAGCGCCGGCGCGTCGGCCGGCAGCGCCAGCGCGGGCGGGGCGGCGCCGGGTGCGGCGAGCAGGAAACCCCAGTCGCCGAAGGAGGGCACGTCCACGTGGTACGGCGTGGTGGCGAAGCCCGCCTCGCGTAGCGACGCCTCGATCGACCAGTACGACCGGGGCGCGAAGTACGGCGAGCCGGACTGCACCACCAGCCGGCCGCCGTCAGCGAGCACCGCGCGGACCAGCGCGTAGAACTCGACCGTGTAGAGCTTGGCGGTGGCCGTCTCGTCCGGGTCGGGCAGGTCCGCTACCACCGCGTCGAACCGGTCCGTGGCGTTGCGCAGCCAGGTGAACGCGTCGGCGTGCAGCACCCGCACCCGGGGGTCGTCGAGCGCCCCGCCGTTGAGCCGGCGCAGCTGCGGCTCGCTGCGGGCCAGCGCCACCACCGCCGGGTCCAGGTCGACCACGGTGATCCGCCGGACGTCCGGGTAGCGCAGCAGCTCACGGACCGCGAGCCCGTCGCCGGCGCCGAGCACCAGCACCTCGCCGCGCGGCCCGTTCAGCACCGGGTGCACCAGCGCCTCGTGGTAGCGGTACTCGTCGGACGAGCTGAACTGGAGGTCGCCGTTGAGGTAGAGCCGCAGGTCGGTGCCGGTGCGGCCGGGTTCGCTGACCGAGCGGGTCAGCACGATCTCCTGGTACCGGCTGCGCTCGGCGTGCACCACCGGGTCCCGGTAGAGCTGCTGGCGGGCGGTCAGCTCGAAGTCGTGCGCGGTCACCCACGCGTACCCGAGGCAGAGGGCGACCACGGCGGTGCCGGCGCCGAGCGCGACCCGCGCCCGGCGGCTCAGCTCGCGGCGGAAGACGGTGCAGACCAGCGCGAGGCCGGCGGCCGCGTTCACCACGCCCACCACCAACGCCCCCTTGAGCTGGCCGAAGGCCGGCAGCAGCAGGAACGGGAAGGCCAGCCCGCCGAGCAGCGCGCCGACGTAGTCGGCGGCGAACAGGTCGGCGACCGCGCTGCCGGCGGCCTGCTCCCGGATCCGTTGCAGCAGCACCATCAGCAGCGGGATCTCCGCGCCGATCAGCAGCCCGAGCACGAAGGCGGTGCCGACCAGCGCCGGCCCGTAGAGGTCGAGCCAGGCGAAGGCGGCGTAGAGGCCGAGCACCGACAGACCGCCGAGCAGCGCCAGCGCCAGCTCGACGGCGGCGAACGCGGCGGCCGCCCGGGACTGCAACGGCTTCGCGGCTAGCGCGCCGACGCCCATCGCGAAGACCATCACGCCGAGCACGATCGACGCCTGGCCGACCGTGTCGCCGATCAGGTAGCTGCCGAGCGCGACCAGGGCCAGCTCGTAGACCAGGCCGCAGGCCGCGCAGACGAAGACCGCGAGCAGCACCGCCGCCCGGGCCAGTCGCCAGCGCGGCCGTTCCGGCGCGTCGACGGTCACGCCTTCTCCGGGGTACGCTCCGCGGCCCGCTTGCCTCCGGCGCGCTGCGCCGGCACGGTGGCCTGCTCCGCCCGCTGCCGGCGGCGCTGCACGACTCCGACGGTGACCAGCAGCGCGGTGACCAGCAGCAGGCCGGCGGCGGCGAGCAGGTAGCCCCAGCGGTCCCGCCACAGGTCGCCGCCGGGGTCGGGCAGCGGCGACGGCGCCGCCGCGGCCGGGGTCGGCGTGGCGGCCGGCTGGGCCACCCCCGCCTCGACGGCGAGCAGCGGCAGCATCACGGCGGCCCGGGTGACCGCCCAGCCCGGGTCGTCGACGAAGACCTCCCTGGTGACCCCGAGCCGGTCCAGCCCGTTCTCGATGCGCAGCAGTTCCGTCGCGGAGAAGTCGTCGGAGCCGGTGACGTCGACGTAGGCGTTGTCCTCGCTCTCGCTGCTCTCCGACGCGTAGTAGACCCGGACGCCCACCTGCAGCCAGCGCGGGCAGGACGGGTTGTCCGCCACCGCCACCCCGTCGCCGAGGTTGGAGCCGACGCTCACCGGGTCGCCGTAGCCGAAGTAGTCAGTCAGCTCCCAGCCGTAGCAGACGCCCTGGCTGGCCGAGGAGCGCTTCAGGATCGCCACGGTGTCGTCGCGCTCCTGCCCGACCGGGGCCGGCACGTCGGTGTCCCCGTCGTTGTTGAGCACCCCGGCGACGACGCAGCCGCCGAGCACCACGGCCACGCTCAGCCAGGTGACCCAGACGGCCGCCTTGGAGGTCTTCCGGCCCGTGGCCGGGGTGCGCTTGGCGGTGGCCATCAGCTGATCGCGGCGGCGATGATCGCGCCGGTGGCGAGGTGGACGACGGCCGAGACCCAGACCGCCGGGTGCGGCTCCGGGTCGACCAGCAGCTCGCCCAGCCGGCCCGGGGTGGCCGCGTCGAGCAGCAGGAACGCCGCCGCCATGATGACCAGGCCGAGGACGCCGTACGCCGCCGCGCCGACCAGACCGAGCACGAAGTCGTCCTCGCTGGCGGCGATCGCGGCGACCACGATGATGCCCACCCCGGCCAGGTTCGAGGCGAGCAGCAGCGCGGCGTTGCGGTTGCGCTCGTTCCAGATCAGCTCGTTGAGCCTGCCGGGGGTGGCGACGTCCACCAGGACGTAGCCGATGCCCATCAGCAGGACGCCGACCACCCCGTAGGCGAGGGTGACCAGCAGATCGGTGACGAGGGTCTGCACAGGGTTCTCCAGGGTTGAGGGGGATCGACGTGCCGGGTACGCAGAAGCCGGGGTTACTTGCCGCTGCCCGGGCCGCCGCCCCGGACGGTGTTGCCGCGCCCCCAGCCCCAGTGGTTGCCGACCGTGGAGTGGTAGCGCGGGTAGGCGGTGCGCAGCCGTTCGAGCAGGATCACCGAGCCGGTGGCGATCGGCAGGATGACCACCGAGTCGTCGTCGTAGCGCAGGTAGACGCCGCTGCCGTCGACGTACTGGTCGGCCGGCTGCCAGGCGTCGGTGACCTCCTTCGCCACCTGGCTCGGCGACCGGGGCGACGTGTACGCAACCGCGTCCGCGCCGATGTCCCGGCTGGACGCCCGGGTGTACCGGTCCTCCACGTAGCCGCGCGGCGAGAAATTGCCGTAGAAGATGGCGAACGCGGCGACCAGCGCGCCGATGACGGCGAACACCGCCCCCACCACGAACCAGCGTCGGTACGTCATCGCAGTGCCACCACCGTTTCGGTCAGGACCAGCTCGTTGGTCTGGGGGTACGCGTGCCAGGTGCGCCAGCCGAGGGTGCCGTCCGGCGGGTCGGGCCGCACCGACAGCGCGGTGACCGCGTCGACGTCGCCGGGAAACACCCCCACCAGCGCGTACGGGTCGTCGGCCAGGTCGGCCCGGAGGGCGGCCACCCGGTCCCGCAGGCCGCTGCCCGCGGGGCGCAGCACGGTGGCGGTGAACCGGTAGCCGGCCCGCTCGTCGTGCAGCGCTCCGGGCAGCTCGGGGGGCCGGCCGGGCAGGCAGGCCACGGTCTCGGTCAGCGCCGCGCCGGGTGCCCGCAGCACCACCTGGTGCGAGGCGCCGAGCAGGCGCAGCCGCAGCCGGACGGCGCCGGGCAGGTCGAGGTCCAGCACGTGCAGCGCGGGCCGCTCGACGTCGTCGAGGGCGAGGCTGAGGTCGGCCGCGCTGGTGTCGACGTACGGGGCGTGCAGGGTGACGATCACCGGTCGGTCCCGCCCTGCGGGTAGATCATCACCTCGGCCCGGTGCAGCACCTCGCCCCGGGCCACCTCCCAGCCCGCCTCGCCGTACGCCTCGAAGGAGAGCCGGGCGCCGCCGGGGGCCTGGTAGTCGTGGTAGCGCATGGTGCCGTTCGGGTCGAGGCCGGTGGTGCCGGTGGCGGTGTAGCGGGCCTGCCCGGACTCGTCCCAGCTGTAGCGGCGGCCGGCGAAGTCGATGGTCGGGGCGCCCGGGGTGATGGTCGCGGCCGGCTCGGCGGTCCAGAGCACCAGTTCCAGCTCCGGGTCCTCCTCCACGGAGAGCCAGCGGCGTACGCCGGCGGCGTCGTCCAGCAGGTGCTCGGTCCAGCTCCAGCCGCCCTCGACCAGCCGGATCGAGCCGCGGACCGCGTACGTCACCTGCCGGATCTCCACCAGGTCGCCGGGTTGCAGGCGGCGCGGGTCGCCGCGCAGCGCGTCGGCGTCCCGGTCGCGCAACGGGTCGCCCGGGGCCGGCCGGCCCTGCGGCCGGGACCGGGCACGGCGCAGCGCCACCACTGCGACCACGATTCCGGCCACCCCGACCAGGCACCCCACCGCCGCCGCCAGGTACGCCACCGACCCGTTCACCGAGCACCTCCCCAGGTACGTCGGCGGAGACGGTAACAACCCCGCGCACCTGGCCACAGAGGATGTCCCACCGGTGACCGCCCGACTACCCGCCGTCCCCGGACCGGCGGCGGCCTGCGCGGTCGCCGGGCCGCTCGGCGGGCCGCTCGGCGGTCCGGTCCGCGAGCCGGTCGGCGGGCGGCTCGGCGGTCCGGGGTGCCGGTGGGCGGGCTCATGGCAGGCAACGTACGGCTGCGCGGCCGGTCCCGGCAGGCCCGATCGGGCAGCCCGGGACCGGCGAATCGATCATGCTTCGGCGAGTCGCTCCGTGGCGTACTCGCGCAGCGTGGCGCGGCCCATCACGCAGCCGCTGAACGTGGTGAACTCGCCCGGGTCCTCGGCCAGCGCCGACCAGGCCGCCCGGCCGGCCGCCGGGTCGAGGCGCGCCAGCAGCGTCGCCGCGTACGCCCGGCCGGCCGGCGAGCCCTCGGCGAGCAGCCGGTCGAGGTGTTCGCGTACCTGCTCGGGGTGCTCGGCCAGCGCCGCCTCCACCCGCCGGTACGCCTCGGTCGCCGGCAGCAGCGTGCCCGCGATCCCCACCCCGCCGAACGCGACAGTGTCCGCCCCCGCGAGTTCCCCGATCGCCGCCTCGAGCTCCCGCTCCCAGTCCTTCTTCCCCATCCCGAACATGCCCCCACCTTTCCCCGACGCGCCAGCCTCACCCCTCCCACGGTGTTGATCATGGGGTAGCGGCAGTGATCGAGATCAAACTCGCCGCTAACCCCATGATCAACGTGAACGGGGCCGGGAGGGAGGAGGGAGGGGGGTCAGGCTGGGGTGACTGTGAGGCTGTCCTTGGGGTCGGTCAGGTCGACCTTCACGGTGTCGCCGTCGCGGATCTGGCCGGCCAGGAGGGCCTTGGCGAGCTGGTCGCCGATGGCCGACTGCACCAGGCGGCGCAGCGGGCGGGCGCCGTAGATCGGGTCGTACCCGTGCTCGGCCAGCCAATCGCGGGCGGCGTCGGTGATCTCCAGGCCCAGCCGGCGGTCGGCGAGCCGCTTGCGCATCCGGTCGAGCTGGATGTCCACGATGGCCCGCAGGTCGGCGCCCTGGAGCGCGGCGAACACCACGATGTCGTCCAGCCGGTTGAGGAACTCCGGCTTGAAGTGCGACCGGACCACCGCGAGGACGCCCTCCCGGCGCTGCTCCTCGGCCAGCGTCAGGTCGCTGATCACCGACGACCCGAGGTTGGAGGTGAGGATCAGGATCGCGTTGCGGAAGTCCACCGTCCGGCCCTGCCCGTCGGTGAGCCGACCGTCGTCGAGCACCTGGAGCAGGATGTCGAAGACGTCCGGGTGGGCCTTCTCCACCTCGTCCAGCAGGATCACCGAGTACGGCCGGCGGCGCACCGCCTCGGTGAGCTGGCCGCCCTCCTCGTAGCCGACGTAGCCGGGCGGGGCGCCGACCAGGCGGGCAACGGAGTGCTTCTCGCCGTACTCGCTCATGTCGATGCGGACCATCGCCCGCTCGTCGTCGAAGAGGAACTCGGCGAGCGCCTTGGCCAGCTCGGTCTTGCCGACGCCGGTCGGGCCGAGGAAGAGGAAGCTGCCGGTCGGCCGGTCCGGGTCGGCCACGCCGGCGCGGGCGCGGCGGACCGCGTCGGAGACGGCGCCCACCGCCTCGGCCTGGCCGACCACCCGGGCGCGCAGCGACTCCTCCATCCGGAGCAGCTTGGCCGTCTCGCCCTCCAGCAGCCGGCCGGCGGGGATGCCGGTCCAGGAGGCGACCACAGCCGCGATGTCGTCCGCGCCGACCTCCTCCTTGAGCATCGCGCCGTCGGCCTGCAGGCGGGCCAGCTCCTCCTCGGCCTTGGCCAGGTCGGCCTTGAGCGCGGGGATCCGGCCGTAGCGCAGCTCGGCGGCGCGCTCCAGCTCACCGTCGCGCTCGGCCCGCTCGGCCTCGCCGCCGAGCCGCTCCAGCTCCTCCTTGGCGGTGGAGAGCTTGGTGATGTGGCTCTTCTCCAGCTGCCAGCGCTCCGACAGCGCGGTGAGCTGCTCACGCTTGTCGGCCAGTTCCTTGCGCAGCCGTTCCAGCCGCTCGGCGGAGGCGGCGTCCGGCTCCTTGGCCAGCGCCATCTCCTCGATCTCCAGGCGGCGCACCGCCCGCTCGATCTCGTCCACCTCGACTGGCCGGGAGTCGATCTCCATCCGGAGCCGGGACGCGGACTCGTCGACCAGGTCGATCGCCTTGTCCGGCAGGAACCGGTCGGTGATGTAGCGGTCGGAGAGGGACGCTGCGGCGACCAGGGCGGCGTCGGTGATCCGTACGCCGTGGTGCACCTCGTAGCGCTCCTTAAGGCCGCGCAGGATGCCGATGGTGTCCTCGATGGTCGGTTCGCCGACCAGCACCGGCTGGAAGCGGCGCTCCAGCGCCGGGTCCTTCTCGATGTGCTCGCGGTACTCGTCCAGCGTGGTGGCGCCGACCATCCGCAGCTCGCCGCGGGCCAGCATCGGCTTGAGCATGTTGCCGGCGTCCATCGAGCCCTCACCCTTGCCGGCGCCGACCACGGTGTGCAGCTCGTCGAGGAACGTGATGACCTGCCCGTCGGAGTTCTTGATCTCCTCCAGCACGGACTTCAGCCGCTCCTCGAACTGGCCGCGGTACTGCGCGCCGGCGACCATCGCGCCCAGGTCGAGCGAGACGAGCTTCTTGTCCCGCAGCGACTCCGGCACGTCGCCGGCCACGATCCGCTGGGCCAGCCCCTCGACGATGGCGGTCTTGCCGACGCCCGGCTCGCCGATCAGCACCGGGTTGTTCTTGGTGCGCCGGGACAGCACCTGGATCACCCGGCGGATCTCCGAGTCCCGGCCGATCACCGGGTCGATCTTGCCGTCCCGCGCGCTGGCGGTCAGGTCGACGCCGTACTTGGCCAGCGCCTGGTAGGTCTGCTCCGGGTCGGCGGTGGTGACCCGCCGGTCCCCGCCGCGCACGGTCGGGAAGGCGGCGACCAGGTTCTCCTCGGTGGCGCCGGCGGACCTGAGCGCGCCGGACACCGCGCCACCCACCCGGGCCAGGCCGGCGAGCAGGTGCTCGGTCGAGGTGTACTCGTCGCCCAGCGGGCGGGCGATCTGCTCGGCGGCACCGATGGCGTTGACGAACTCGCGGGCCAGGGTCGGCTCGGCGATGCTGGAGCCGCGTGCGGCGGGCAGCGCGTCGACCGCGCGCTGGGCGGCCCGGCGCAGCTCTGCCGGGTTGGCCCCGACGGCGCGCAGCAGGCCGGCGGCGGTCGACCCCTCGGTGTCCAGCAGTGACAGCAGCAGGTGCCAGGGCTCCACGGTGGCGTGGCCGCGCTGGTTCGCCAGCGCGACGGCACCGGTGATCGTCTCGCGGCTCTTGGTGGTGAGGCGTTCCGTGTTCATGGGCTCCCCCGGATCGGCGTGTCCACTGGAAAGGACACAACCAGAGTTGAGCCTATTCCGCTCAACCCTGACAGTGTGAGCTGAGTCACTCGGGGCGGCGCCAGCGCCAGGCGAACTCGCCCGCCGCCGGCGGCGGGCCGGGCAGCGGGGGGTCGGTCACGGCCAGGCCGGCCAGCAGCACCGCCAGGTGGCGCCGGCGCAACTGCCGGGTCCGCTCCTGATCGGGTACGCGCAGCGCGGCGCAACCCTCCAGCAACAGCCCGACGTCCTGGGTCACCACGTCGGGCCGCAACCGGCCGGTGGCGTGGGCCCGTTCGACCAGCGTCACGGTCAGCTCGTTGGCGCGCTGCGCGTCCCGGCCCATCTCCTCGGTCGGGGTGAAGGTGCCGGCCAGGTGGACGGTGAGCGAGTGCACGTCGGCGTCGACCACGCGCTCCAGGAAGCCGGCGAACCCCCGCCAGCCGTCCGGGTCGGCGAGCGCCGCCTCGGCCTCGGCGACGTACCGGCGCAGCCCGTCGTGGCAGAGCCGGCGGAGCAGGTCCTCCTTGCCCGCGTACCGGCGATAGAGGGCGCTGATGCCGACGCCGGCGCGGTCGGCGACGGCGGCGATCGGCGCCTTCGGGTCGTCGAGGAAGACGGCGCGCGCCGCTTCCAGGATCACCGCGTCGTTGCGGGCAGCCTGGGCGCGGCGGCCGGCCAGCGGCGCGGCGGCGTTTCCGGTCGGGTTCGGCATGGATCGAGATTAGCAGTGGAACGGATCGTTCCGATCTGCTACGTTGGAACGGAACGAAACATTCCGTTCTGAAGGAGCAGCCATGACCGGCACCGCCATCCGCCCGTTCCGCGTCGAGATCCCGCAGGCCGCCCTGGACGACCTGGCCGACCGGCTGCGCCGGACCATCTGGCCCGGCGAGCTGCCCGGCGTCGGCGGCGCGTACGGGATGACCACCGACCGGGTCCGGGGCCTGGCCACCTACTGGTTGGAGACGTTCGACTGGCGGGCCGTCGAGGCCCGGCTGAACGCCCACCCGCAGTTCGTCACCGAGATCGACGGCCAGCGGGTGCACTTCCTGCACGTCCGGTCCTCCCGGCCGGACGCCACCCCGCTGGTGCTCACCCACGGCTGGCCCGGCTCGGTGCTGGAGTACCTGGACGTAATCGCCCCGCTGACCGAGCCCACCGACCCGGCGGCGCCGGCGTTCCACCTGGTCATCCCGTCGATTCCGGGCTTCGGGTGGTCCGGCCCGACCGGCGAGGCCGGCTGGAACCGCTACCGCACCGCCCGCGCCTGGGCCGAGCTGATGAGCCGGCTGGGGTACGAGCGGTACGGCGCGGTCGGCAACGACGGCGGCTCGCTCATCTCGCCCGAGCTGGGCCGGATCGACCCGGAGCACGTGCTCGGCGTGCACGTCACCCAGCTCTTCTCGTTCCCGTCCGGCGACCCGGCCGAGTTCGCCGACCTGTCCGCGGCCGACCAGGCGGCGCTCAAGCACCTCCAGTGGTTCTACGAGAACAAGTTCTCCTTCAACCAGGTGCACAGCCAGCAGCCGCAGACCCTGGCGTTCGCGTTGGCCGACTCACCGGTCGGGCTGCTTGCCTGGAACGCCCAACTGTTCGACGAGAGCCTGGACGACGAGTTCGTCGTGGCCAACGTGGCGCTCTACTGGTTCACCGGCACCGCCGGCTCGGCCATCCGGTTCTACTGGGAGGACGCGCACGCCGGTGAGCAGCCCGAGGGGCCGACCACTGTGCCGACCGCGCTGGCCATGTTCCCCGGCGACTTCCAGTCGATCCGCCGCTTCGCCGAGCGCGACCACGCCAACATCGTGCGCTGGACGGCGTACGAGGCGGACGTCGACGGGCGCGGCGAGGTCGGCGGCCACTACGCCGCCCACGAGGCGACCGACGTGCTGGTCGGCGACATCCGCGCCTTCTTCGCCAGCCTGACCTGACTGCTCGTGCTCTCCTGCCCGCCCCGGCTTTCCCGCCGGGGCGGGCACTGCCGCGCTGTGGAGCTGAGTCGGCTACGACATCACGAAGGACGCCGCGGTCGCGTCCGGCGTCGTCAGCGGGGCAGCCGTGGCGTGCAGGGCGTCTCATGGTCGGCCCGCAGCACGCACCGACGGCCCCCGTCGAGCCGGCGGTCACAGAACACCCAGTGCCGTACGCCCTGGTTGTCCTCGGCGGAGACGGTGATGCCACCGGGCTCGACGTGGGCGAGGAAGGCCAGCGCGCGGCCGGCGGTCCGGCCGAGCATCTTGGCCCGCGCCAGATCAGGCGCGGTCACCGGCAGATGGATCACGTACCGCCCACTCATCGCGGGCCAATGCGATCAGTCATCGTCGTCCTTCTGAGGAGGGTGGTGGGCGGATGTCGGGCGTCCAGGCACTGGCACGGCCGGGCGCCGGGGAGCGGCCGGCCGTGCCAGTGGAACGACGAATGCCGTACTCGGAGCCGGTTGCCTACCAGGACTTCCGCCGACCGCATCCGTGGAAGTCAACATACAATGCAAAGCATGCAAAGACAATGAGTACCAAGCTCGGCACAACAAGTGTTGGCTGGGGCGCACAGGCGTGGGAAGATCTTGGGGCCTACCAGGAGTTGCCGCCCATGCCCCGAGTATCCGACCGTCAGCGCATCGCACAGGACATCCGCGACAAGATCAGCTCAGGCGAGTACGCGCCGGGCGACAAGTTGCCGTCACTGCGCGAGATGATCGCCCAGTACGGGGTTTCGGCCGAGCCGGTCCGTTCCGCCCTGCTGATCCTTCAGGCGGAAGGGCTGATCGAAGGCCACCAGGGCAAGGGCACCTACGTCACTCCCCGCCCGGAACATCGGTAGGAGTTGGTGACAAAGTGCCCCTGGAGGGGCCATTTCGTACCAAGATCTACGGCTGTCAGCGAGCGGTAGCCTTGTCGATGTGCGTGTACGTGTCGAACAGACCGCCCTCCCGGGCATCGGGGTCCGTCACGATCTGTTGACGGAGTCCGGCCGCCGGCTCGGCGTGGTCTCCCACCGTAATGGCCGTCGTGATCTCGTCCTGTACGACCCGGACGATCCCGACTCGTGTCAGCATGACATCCCGCTGACCGACGACGAGGCGGAGGCGCTCGCCGACATCCTCGGTGCGTCGCTGATGCTCGGCCAGCTCTCCGGGCTGCGCGAGCAGGCCGCCGGGCTGCTCACCGAGCAGATCGCCATTCCGGCCGGTTCGAAGTACGTGAACCGGAAGCTGGCCGACACTCAGACGCGCACCCGCACCGGTGCCTCGATCGTGGCGGTGCTGCGTCACGGCGAGGTCATCGTCTCGCCGGAGCCGTCCTTCCGCTTCGCCGCTGGCGACGTGGTGGTCGTGGTCGGTACCCGCAAGGGTCTCGACGGGGTGACCGCCATCCTCGCCGACAGCGACCCGGACGGCTGAGGCGCGGATGCACGAGACCACAACACTGCTCGTCGAGGTCGGCGCGCTGCTCTTCCTGCTGGGCCTGCTCGGCCGGCTGAGCCGCCGGATCGGCCTCTCGCCAATCCCCCTGTACCTGCTCGCCGGGCTCGCCTTCGGGCACGGCGGCCTGCTACCGCTCAACGCCAGCGAGGAGTTCTTCGCCGTCGGCGCCGAGATCGGCGTGATCCTGCTGCTGGTGATGCTCGGCCTGGAGTACTCGGCCAACGAACTCGTCGGCAACCTGCGGTCCGCGGCGCCGGCCGGCCTGATCGACGGCCTGCTCAACGCGTTGCCCGGCGCGGCGTTCGCGCTGCTGCTGGGCTGGGACTGGGTGGCCGCGCTGGTGCTCGCCGGCATAACCTGGGTCTCCTCGTCCGGTGTGATCGCGAAGGTCCTCGGCGACCTGGGCCGGCTCGGTAACCGGGAGACCCCGGTGATCCTGTCGGTCCTGGTGATCGAGGACCTGGCCATGGCGCTCTACCTGCCCCTGGTCACCGCCGTACTGGCCGGCACCGGCCTGCTGGGTGGCGGCATCGCGCTCGCCGTCGCGGTCGGCACGGTGCTGCTGGTGCTGGTGGTCGCCATCCGCTACGGCAACGCCATCTCCACCTTCATGTCGGCCAAGGACCCCGAGGCGCTGCTGCTCGGTGTGCTCGGCATGACGCTGCTGGTGGCCGGTGTGGCGGCCAAGCTCCAGGTCTCGGCGGCGGTCGGCGCGTTCCTGGTCGGCATCGCGCTCTCCGGGCCGGTGGCGCACCACGCGACCGAGCTGCTCACCCCGCTGCGGGACCTCTTCGCCGCGGTCTTCTTCGTCTTCTTCGGGCTGGTCACCGACCCGCGGGACATCCCACCGGTGCTGCTGCCGGCGCTCGGGCTGGCCATCGTCACCATGGCGACGAAGACGCTCACCGGCTACCTGGCCGCGCGCCGGGTCGGCATCGCCGAACCCGGTCGTTGGCGGGCCGGCCTGGCCCTGGTGCCGCGCGGTGAGTTCTCCATCGTCATCGCGGGGCTCGCGGTGGCCGCCGGCAGCGTCGAGCCGAAGCTGGCGGCGCTCGCCACGGCGTACGTCCTGATCACCGTGGTGACCGGGCCGATGCTGGCCCGGCTGCCCGACCTCGCGTGGTTCAAGCGCTGGGTGCGCCAGCGCGGCGCGGCGCAGCGGGCCCAGCCAGCACCCGTGCCGGACTGACCTGCACATCAGCCTGGACGGCCGGGTCGACCGTACGGTCGACCCGGCCGGGCCAACGGTTGCCGAATTGCTGCCGCCAGGGTCTACCGCCGGTCGCCGGTGGCGCGTTACCGTGTCGCCCCAGCAGCCAGGGTTCGCGGGAGCGTGCTCCCTCGGGCGAGAGCGGAAGGTTGGCCGGTGAGCGTGCAGGAGTCGACGTTCCACGGGTTCGCAAACCCGGTCGACCCGTCCCCGGCGGAGCTGCGGGCGTGGGCCTACCATCCCGACTCCGTTCCGTTGTCCTCCATGCCCCCCGACTGGGATCTGCTGGTCTCCGGCGACCGGCTGGTGATGACCCTGTTCGACCTGGCCATGGACCCGGCCTGCCCGGCGCGACGGTTCGCGCTGCACTGCCTCTACATCTACGCCGCCGACGGCATCCGGACGAACTTCCGGGCCCACCCGAAGCGGCGCTTCCGCAAGCTGGTCGAGCAGGCCGAGCGGGACGGCGACGAGCTGATGCGCACCTGGGCGCACAACAGCCGGGTGCTGCTGGCCCGGCCGGACCTCTTCGTCTACCGCGACTGGTGCGAGGGCGGCCTGGTCCGGGAGAACCGCCGCATCGGCTGAGCTGGCACCCCTCGCTGATCGACTCCGTTTGCGGGATCTCGCGCCAACCGCGCCGCCGGACACCCCTGTTCGCCGCACACCGAGTGGTTCATGACGGCGAACGGGCCGGGACCCCCGCCCTGAGGATCGCCGCGTCCCGGCCCACACCTCGCGACGGCGAACGGGCCGGGACCCCCGCCCTGAGGATCGCGGCGTCCCGGCCCACACCTCGCGACGGCGAACGGGCCGGGACCCCCGCCCTGAGGATCGCGGCGTCCCGGCCCACACCTCGCGACGGCGAACGGGCCGGGACCCCCCGTGGGTCCCGGCCCGCACGTCGGCGTACCGGTCGTCAGCGAACCGGACCGCCCTGCTTCCGGGGGCGAGTGTCGGTCCGCCCCTTGTCGACACCGTGGTCGACCTGGTCGGTGAACCGGCCGTCGAGGATCTCGTCGAACTTCTCCCGGACCGTCTCGGCCACCTTGTCGAGTCGCTGCTCCGCCTGCTCCGCCACCTTCTTCGCTGGCTCCGCCACCTGCTCCCCCTCACCGGGTCAGTAGGTTAGGTCCGGATTAAGCGGATAGGACCTATTGGCACCATAACGAAGCCGGCCCGGCCCGCGCCGGGATTCCGGCGAGCGGACCGGGCCGGCGCAGCGGCTTCCGGGTCAGCGGTGGTCAGCGTTCGGGCCCCCGGCGGGGTCGCCAGACCACCAGGGCGGTGGTGGTGCGGTTGGTGGGCACGAGGTCTCGGCCCGGAAAGCGGGCCAGCGACTCCAGCTCGGCGATCCGGCGGTACGCGGCGTCGAGCTCCGCCTCCAGCTCGGCCACCCGCTGCTGGGCCTGCTCCAGCAGCCGCTCCAGGCCGATGATCCGCTTGACCCCGGCCAGGTTGATGCCGTCGTCCTGGCTGAGCCGCTGCACCTCGCGCAGCAGCACCACGTCCCGGACGCTGTACCGGCGCCCGCCGCCCGCCGCCCGGCCGGCCTGCACCAGGCCCAACCGGTCGTACTGGCGCAGCGTCTGCGGGTGCATCCCCGCCATCCGCGCGGCCACCGAGATCATCAGCACCTTGGCCTCGTAGGCAGGGTCGTCCGAGCCGACGAACTCGCCCGACATGCCACTCACCTCCGCGTGCACTCCACCACCGGCTAACTGAACCGACGCACTCGCGCGTCGAGATGTTCCCGAGCGGCCGGCGGGGTCTGCGCGGCGAAGGTCTCGAGCGCCGCCCGCGCCTCGTCGGACACTCCGGCGGGCACCACCACGTCGAGCGTCACCAGCAGGTCGCCAGCGCGCCCGTCGCGACGTACCACACCCTTGCCCCGCGCCCGCAGGATCCGGCCGCTCGGGGTGCCCGGCGGCACCCGCAGGGTCACCGCGCCGTCGAGCGTGGGTACCCGCAGATCGGTGCCGAGCACCGCCTCCGCGAACGTGATCGGCACGGTCAGCGTCAGGTCGTCGCCGGCACGCCCGAACAGCTCGTCCGGGCGGACCTTCACGTGGACGAACAGGTCGCCGGCCGGACCGCCGCGCTCGCCCGGCTCACCCCGCCCGGCCAGCCGGATCCGCTGGCCGTCGGCGACCCCGGCCGGGAACCGGACGTTGAGCGTGCGGGTCTTGGTGACCCCGCCGGTGCCCTGGCACTCCGGGCACTTCTCCTCGACGATCGTGCCCACGCCCTGGCAGTTGCGGCACGGCTCGGAGAAGCTGAACGACCCCTGGTTGCGGGTGGTCACGCCGGCGCCCTGGCACACCGGGCAGGTGCGCGGCTGGGTGCCGGGCTTGGCCCCGCTGCCGTGGCAGGTGTCGCAGACCCCGGGCGCGCGCAGCGTCAGCGGCAGCGTCACTCCGCGTACGGCGTCGCCGAAGTCGAGCGCGACCTCGGCCTCGACGTCCCGTCCCCGGGCCGGTCCCCGGGGCGCCGTCCCGCCCCCGCCACCCGAGAAGATCGAACTGAACAGGTCCTGGAAGCCGGCGCCGCCGAAGCGCCGGTCACCCCCGCCGGCCGCGCCGCCGAACAGGTCGGAGACGTCGAACGGCATCCCGCCGGGCTGGCCGGCGCCGCGGGCGCCCCGCCGGAACGCGCCCGAGCCGAACAGCGAGCGCATCTCGTCGTACTCCCGGCGCTTGGCCTCGTCGCCGAGCACCGCGTACGCCTCGGAGACGGCCTTGAACCGCTCCTCCGCCTTCGGGTCACCCGGGTTGTGGTCCGGGTGCGACTCCCGGGCCAGCTTGCGGTACGCCTTCTTGATCTCGTCTGCGGAGGCGGCCTTCGTCACGCCCAGTTCGGCGTAGTAGTCCTTCTCGATCCAGTCCTTGGAACTCACCGGTCCACCCCCTCCCGGCCCACTTGGCCCGGACGCCCCGCCCGTCGTACGCCGGCGGGCGGGGCGGTCCGGTCACTCGTTCGCATCTATTCCGGGTCGGCGACCCCGACCAGCGCCGGCCGTAGCAGCCGCTCGCCGATCTGGTAGCCGCGTCGCATGATCTGCACACAGGTCGGCTCGGTGACGTCGGCCGAGGTCTGGTGCGCCACCGCCTCGTGCCGGGTCGGGTCGAACGGGTCGCCCTGCTCGCCGAACGCGGTCAGCCCGAACTTGCCGAGCGCCGTGGTGAGCTGCTCGGCCACCGAGCCGAACGGCCCGACCAGGTCGCCGTGCTCGCGGGCCCGGTCCAGGTCGTCGAGGATCGGCAGCAACGCGGCGAGCACCGCCCCGGTGGCCTGCTCGGTGACCAGGCCCCGGTCGCGGTCCACCCGCTTGCGGTAGTTGGCGTACTCCGCCGTCACCCGCTGCAGGTCCCGGGTCCGCTCGTCCAGGTCGGCGCGGAGCGCCTCCAGTTCGGCCGCGAGCGGGGTGCCGGTGCCGGCGCCGCCCTCCGCCGGCTCGGCCGGCGCGTCCACCACCGGCGGACCGCCCGGCGCCGAACCCTCGGCGGGCGTGGCCTCGACCTCGATCTCGTCGACGACGACCTCGGCCTCCTCGACCAGCCCCTCGGCCGGGACGTCGGTCCCGGCGTCGGCGGCGGCCGCCTCCGGCTCGACCGTCTCGCTGATCTTGCGGTTGTTGCGGATGACGACCCGCGGCTTCCCGCCAGCGGCCTTCTCGGTCGGCTCGGCGGGCGCGGAGCCACCCGGCGCCGACCCGGTGGCGCCCGGGTCGGCGGCTCGTGGCTTCTCCGTCATACGGCTACCTCATCCCTGTGCGTGGAGTTCGGCTGGCGAGGGGCAAGGTCACTTCTTGTCCTCGTCCACGATCTCCGCGTCGACCACGTCGTCGGCGCCACCGGCCTGCGCACCGCCGGCCTGGGCCCCACCGGTCGTCCCGGCACCGGCACCCTCGGCACCCGGCTGCGGCTGCTCGGCCTGCTGGGCGTAGAGCAGCGAACCGGCCTGCTGGGATACCTGGGCCAGCTTCTCGTGCGCCGACTTGATCTTCTCGATGTCGCTGCCGCCGAGCGCGCCGCGCAGCTCGCCGAGGGCCTCGTTGAGCTGGTCCTTGTTCTCGGCGGGGAGCTTGTCGCCGTTCTCCGCCAGGAACTTCTCGGTCTGCCACTGGAGCGCCTCGGCCACGTTGCGGGTCTCGGCCTCCTCGCGGCGGCGCTTGTCCTCCTCCGCGTGCTCCTCGGCGTCCCGGCGCATCCGCTCGATGTCGTCCTTCGGCAGCGAGGAGCCGCCGGTGATCGTCATCTTCTGTTCCTTGCCGGTGCCAAGGTCCTTGGCGTGCACGTTGACGATGCCGTTGGCGTCGATGTCGAAGGTGACCTCGATCTGCGGCACGCCGCGCGGCGCCGGCGGAAGGCCGGTCAGCTCGAAGGTGCCGAGCTTCTTGTTGTAGGCAGCGATCTCGCGCTCGCCCTGGAAGACCTGGATCAGCACCGACGGCTGGTTGTCGTCCGCCGTGGTGAAGACCTCGGAGCGCTTGGTCGGGATGGTGGTGTTGCGCTCGATCAGCTTGGTGAAGATGCCGCCCTTGGTCTCGATGCCCAGGCTCAGCGGGGTCACGTCGAGCAGCAGGACGTCCTTCACCTCGCCCTTGAGCACACCGGCCTGCAGGGCGGCGCCGACGGCGACGACCTCGTCCGGGTTGACGCCCTTGTTGGGCTCCTTGCCGGTGAGCTGCTTGACCAGCTCGGTCACGGCCGGCATCCGGGTCGAACCACCGACCAGGATGACGTGGTCGACGTCGGAGACCTTGATCCCGGCGTCCTTCACGGCCTGCTCGAACGGGCCCTTGCAGCGGTCCAGCAGGTCCTGCGTCATCCGCTGGAACTCGGCCCGGCTGAGCGTCACGTCGAGGTGCAGCGGGCCGGCGGCGCCGGCGGTGATGTACGGCAGGTTGATGTTGGTGGTGGTGGCGGCGGACAGCTCGATCTTGGCCTTCTCGGCGGCCTCCCGGAGCCGCTGCAGGGCCATCTTGTCCTGCGCCAGGTCGATGCCGTGCTCGCCGCGGAAGGTCTTCACCAGGTGGTCGATGATCCGCTGGTCCCAGTCGTCGCCACCGAGCTGGTTGTCACCGCTGGTCGACTTGACCTCCACCACGCCCTCGGCCAGCTCCAGCAGCGACACGTCGAAGGTGCCGCCGCCGAGGTCGAAGACCAGGACGGTCTGCTCCTTGGAGCCCTTGTCCAGCCCGTACGCCAGGGCGGCCGCGGTCGGCTCGTTGACGATCCGCAGCACGTTGAAGCCGGCGATCTCACCGGCCTCCTTGGTGGCCTGGCGCTGGCCGTCGTTGAAGTAGGCCGGGACGGTGATCACCGCGTCGGTGATCTGCTCGCCCAGGTACGCCTCCGCGTCCCGCTTGAGCTTCATCAGCGTCCGCGCCGAGATCTCCTGCGGGGTGTACTTCTTGCCGTCGATGTCGACGGACCAGTTGGTGCCGATCTCCCGCTTCACCGACCGGATGGTCCGGTCCGGGTTGGTCACCGCCTGGCGCTTGGCGACCTCACCGACGAGCACCTCGCCGTTGCGGGCGAACGCGACGATCGACGGGGTCGTCCGCGAGCCCTCCGCGTTGGCGATGACGGTGGGCTCACCGCCCTCCAGGACGCTGACGCAGGAGTTCGTCGTGCCGAGGTCGATACCGACCGCACGTGCCATCTTCGCTTCCTCGCTTCGTTACGTTGAGCAGGTGACGGGCCGCCCGCTGAACTGTCCGGCGGGTGCCCGCTGCCGGACCCCACCACAAGTTGAGTGAACTTGACTCAATAGTGCCACGCGGCCGGCGATCGTCAAGTCGAGGTTGAGTCTGGCTGACGCAAGTCCGACACAGCTACTCATCAGTTGTCTTCCCTTGCATTGGTCGGGCACGCTTTAGCGGTGACGACGCACGGCGATCCCGCCACCCAGTCCGGCGCGCCCGCCGTCGCAGCCCGCACCGGCTCCACGGACGCCGGGGAGGACCCGCCCGCCACCACCGGGGACGACAGCCTGCCCGCGGCGCTCGCCGGCCTGCGGGCCGCGATCGGGGCGGCCCGGTTCCCGCTCGTCCTGCCCTCGGCCGAGCCGGCCCGG